>NZ_CP013979.1:3436026-3748392 GCF_001660485.1 Agromyces aureus
CCGATCACGTTCTGCCAGACGCCCGATGGGCCGTATCCACGCCACCGGAGCCCGTCGAACACCGAGCCGACGCGAGAGGCGAGGCCGGCTCGGGCAGCGGACCCCAGTCCGCTTCCGGTGCCGAGGCCGTCGATACCCCGCACGACACCTCGGAGCCCGCGGATCTGGCCGACCGATTCGACGATGTCTCCGACCGGGCCCTTGAAGAAGGCGAGTGCCTGCATGCGCTCGCCTGCCTTGAACAGCTTGCCGAGCTTGCCGAACGGCAGGATCCCGACGATCGCCCAGGCGAGGTCGTCTCCGCCCTTTCGACCCTTGGCGTAGAGGTATGCGGTACCGATGAGCGCGATGACGCCGATGACCGCGCCGATGAGTGCCAGGATCGGACCGCCGATGATGATCGCGGCGATCGCGACGACGATTCCGACGACCGAGAGCACGTCGACGACCACCTCGACGACACCTGCGAGATTGTCGGTCCAGTCGTCGGTCACGTTGCCGTGGGTGGCGTCGTTGATCGAGCGCAGCGCATCGTCGTACGCCTCGTCCCAGCGGGTCCACTGCCCGTCGAACTCGTCGAGCTGTTCGTCGAGGTGACGGCGTGCAGTGGTCACGTCTCCGGCCGCATCGGCTGCGTTGAGTTCGAGTCTTCGCTTGCGCGACTCCGCGGCGTCGTCGACCGGCACACCATCGGGCAACGCGTCGACGTTGTGCTGCGCGGAGGCGGCTGCGGCTGACTTCTGGTCGAGCGTGGCCTTCGCCTGCTCCGCTTCGGCAACGATGCCCCGCATCGCGGACTGGATCGACTCCAGCCGGCTTCCGTACTGCTTCATCGCCGTACCGGTGGGTGCATACCGGTCGCCGGCCTTCGACAGCTCCTCGTGCGCCTCGCCGACCTCGTCCTTGATCTTCTCGATCGAACGGCCGCGCTCCTCGCTCGCGCCACTGCCGATGGCACTGAGGATCGTCGCCGCCGATCGCATCTGGCGGCCGAGATCCTCGATCTCAGCGCCCCTCTGCTGGATGCCCTGTGCGTCGCCCTCGATGACGTGGACGTCGTGGCCGTGCTTGGTCTGCATGTTCTGCGCCTACCTGGTCGGCAGCGAGGCGTCGCTCGCGCTGAGTTTGAGGCTCTTCGCAGCCTCGAGGTCGAAGTCCTGCCAACCGGTGCAGGTCGACTCCACCGCGGCCTGGATGCCCTGCAGCTTCGCAACGAGCGCGTTGCGCCGGTCGTCCCAGCCGCCTTCGAATTCGTGAGTGCGGTCGCGCAGTCCACTGCGTCCGTCGGGGCGCCCGATCATGTCCTGCAGTCGATCGGTGCGTCGCCCTGCCTCATCGAACTCGACCAGGATCTGCTTGAGCGATCCGTTGAGCCGGTTGAGGTGCTCGACCTTCACGTAGACGTCAGCCAACGCTGTTCCTCTCGAGAATTGGGGCCCGACCGCTCGGAGGGCCGGGAGCGCTCATGAGCGCACCGAGGGGAGGACCCGGGGTCCTCCCCTGTCGCGCGTCGCCCGCGGGCGACGCCGCATGATCAGTTGCCGGCGAGTGCCTGGTCGGTGTCCTTGATCGCCTGCATCATCTTGCGGAGCGAGTCGCCCATGTCGCTGATGCCCTCGATCGCCTTCTCGAGGCCGGTGGTGAGCTCGGTGTAGCCCTCGCCGAACTTGCCCGACGCGTGCTGGGTCTTGAAGTCGTCGCCGAGGAGGCGGTCGACGTCGTCCTTCAGGCGGCGCAGCACGTCGCCGATGTCCTCGCGACCGCTGTCGAGCTTGCCGGCCATCGATTCCATCTCGCCGTAAGAAGCCTTGAAGTCTGCCATCTTGCTACCTTTCCCTGATGTCTCGGCCCGCCGCAGCGCGCCCTGCCTCTCCCAAAGATAGGCGCATCCCGCTGACGCACCCAATGGGGAGGACTACCCACCGAGCGGCTGCTCCCCCACGAGCGGCAACTGCACGGTCACGAATGCGCCGTTCTCGACGAAGATGCCTCGGCCCTCGGGGTACTCGTGGCGGGCGACCTTCGGGAACGGCACCTTGAACAGCGAGTCGCCGTCGTACGTCTCGGGGCGCAGCGCGATGCCGCGCCGGCCGGCCTTCAGCTCGCCGACGAGTCCGTAGCCCGAGCTCAGCTGCGACACGTCGCCGTCGCCGACCAGGAAGTGGTCGCTCCGGTTGATCGCCTGGAAGAGCTCCTTGAGCGGGCGTTCGGCGTCGGTGTCGCCGAATTCGGTGACGTTCTCGACGACGATCATGATGCGGCCGGGGATCGACTCGTCGCCCACGATGCCGACGAGCTCCTTCGCGAGCGCCCTGGCGTCGTCGATGCTCGTCGCCGAACGGCGCCACGGCGCGAACTCGCGCAGCACCGCGCGCCGACCGCCGAAGTGGAAGAGCTCGACGGACGGGTCGAAGCGGCGCATCGACGTGACGAGCGCCCGCAGGGCGTTCGACTTGCCGCTCTTCGGGGGCCCGGCGATGACGAAGGTGCCGATCGGCTCGAATCCCTTGGGCCCGAGCACGTCGTCGGCGACGCCGATGACCGGCTGTCCGTCGAGCTGGTCGGGCAGGTCGGCCGGGGCGAGCGAGGTCGGCAGCGCGCCGATCTCGGAGGCCTCGACCGCGCCGCGCGCGCGGAGCGCCTCGGCGAACTCCTGCATCGCGCTCATCTGCTCGGCGACGTTCGCGGTGCCGCCGATGGCCGCGATCTGCGTCTCGAAGCCGTCGACGATGGCGCGCCCCGGGGCGCTGCGCTCGTTGAGCACGTCCTTCGGGGCGCCGAGGATGGCGTAGGCACCGTCATCCGACATGCGCAGGATGATGCGCTTGCTGACGTTCGCACTGACCGCGGTCGGCACGGCGCCGTAGCGGTCGGCGGTCACGACGGCGTGGATGCCGAGCGGGCGGCCCTCGCCGAGCAGTCGCATGAAGATCGCGTAGAACGGCGAGCGGGCGGAGGTGGCCTCCCACTCCTGCTTGAACGTGCCGAAGCCGTCGATGAGCAGCAGGATGCGCGATTCGTCGGTACGGCCGGTGATCGTGCGGTACTCCGACAGGGTCGCCGCGTTCACGGCCGAGAACCGCTTGGCCCGTTCGTCGAGCACCGAGCGGATGTTGCGGAGCAGGCGCTGCACGCGCTCGGCGTCGTCGCCCGGCACGATCGATCCGACGTGCGGCAGGTCTTCGATGGCGCGCAGGGACCCGGTGCCGAAGTCGAGGCCGTAGACCACGGCGCGCGAAAGGTCGGGGCGGGCGCCGACGGCGATCGCGATCGAGCGCAGCGCGGTGGACTTGCCGGCGCCGCTCGTGCCGTAGACGAGCATGTGGCCGTCGGTGTCGGGCACGAAGTACATCGGCTCCTGGAGCTGACGCTCGGGGATGTCGGCGAGGCCCAGCGGGATGCGCGAATCGCCGTCCTGCGGCAGGCTGCGCAGGTCGACGGTGGTCGCCAGGTCGTCGAGCCACGGCCGGCGAGGAGCGGGGATCCGGGCTTCGGATGCCGCGGCGATGAGGTTCTTGACGAGCCGCTTCTGGTCGTTCGGGCCCAGGTCTTCATCGTGCGTGTCGGACTCGGCGTCGGCGTCGTTCTCCCACACGATCGCACCGCCGAAGCGGAGTTCGGCGACCTTGGCCTGGGCGACGTCGGGCACGTCGCTCGTCCACCCGCCGGCGTAGCCGGACTGGAACGGCACGAGGCGTCCTGGCCCGGTCTTGGCGATGCCACGGCCGGGGATCGACGGGTCGAAGGTGCCGGCGACGGGGTCGCCGACGACGTCGTTCGAGTCGGAGACATCCGCCATGCGCAGTGCGACGCGGAGGTTCGTGTTCGCACGCAGGTTGTCCTTGATGACGCCGGCGGGGCGCTGGGTCGCCATGATCAGGTGGATGCCGAGCGAGCGGCCGCGCTGGGCGATGTCGACGACGCCGTCGACGAACTCGGGAACCTCGCCGGCGAGGGCGGCGAACTCGTCGATGACGAGCACGAGCGCGGGCGGGGTCTCGGGGTCTTGGCGCTTCTCGAGCTCGAGGAGGTCCTTCGCCTTCTTGCGGTTGAAGAGGTGCTCGCGGTGGTGCAGCTCGGCGCGGAGGCTCGTGAGGGCGCGGCGCACGAGGTGCGGGCTCAGGTCGGTGACGAGCCCCACGCAGTGCGGCAGTTCGACGCAGTCGGCGAACGCCGACCCGCCCTTGTAGTCGACGAAGAGGAAC
The DNA here is from genome assembly GCF_001660485.1 of Agromyces aureus. Classification (GTDB taxonomy): domain Bacteria; phylum Actinomycetota; class Actinomycetes; order Actinomycetales; family Microbacteriaceae; genus Agromyces; species Agromyces aureus. The sequence continues at coordinate 3,440,232 of NZ_CP013979.1, forward strand.
GTGACGCGGTCGGGGCTGTACTCGGCCGCCATGCCGAGCACCCACGCCTGCAGGAACTCGGATTTGCCCGAGCCCGTGGTGCCGCCGACGAGCGCGTGCGGGCCCTGCGTGCGCAGGTCGAGCGACATCGCGTCGGGGCTGCCCTGGCCGATGAAGGCCTTGAGCGTGCCGGCGCGCTTCAGGCGGGGTCGCACACCGCGCGTGCGGTCGAGGATCGAGTTGTTCTGCCTCCAGCGCTCGACCGCGGTCGAGGGCTGGGCCGCGAGGTCGGTGCCGAGCAGGCGCAGCAGCGAGACGCTGCGGGGCAGGTCGGTGGAGTCCGCGGTGACCGAGCTCGAGTCGACGACGGGCGCGAGGCGCTTCGCGAACACCTCGGCGTACTGGTTCGAGACGCCCTCGATGACGGCGTCGCGGTAGTCCTCGCCGGCGCGAACGTAGCCGACCCTGGCCTTGTCGAGACCGTCGGTGGCGTCGATGAACGTGCGGCATGCGGCCGGCAGCGACTCGACGGTGGGCGCGAGGAAGATCGTGAAGATGCCGGCATCCGCCCCGCGCTCGATGACCTGCGTGAGGCGAGGGCGGTCGACCGGTGCGTCGTTGGTGACGATGAGCACGAGGGCGAGGTCTCCGTCGAGATCGCCCGCCGAGTTGCCCGAGGCCCCCACGCGTGCGCCGAGCGACATGGTCGAGTCGTCGGTGCTGAGCGGGCCTCGGCGGCTCGCCGTGCCCGAGAGGCGCTCGAGGATCGTCTCCTCGAGCGCGTTCAGCAGGGCCGTGCCCGCCGACTGGCTGTCGGCGAGGGCGAGGTCGGCGAACGGCGACTTCGGGCTCGTCGTGTGCGGGAGCCACTTCATCCACTCGATCTCACGGGCCCACGCGGGGTCGACGATCGCGGCGGTGATGAGCTCGTTCGGCGCATGCAGGCCGAACAGCTGCACGCCGAGGCCGCGCAGCACGTCGGCGGCGAGGTGACGAGGCCCGGCGATGCCGATCGCGCCCGAGCTCGGCAGCATCTCGACCAGCGGCACCTCGTCGATGTACTCGTGGCGGTCGCGCAGCACGTCGACCTGACGGGCGAAGCGCGCGATGCCCTTCAGCTCGTTCGACTCGGCGACGGTGTTGCGGCTGCGTGCCCTCCCGACCCCGAGGCGCAGCGCGAGGAAGTTCCAGTGCTCTGGGCGACGGGTCCAGAGCAGCGGACCGAGGCGCATGGCCTGCTCGTAGACGGAGGCGACCGAGGGCGATTCCTCGTGGCGGCGCGACCGCTCGACGACCGTCTCCTTCGCGAGCTTCTCCTCGAGGTCTTCGATCTGCGTCTCGAACGTGTCGATCTCGAGCCGCAGCTTCTTGCCCTGCTGGGTGCGCTGGCCGACGAAGTTGCCGAGCATCATGAGCGGCGACATCGCGATGATGAGCAGTGACGACGCGCGCTGCGTGAAGGCGAACATCGCGAAGCCGAGCATGATCGGCGCGACGATCATGGGCCACGGGAACAGGCGCGGTTCGGCTTCGTTCGGGACGGTCGGATGCCGGTGCTCGAGACCCGGGTAGCGTTCCTCGACGCGCGGCGACCGGTTGAACATCAGCGAACCGCCGCGTTCGAGCACCGGGTCGGCCGCCGGGGCCGCGTCGCTCGCGGCGACGAGCGAGAACGAGATGTCGGTGTCGCCGATCGTGATCGTCTGGCCCGGGATCACGCGAACGCGCTGCACGAGACCGCCGTCGACGAGGAGCCCGTTCGCCGAGTTCAGGTCGACGAGCTCGATCGAGGACTGGTCGACCTCGACCCGCGCGTGGCGCTTGGACGCGAGCGCGTCGACGAGCACGATGTCGGCGCCGGCCGCACGGCCGATGATGCTCGCCCCGCGCCGGAGCCCGAACTCGCGGCCCGCGTCGGGCCCGTTGTGCACGCGCATCACGGCGGCGACGGCCGACTGGCCGCCCTGGCCGCCTGCGGTCTGGCCGGCCACGACGGCCGCGTTGAAGCCCGAGCCGATCGCGGCGTCGCCGATGAGCACCTGCGGGTCGAGCACGACGGGCTCGCTCGAGGTCGGCGGCGCGACCGCGAGGCTGAGCCCCGTCACGCCGCGGAGGCCGGGCGACGCGGGGTCGTTGTGCGCGATGGCCGAGGCGACGTCGCCGACGGTGGCCGTGGCATCCGTCGTGATGACGAGGTCGACGGGAGCGCCCTGCTGGCGGCGGAGACCGACTTTGAGCTTCATGCGTTACCTTCCGGGCTCGGTGACGATCGTGAAGCTGCGGCCGCCGAGGGTGACCACGCTGCCGACCCCGAGCGGCGTTCGCACGCCGGCGCGCAGGGTCTCGGTTCGGCCGTCGGGATGCCGCAGGTCGGTGCCATTCGTCGACCCCCGGTCGGCGATCCAGACGCCCGACGCGTCGGCGCCGAACTCGGCGTGGACCTTCGAGATGAGCATCGAAGGGTCGTCGAGCGGCACGAGCTGGATGCGCTCGCCGGGCGCGGCGACGGGTGCGCGGCCGAGCAGGCCGTATTCGGCCGGCACCAGGCGCGAGCCGTCGTCGAACGCGAGCACGAGCCGCGGCGCTGAGGTCGCGGGCGGCGACGACGACGGGGCGGATGTCGGCGCAGGAGCGGCGACGGATGCGGTCTCGGGTGCGGCCGGCGGCAACGGCGCGGTGTGCGCCGGGGGCGCCCAGGTCTGGGTCGCGGGAGACAGCGGCACGGGAGCGGCGGTCGGGGGCAGCGGCGAGGGCACGCCGGGTACCGGCGGTGCCGTGGTGCCGACGGGCGGCGGGGCCCACTGCCCGGTCTCGACGGATCCGCCGGCGGAGACGACCCCCGAGCTCGAGCGCTGCGAGGGGATGAGGAACTCCTCGCCCACCGGGCGGTCGCTCGCGAGCGACGGCGGCTTCGCCGCACCCTGCTCGCGCGGCGAGGCGACCTGGCGCTGCGCGTGCCGCATGGCCTTGGCGTCGAACGGGTCGAGTCCGTGGCGGGCGTCGACGGCGTAGCAGCGGCCGACGCGGTCGAGCCAGCTGCGGCCCCGTCGCTCGGGGTCCCAGTTGGAGGAGAGGAACATGAGCGCCGGGCCGATGACGAGCAGCACGACCCAGCTCAGCCACAGCACGAGCGCGCGGAGCACGATGCGCCAGAAGCCGGCCTTGCCGAAGTCGACGACACTGACCGAGCGGATGCCGAAGGCGGCCTTGCCGACGGTGACGCCGCGCAGGCCGTGCGAGATGAGCTGGATCAGCCCGAACACGGCCGTGAGCGCCTGCCCGACGGCGATCGCGATGAGCGGCCCGGCGAGGCCACCGAGGTCGACGGCCGAGACGTCTCCGCCGGCCTCGAGCACGGCGGTCGACAGCACGACGGAGCCGAAGATCGTGGGGGCCGCGAGCACGAGCCAGATCGCCGCGTCGAGCGTGAACGCGGCGGCGCGGCGGCCCGTCGGCGCCGGCACGAGCCCGAGCGCGGCCGCGTAGGCGGGATCGGGTCGGCCGTCGGGGCCGAGTCCGGGGGTGGGCTCGTCATCGACGTGCATCGTGATGCTCATGAGGCTCCTCGGGCGCAGGGTCAACGAGCCAGCGAACCCGATTCGGCGCGTGCTGTCGATGGGGAGTGGTCACCATGGAGGCTTCCGTCTCCCGCACAACCCTAAACGAGCGGCGGCACCGCGGTGTTCACGATGCGAACGACGCGGTGCCGCGGCATCCGCTCAGGCGACGGGCCGAGGGCCGGCCGCGAGCTCGCGGTCGTAGGCCTCGAGCGCGACGCGATTGCGCTCGGTGACGGTGCGGCCGTGCGCGGCGATCCATCCGCCGAGCCAGATCGGGATCTCGCGGGCGATCACGCCCGCGACGATCGCGAACGGGTCGAGCCAGCGGTCGCCGATGAAGGTCTGCGCCTCGTCGAACGTGAGGGTCCATGCCTGCACCGCGAGCAGCGACGCACCGATGTACGAGAAGTACACGAGCACGCCGACCAGCAGGCCGAAGACCGCGTAGGTCCACCACGGTCCGCGGTTGATGATCGCGGCGAGCAGTGCGAACCCGAGGAAGAACGCGATCGTCGGCACCCAGAACAGCGCCCAGTACGGGCCGGCGAGGAACTTCACGAACTCGTCGGTCGCGGCGCCCTGGTCGCCGCGGCTGAGCAGCAGCAGGTAGGTGACGCCCGCGTAGAGCAGGGCGAACGCGACGGCGCCGATCGCGGCCACGAGCACGCCGAAGGCACGGTTGCCCTTCGACTTCGGCGGCACCGGCGCCTGCACGTAGATCGTCTGCGGCGGCACGGGCGTCGGCGGCGTGATGAGGGGGTCGGGCGCGAGCGTCGCGGCCCCGACGGCGGTCGCCGCGGCGGCCGGCTCGAGCGGCACGTACGTCTCACGGCGCACGCTGCCGGCCGCGACCGGCTCGGGCACGGGCTCGGTGTGCGGCTCGGCCTCGGGTGTCGGCTCCGACGCCGTCACGGCGGGCGCGGCGAGCGTCGCGGCCTCGGTCTCGGTCCCGGTCTCCGGGTCGTACGAGGATTCGTAGTCGATCTGGTATTCCGGTTCGGCGGATGTCGCGGAGCCGGCGTTCGCGCGCTCGACGGCCTCGTCGAGTCGGGCCGTGCGCGCGGCGTCGGGGTCGGCGGGCGTCTCGACGGCGGGCTCGGGCGCAGCAGCGGCGGCAGCGGCAGGGGCGTACGGCTCGGGTTCGGGCGTCGGCTCCGGCGTCGACGCCGCCTCCGGCGCGGTGAACGGCTCGGGCTCGGGATCGGCATCCGAGAAGACGACGGGCACCGGCTCGGGGTCGGCTGCCACGAAGGGCTCGGGCTCGGGCGCCGTGGGGGGCTCGGGCTCGGGCGCCGTGGGGGGCTCGGCGTCGGAGAACACCGCGTCGTCGGCCGCAACGGCGGGCTCGTCGGCCGGGGGCTCGCCCGCGGCATCCGTCACCGCGTCGTCGATCACCGCGTCGTCGACCCCGTCGAACTCGTCGATCTCTTCGACTCCGACGACCTCGTCGGCCGGAACGGCCGCTTCGGCTGCCTCGCTCGTCGCCCCGTCGACGGGCAGCGTGGCATCGGCTTCGACGGACGGAGTCGCACCGGTCTCGTCAGGCCCACTCGTCTTGTCGCTCATGATCGCGCTCCTTCTGGGCGCCACGCACCCGCGGTCGTTGGCCCATGCTAGCAACGAGCACCGCGCGAGCCCGGGAGCGCGCGCGGTGCTTCCGTGGTGCGGCGACTACTGGCCTGCGGCCTGATCGGCCCCGAGATCCGACTGCGTCGAGGCGGCCTCGTCGGCGTTCACGAGCGAGAAGATGAAGCCGCCGATACGGGCCTGGTGACTGGGGGCGGCGGCGTCCTCGCTCGGGGCGACGAGTTCGCCGGACTCGTCGTACACGGCCGCGGCCGCATTCGGGTCGATGGCCGCGGTGCTGACCTCGACCTCGTTCACGAGCATGAGCCGGGCGCCCGACTGCAGTCCGTGCACGAACTCGAGGATCGCCGAGTACTCCCCCGACACCTCGATGCCGATCTGCAGGGTGGCGAAGTTCGAGGCGTCCAGCGTCGTGGAGGTCGCGGCGCCGGCCGCGGCATCCGTCGACGTGCCGGTCGGGGCCGACGCATCGGTGCCGGACGCATCGGTGGCGGACCCGTCGGTCGTGCCGTCACCCGACGCGTCGACGGGAACGGCGGGGGCCGCCGCGACGAACGGCGCCGCGTCGCTGACCGTGATGCGCTCGATCGTCACGCCCGTGCTGGTCTGCAGCGCGTAGAGCTGGTTGATGAAGGCCGGCACGCCGGTGCCGTCGGGCACCGAGGCGGAGGCCGTCTGCCACTCGGCCTCGAGCTGGTCGGCGTCGTCGGCGTCGGCCTGGAGCTGGTCGAGCACGGCCTGCTCGCGCGCGTTCTGCGCATCGATCGCCTGCTGCTGCGCCTGGAGCGCCTGCAACGACGAGAGCTGCGGCTGGATGCCGATGAACCACGCCAGCAGCAGGATCACCACCATGGCGGCGACGGATCCGATCACCCAGAGCCGGTTGCGCGAGGTCATGCTCATTCACCGTCCTTCGTGGCGTCGGTTCCGTCTGCTGCGGGTTCGGATGCGGCATCCGTCGGTGGGGCGAACCGCTTGGTGAACACCGACTGGTCGACGTGCATCGTGATGGTGACCGTCCACGCGCCCTCTTCGGCGGCGGTGACCTCGCCGGGCAGCGCGTCGGCGTACCCGGGCAGGGTGGCGAGGCTGTCGAGCCAGACGGGCACGTCGGGCAGGGTCGGGCTCGTGGCCGTGAAGGCGATCGTCGCGACGCGTTCGCCCTGCAGCGGCGCGGTCGACTGGGCGTACGGCGTCATGGGCGTCGCCGAGTCGATGTCAGCCTGCGTCACGACGACGCCGACCGGCAGGGTCGCCTGCACCTGGGCGAGGTAGTCGCGCCAGTCGATCTCGGTCGAGGCGCCGATCTGCTGGGCCTGCGAGACGATCATGACGTTGCTGCGGAGCTCGCGGATCTCGCCGTACTCGGTCTGCTGCTGCAGCAGGCTCGTGGTGTGGGCCTGCGAGAGCGCGAGCTGCACCGAGGCTTGCACCTGCAGGGCGAACATCGCGCCGATCGCGAGGGCCGCGACGACGAACGTGCCGAGCACGCCGAACACGAGGCCGCGCCGCGTGCGCTTGACCGCGCGCTCGGTGCGGATCTCCTCGGGCAGCAGGCTGGCCCTGGGCTCTGCGGCGATGATGGCGTCGCCCGCGCCCTTCGCGCTCATGCCGCAGTCCCGAGTGCGAGGCCGACCGCGACGGCCATGTGCCTCGCGTCGCCGTTCAGGCCAGCGCGTTCGAGGCGGTGCCCGAGCTTCACGGCCGAGAACGCGTCGACGTGCTCGACCGGCAGTCGGGTCAGTTCGCCGAGCGCGGTCGCGAGCCCCTTCAGGTGCGCGCCGCCGCCCGTGAGCAGCACGCGCGTGACGGGTTCGTCGGCGTGGCCGTTCTGGTAGTACGCGATCGTGTTGCGGATCGCCGCGAGCTGGCCGCGCACGACGTTCGCGATGACCTCGACGGCCTGGCGTCCGTCGGCGGTCTCGGCGTCGGTGAGGCGCAGGCCGAGTTCGCGCTTGATCGACTCGGCCGTCGCAGGGTCGGAGTCGAGCTCCTTCAGGATCTCGCCCGTGACCGCGTTGCCACCCGTGTGCACGATGCGCACGAACTGCACGACGCCGTCGCGCACGACGAGGGTCGTCGTGGTCTCCGCGCCGATGTCGACCACGGCGACCGTGCCCGCGACCCCGGCGCGCGTCACGAGCGCCCGGGTCAGCGCGAACGGGATCAGGTCGACATCCGCCGCCGTGAGCCCTGCAGCCTGCACCGCGCGCACGTTGCCGAGCACCACGTCCTTCGGGGCGGCGATGAGCAGGCCCGTCACGACCGGCCCCTGCTCGCTCACGCCCTCGGACTTCGGGTAGAAGTCGAGCACGGCGTCGGCGATCGCCATCGGCAGCACGTCGCGCGCCTCGAACTGCAGCGACTCGCGGATCTGCGCGAGCGGCGCCCGGCGCACCGTGAAGTCGCGGGCGAGCACGCGCTCACCGCCGATGCCGAGCACGACGTGCCTGGTCGTGAAGCCGCCGCGCGTCCAGAGCGAACGCACCGCCGCGGCGACCGTGTTGGGCTCGCGCACCTCGCCGCCGACGACCGCGCCCTCCGGCAGGGTCATCTCGGCGTAGTGGGTGAGCACGGGCGTCTTGCGGCCGCCGCTGTCGGCGATCTCGGCCGCGCGGATCGAGCCGTTGCCGATGTCGATGCCGGCGAGTGTTCGTGCCATCTCGGGTTCCTTCGTTCGGGTCGTGCTGTGCTGTGGTGCTGGTGCTGGTGCTGGTGCGGTGCTTGGTTCGTGCGGTGCTGTCGATGCTGTGTTGCAGGGAATTTCGTGAGGGGCGGATGCCGCGGGCCGGCGCTTCGGGTCTCGGTCGGGTGCGGGCGGGTCACCCGAATCCGGCGAGGCCGAGGTACCAGGTGGAGAGCGCTGGGCCGAAGACGATGCCGACCCAGGCGCCGAGCAGCATCCACGGGCCGAACGGGATCGCGGTGCGCCGACCCGCCCTGCGGGTGAGGAGCAGCACCACGCCGGCGATCCCGCCGAGCAGGAACGCGGCGAACGCGCCCACGAACAGCTCGGCCCAGCCGAAGTAGGCGAGCACGAGGCCGAGCACGCCGGCGAGCTTGACGTCGCCCATGCCCATGCCGCCCCGCGAGACGATCGCGAGCAGCAGGTAGACGGCGAAGAGGCCGACGCCGCCGATGAGCGCACGCCCGATCGCCTCGGGCTCTTCGGCCGCGAGCGAGGCGACGACCACCAGCGCACCGAGCACGATCGCCGCCCACGCGACGATCACGTTCGGCAGGCGCCTGGTGTCGAGGTCGATGAGCGCCAGCGCGATGCTGACGCCCGCCAGCACGAGCATGATCGCCAGGTCGAGCAGCTGCATGGTCAGGGTGCCCGACGTCGCCTGCGCACCGGCATCCGACGCCCCTGAACCGCCCTGGCCGAACGCGACCCACGCGGCGATGCCCGCGAACGCGACCCCCGTGAAGAGCTCGACGAGCGGATACCGCGCCGAGATCGGCGCCGAGCAGTCGCGGCATCGCCCCCGCAGCACGAGCCACGACAGCACCGGCACGTTGTCGCGCGGGCGGATCTCGCTGCCGCACTCGGGGCACGCGCTCGGCGGCGCCACGACCGACTTGCCCGCCGGCACCCTGTACACGACCACGTTCAGGAACGACCCGATCGCGAGCCCCAGCACGCCGACGGCAGCGACGAGCATGGCGGGCAGCGCGGTGGCGAGCGTGGCGACGGCGGGCATCAGTTCGGCGCTCCCGTCGAGGTGAAGGCGGGCGCGGTGGAGGCGTACTGGGTGACGCCGTAGGTGGTCGAGGTCGGAGCGAGGAACTTCGGCGGGGCGATCTGGCGGAACCGTTCGTCGTACCAGTAGTCCTTGTCGTAACCGGCTCCACTCGTATTGCCGACCGGGCCGCGGAACTTCTGGGCGATCGAGCCGAAGACGGTGAGGTCGCCCCGACTCCCGCTGTCGAAGCTCTGCAACATGAAGGTGTGGGCGACCGAGAGGATCGCCGCGTCGAATCGGCGGTCCTCCGATGTCGTCGACTTGCCGCAACCCGATGTGCCCGGGAAGGTCCCGGCCGGTGCGTCGGTGCGGGTGACCGCGGTGCACGTGCGCGGGTCCCACACCCACACCGCGTTCTGCCCGATGATGCCGAGGATGTCGTCATCCGCGCTCGTGTACCGGAGGTTTCCGGTGAGATAGACGAAGTTGGCCGCGGCGACGGTGATCGCGCCCTTGAGCGTTCCCTCGACGTACACGTCGCCGTTCGAGCAGCTGTACGACGGCGCCACGGAGCTCTCCGTCGTCGGCGTGATCTCGGTCGCAAGCGGGTAGCGGATGAGGTTCGCCGCCGAGCCGAACGCCCATCCGGCGGGCTGCGCGCTCGTGGCCGGCCGGCTCGGGAAGGAGGTCGCCGACCGCGCCGCCGCGGCCGCGAGGCACTGGAACGTGCTCGGCAGGCCGGAGGCCATGGATCGGTAGTTCGGATCTGCGGTGTTCGTCGGCACCGTCTGCACCCAGATGAGGTTGTGATCGAGCGGCACTCCCACCGTCGAGACGAGTGCTCCGGGCGGGTCGGCCGCGGTCGAGCCGCCCGGATATCCGAGTTGACCCGGCCCGATCCCCGGCGATCCGCATCCTGCGGGGTTCCGGCTCGCGCCGACCGTCGCAGCCGGCTGCGTGTACTTCGTGAGCGGCGAGACGATGCGGGCGCTGCCAGCGCTGAGGAAGGTGATCTTCGTCGGTCCGGTGTACATGCACCCTGGGCGCGGGACGGTATCGGGCATGTCGGCCCGAGCCTCGTTCGCCAGCGCGGTGTTCGTCGGTGGCATCGGCATCGGCGCGACGGAGACCGGTGCGCCGCCGCCGAACGTCGGCGCCGTCGAGCAACCGGCGTTGTCCCAGTTGGTGGCACGCTGGTCGCCGGTCGTGATGGCACCGTCGAACTTCGCTGAGCAGATCTTGAAGGTGTCGTTCGAGTGGATCGGCCCGTGGAGCCAGTCCGAACTTCCGAACTGCACGTGGCAGCCGGTGCTGTGATTGGTGACGTAGTCGTACGCGGTGTTGCAGCTGGAGTTGATGACGGGGTCGGTCGACTCGAGATCGGTGAAGTAGAGGTAGTTGATGAACCCCTTCTGCTTGATGTTCACGATCACGCTGCGGGTGGTGGAATCGACCTTGCCGGTCGAGCGCACGCGGATCACGCCGGTGCGGTCGTACTGGGAGTTGTCGACCTCGTACCGGAAGAAGGCACGACTCGTACTCGGCGGCGGCACCGGAATCGACGCCCACGCTGCCCCGGCCGTGACATTGAAGGCGGGATTGGCGTCGACCCCGGTCGGGAGGGTGACGCCACCCGTGCTGCCGTTCGCGATCGTGAATGGGGACGCCGGGTTTCCGAAGCGCGAGTACCGGGCATCGTTCGAGAGCCGGCTCGTGAATTCGTCGGCTCCCGCGTAGGCGGCGGCGAGGGCCGCACTCGCGGCGGCGTCCGTGGCCGCCTTGCGGATACCCGACAGCGAGTAGCTCGCGCCGATCGCGATGAGGAGGAGCATCACGAGCGAGATGCCGACGACCGTGAGGAGCGCCGCACCGCGATCGTCGGATGCCGCGCTCCGGAGCGAGCGCGCGGTTCGAGCGGTCATGTCGGCCCCCTGAGCCCGAGGTTGGCGAGCGGGATCCGGCGTTCGATCACGACCGACTGTGCTCCTGCCGGATTGCTCGGCGGAACGACCACGAGGCGGATCCCGATCTCGGCCACGTTCGCCCGCTGGGTGGCCGTGAGCGCTCCTGTGCCGGGGTCGAGCGGAGCACCCGTCGCGTCGAAGTAGGTGAAGACGGCCGCGTTCGTGAGCCGCCCGCCCAGTCCTCTGGTCATGGCCGGGACGGCCGTCGTCGGATCCGAACCCCCCGCGAACACCCAGGTCGCGCCCGAGGCCGTCGGGGTCCACCGGCGCTCGGTCAGTCGGTTCGATGCGGACGAGAACTCCACGAGCGTCGGCTTCGGGGGCCTGCCGCTCGGCTCAGCCGTCGCGGAGACCCCGACCGCGGCGATGAGCGCGAGGCGGTCGGCGCGTGCGACGACCACCGCAGGGTCGGGCACCGTCGACCCGGTCTTCGGGTTGGTGGTGGCGAAACGGATGACCCCGCCGAGGGCGTTCGCCATGTTCGAGGCGTTGCCCGTGGATTCGTGCACCTCGCCGCTCTGGGCGGTCGACTTCGTCGTCGAGATGAACAGGCTCGCGACCATGGTGAGCACGATGCCCATGAGCATCACTGCGACCAGCAGCTCGACGAGGCTCAGGCCTGCGTCGTCGCCCTGCCCGTCGATCCTGCGGAGTGGTCTCGAGCGTCGGCCGATCACGGGGTGATCCCCCTCGGGTCGACCGTGAGGATGCCGCTCGCGTCGGCGTTCGCGCGGCCGGGGATCACATTGCTGAGGATCGTCGCCTGCGCTGCGCTGGTGAGTTGGGTGACGTTGCTCGAGGTGCTCGTCGTGTTGGTGTTCGTCGCCCAGAGCTTCCAGCTGCCGAACGGGAGCGCGACCCGTGTGGACGCAGCGGCCGAACCGGGCAGGACCTGCCCGAACTGGATCGTCTGCGGGCTGCTCTCGACGCAACCAGGCTGCCCGGCGAGCACCGGGCCGGCCTGGCGGATCGCGAGGAGGTAGGTGCGGGTTGCGGTGCTTCCCGTGGTCGTCGCCGCGCGGGTGATCTGCACGACGCCCATGGGCACTCTGATCGGCGCGGCCGTGCCGCTCGGGGTCGTGGACTGGCCCGCTCCGCGCTGAGCGATGTACGTGGTTGAGGTCGAGACGTCGGCGGCCCATGCAGCGGGGTCCGAGACCTCGCATCCGGGCTGGCTGGGCAAGCTGGCGGTGTAGTCACCGGCGAAGGCCTGGTACCCCGCGGGGGTCGGGAAGAGGCTCGTCGTGAGCTCTGCGGTCTTGATGGTGCCCGTCGTGTCGACGGGCTGCGCTGACTTCGTGAATGGCGCCAGCGTGCTGGTGAAGTTGGTCTTCAACGCCGGCGGGAAGATGATCGCCGTCGTGGTGCCGCCCGCGAGCACCGAGCGATTGGTGGCGTACTGGGTGCGGAACGTGCCGGGACGATCGACCTCGAACTGGAATGCGGTGGACTGGCCCGCCAGCACGGCGAGATTGCCGGTCACCGGCACCCTCGAAGGGCTCGCCTGCGTGGTGTCGATGAATCCGCCGCCGATCGTGACGGCGTAGTTGCCCGGCGTCACGCCGAGCACGAAACTGCACCCCTCGGCATCGGTCGGCTCGGCGGCCGGGCCGGAGGTCCCGCTCACCGTGGGCGTCACGCCCTCGAGGCCCGCTCCGTTCGAGCCCTTCACCGAGATGAAGATCGTGCCCTTCAGCGCATCGTTGATGCGGCTCGCCGGCGCGAGGAGGGTCTCGCTGACGGCGGGGGCTGCTCCGGCACCACTGCCAGGCCAGTCCACCGTGACCTTGATGCGCTTGTAGCGGAGGGTTCCGCCAGACGCCGAGCAGTTCGCATCGGTGCCGGACTCATTGACCCAGGAGGTCTCGCGGTTGATCGTGAACCTCACCCCACCCACGACCTGCTCACGCGCAGGCACCATCGGGCGGGGAACCGACAGGACGGCGAACGGGTTGCCGATCGATCGCACCTCGTCGATCTCCTCGGCGGCAAGGTTCACCGCGACCTCGCGGTCCTTGGTGTTCTTTGTCGTCGTCAGTGTGAACGTGAGCGAGTAGGCGACGCTCACGGCCACGATCGCGAAGACGAGCATCGCGATGAGCACCTCGACGAGGCCGAGGCCGGCGTCATCGCCGGCGTCGACCTCGGGTGTTGGGTGAGTGCGTGGGTGCACGTGGTTCCTTCGGGCTTCGGGTAGGCCGTCAGTATCGTTGTATGGACGGTGGGGTGCCTAAGTGCCGACACCCCACCGGAAGAGTCAGTAGCGCTTAGCAGGGCCCGTTCTCGAGCACACCATCTTGATCGATGTGCTTTGTGGTCGACGGATCGGTGCGTGTACCAGAGACGCAGTACGCAGACGCAGACGTTCCCGTGATCGCAAGCACGTTGCCCGGGCTCTGGACGAAGCCGTAGGGCACTGTGTTTGTCGTGGACGCGGCCGGCGTGGACTGCTCGGCGTAGTAGGCGATCACTGCGATCTGCCCGTTCTTGAGGTCGGAGTCGAGCGAGGCCACCTTCGCCCCGTTCTGGAGCCCGATATACACCGGGATGGCGATCGCCACGAGGATGCCGATGATGATGACGACGACGAGGAGCTCGATGAGCGTGAAGCCCTTGTCCTCGTCCTTGAGGTTGCGACGGCGCTCCTCGAGCGACGACAGGATCCGCTTGATCACGGTGCTTCCATTCTTTCGGGTTTGCATCCGGCGGGGGCCGGCTGTGAGGTGAGTCTAGGAACGCGCTCTCATCGCCGGGAAGTCCCACGATGGGTGACATTTACCCCAGATCAGGCCCCCTTTTCGGGTGTCAATGCGTACGTATCGATCGCACGCCGAATGCCGGCCGCGTTGGGGTCACGACCGGCATCCGGGGCTCTGGGCCCTCAGCCGCCCTGCACCGCCGAGGCGATCGAGAAGATGGGCAGGTAGAGCGCGATGACCATGCCGCCGATGACGACGCCGAGCAGCGCGATCATGATCGGCTCGATGGTCGCGGTGAGCTGCTCGGAGGCCGTCTCGACCTCTTGTTCGTAGAACTCGGCGACCTTGTCGAGCATGGGCTCGAGCGCGCCGGAGTCCTCGCCCACCGAGACCATCTGCGTGACCATGGGCGGGAACACCTGCTCGGCCGCGAGCGGCGCCGAGAGCGAGCTGCCCTTGCGCACCTGCTCCCCCACGCGGTCGAGCGCCTGTTCGATGACCCAGTTGCCGGAGGTCTCACCGACGATCTTCAGCGACTGCAGAATGGGCACGCCGGCGCCGGTCATGTTCGAGAGGTTGCGCGCGAACCGGGCGATCGCGACCTTGCGCGCGAGCTTGCCGAAGACGGGCGCCCGCAGCTTCCACGGGTCGATCGTGCGCCGCACGCGCGCGGTGTGCTTGTTGCGCGCCCACCAGATCCACGAGGCGAGGCCGAGCACGAGCACGACGGGCAGGATCCAGACCATCTGCTCCGAGATCGTCACGAGCAGCTGGGTGGGCCAGGGCAGCTCGCTGCCGAGCCCGTCGAACATGTCCTTGAAGATCGGCACGATGAACACGAGCATGCCGATCACCGCGAGCACGGCCATGATGAGCACGATCACGGGGTAGGTGAGCGCCGAGCGGATCGCCGCTCGCAGCTTCACCTCCTTCTCGAAGGTCTCGGCGACCGACGCGAGCGCCCGGTCGAGGAATCCGCCGGTCTCGCCCGCGCGCATCATGCTGATCATGACCGGCGGGAACGTGTGGTCGAACGCCGCGAACGACTCCGAGACCGACCCGCCGCGCTCGACCTCGTCGCGCACCTTCGTGAGCATGCGCTGGAGGTTCTTCGACGAGGTCTGCGACTCGAGCACCGACAGCGTGCGCAGGATCGACAGGCCCGCGCCGATCATGGTCGCCATCTGGCGGGCCATGATCGCGAGGTCCTTCAGCGGCACCGAGTCGCCGCCACCGCTGCCGAACGAGATCTCCCGCTGCAGGCCTGTGCCCGGCGGCGCCTCCTCGATCGACACGGGCGCAAGCCCCATCACGGCCAGGCGGCCCGCGACGGACGACTCGCTCGAGGCATCCATCCGCCCCTTGACGAGCTTGCCGGCCGTGTCACGACCGGTGTACGTGTACTGGGCCGTGGCCATCAGCGGGTTCCCTTCGAGTAGGCGTCGCCGAAGTCGATCTCGCCGAGGCTCTGCGCGTTCGTGCGCGTCACGTCGCCGCTGCGGCGCACCAGCTGCTCGAACGCGTCGGGGTCGTGCGCCTTCTCGAGCGCGACCCTCCGCGTGATGACGGCCGCGTCGACGAGGGACGCGAGCGACTGGTCCATGGTCTGCATGCCGAGGTCGCGCCCGCCCAGCATCGCGGATGCCACCTGGTAGGTCTTGCCCTCGCGGATCAGGTTCGCGATGGCCGGCGTCATGACCAGCACCTCGGTCGCGATGGTGCGCCCCTCGCCCGTCGCCCGGCGCACGAGCGTCTGGCACACGATGCCCTGGAGCGTCGCCGCGAGCTGCTGGCGCACCTGTCCCTGCTGGTAGGGCGGGAACACGTCGATGATGCGGTCGATCGTCTGCGGGGCGTCCTGCGTGTGCAGCGTGGCGAACACGAGGTGGCCGGTCTCGGCCGCGGTCAGCGCCGCCGAGATGGTCTCGAGGTCGCGGAGCTCGCCGATGAGGATCACGTCGGGGTCTTGACGAAGCGCGAACTTCAGGGCCGCCGCGAAGCTGTGCGTGTCTGGCCCGACCTCGCGCTGGTGCACGATCGACCGCTTGTGCTCGTGCAGGAACTCGATCGGGTCTTCGACCGTGATGATGTGGTCGGCGCGCGTGCGGTTGATGAGGTCGATGAGCGCCGCGAGCGTCGTCGACTTGCCCGAACCCGTCGGACCCGTGACCAGCACGAGGCCGCGCGGGAGTGTCGCGAACTGCTCCACCGTCTTCGGCACTCCGAGCGCCGCGAGGTCCTTGATGTCGGCCGGGATGAGCCGGAACGCCGCCCCCATCGACCCGCGGTGCATCGAGTAGTTCACGCGGAATCGCTGCTCGGGCGACACCGCGAACGAGAAGTCCAGCTCGAGGTCGCGCGCGAACGCCTCGGCCTGCTCTGGAGTGAGCAGGCTCCGCAACGCCGTGTGCACCCGCTCGGCGTCCCACGCGGGGCCCGTCGCCTGCCGCAGCCCGCCGTCGATGCGGAACGTCGGCGCCGCCCCCACCGCGAGATGCAGGTCGGAGACCGCGGGCAGCTGCACCTGGCGCAGCGCCGCGACGAGCGCCTCGTCGGCCGCCGCGAGCGCCGCCTCTTCGGCCGGGGTCAGCGGCACGACCGAGGCGGTCTGCCCGCTCGAATCCCACGTCGGCACCGCGCGGCGCCCCTCGGGGATGATCGGAACGCCGGGTTCGGCCACGGGCTCCAGGCCCTCGGGCCAGATGTGCTTCGGCTCGACGCCCGCCTGAGCGCCGAAGGCGCCGGGAGCGCCGGAAGGGCCGCCCGCGGCATCCGCCGACCACACGTCGACGCCCGCGTCGAGCGGCTCGTCGGCCGACCAGCGCTGCTCGCCTGCATTCATCTCGCATGCCTCTCGTGATTCATGACCGCTCCCTGCCGACGCCGCGCTAGATCGCGACGCGCAGCACCTCTTCGATCGAGGTGACCCCGTCGCGCACCTTCGCCCAGCCGTCGTCGCGCAGCGTGCTCATGCCGTGCTGACGCGCCATCGCACCGATCTCGCTGGCCGCTGCCCGTGCGACGGCCAGGCGCTCGAGCTGCTCGTCGACCTCCATGACCTCGTGCAGCGCGATGCGGCCCTTGTACCCCGTCTTCGCGCACGCCTGGCAGCCCACCGCGCCGAAGATCTCGGGCAGGCCCTCCCCCGGTGCGAGCTCGAACCGCAGAACCGCGAGCTCCTCGCGGGTCACCTCGACGGGCGCCTTGCACCGCTCGCACAGCCGCCGCGCGAGGCGCTGCGCGACCACGCAGTCGACCGCCGAGCCCACGAGGAACGGCTCGACGCCCATCTCGGTCAGACGCGTCACCGCGCTGGCCGCGTCGTTCGTGTGCAGCGTCGAGAGCACGAGGTGGCCCGTGAGCGACGCCTCGATCGCGATCTGCGCGGTCTCGCGGTCGCGGATCTCGCCCACCAGCACGATGTCGGGGTCGGATCGCAGGATGCTGCGCAGCGCGCTCGCGAACGTCAGCCCCGCCTTGGTGTTCACCTGCACCTGGTTGATGCCGTTCATGCGGTACTCGACCGGGTCCTCGACGGTGATCACGTTGACCTCCGACCGCGCCACCGCGTTCAGCGTCGCGTACAGCGTCGTCGACTTGCCCGAACCCGTCGGCCCCGTGACGAGGATCATGCCGTGCGGCTTGCGGTACGACCGCTCGAACACGGTCTGGTTCGCCGGGCTCAGCCCGAGATCGCGCAGGTCGAGGCTCGCGTGCGAGTTGTCGAGGATCCGCATGACGACCTTCTCGCCCCACACCGTCGGCAGCGTCGCCACGCGCACGTCGATCTTGCGCCCGCCCACGACCGCCGACATGCGGCCGTCCTGCGGCTTGCGACGCTCCGCGATGTCGATGTCGGCCATGATCTTCAGGCGCGAGATGACGCCGCTCTGGATCGACTTCGGCGCGCTCTGCATCTCGTGCAGCACGCCGTCGATGCGGTACCGCACGCGCAGCGAGTGCTCCTGCGGCTCGATGTGGATGTCGGAGGCCGAGTCCGCGATCGCCTGCGACACGAGCACGTTGACGAGTCGCACGATCGGCGCGTCGTCGTCGGCGTCGGCCACCTGGAACGTCTCGGTGAGGGATGCCTCGGCCTCGCCCTCGAGCGTCGTCGCGAGGTCGAGCAGTTCTTCGTCGGCACGGTGGTACCGGTCGATCATGCTGAGCAGCTGGCTGCGATCGGCGACCACCGGACTCACCGTCAGCCCCGACTCGACGCGCACGTCGTCGAGCGCGAAGACGTCGCCCGGCGTGGCCATCGCGAGGATGATGGTCTCGGCCGTGACGGCGATGGGCAGCACCGAGTGCCGACGGCAGGTCGACGGGCCCACGAGGTCGACCGCCTCCTGCTCGACCGGGTAGTCGAGCAGGTCGTCGATGTACGGCACGCCCGCCTGCGCGGCCCGCGCACGCTGCAACTGCCGCTCGGTGATGAGCCCCCGCGTGACGAGGGACTGCACCGCCCGCTCGTCGCCTTCGTCGACCGCGGTGACCTCGTGCAGGTGCTCGTACGGGACATCGCCCTGCAGGATCAGGATCTCGCCGAGAACTGGCATGTCGCTCCGCACCATCGGTCGGTGCGGTCGTCGGGCCGACCACCGCGCCGGGTGAGCACCACGCATCGGGCAATACGTGTGGGATCACCATAGGTTCGCGCGTTCGACGCCGCGGCCCCCAGAGCGGGGGCCTCCCGAACGGGTCGCGCGCGCCACCCACGACCGGCCGATGACGGCGAGCGGATGCCGCGGCATCCGTCATGCGGATCGTCGGCGCCCTGCGAGCGACCGGCCGAAACGCCGAACGGCCCCCGATCCGGGTGGATCGGGGGCCGTTCGTGAAGCGATTCGCGCCTAGCTGTAGTTGCCGGGCGTGAAGTCGTCGTTCGAGAACGCGTCGAAGTCGACGAAGCTCAGGTCGCCCTCGGTGAACGCGGCGTCGTCGGTGAAGATGCGGTTGGGGTACCGCTCCGCCTTCGCCTCGTCGGTCGCCTCGACCGCGACGTTCCGGTACCGGTTCAGACCGGTGCCCGCGGGGATCAGCTTTCCGATGATCACGTTCTCCTTGAGGCCGACCAGCGGGTCGGACTTGCCCTCCATGGCGGCCTGCGTGAGCACGCGGGTCGTCTCCTGGAAGGACGCGGCCGACAGCCACGACTCGGTCGCGAGCGAAGCCTTGGTGATACCCATGACCTCCTGACGAGCCGAGGCCGTCTTCTTGCCCTCGGTGATCGTGGCGCGGTTGATCTCCTGGTACTTCGACCGGTCGACCAGCTCACCCGGAAGCAGGTCGGTGTCGCCGTGGTCGACGACGGTGACCTTGCGCAGCATCTGGCGCACGATGACCTCGATGTGCTTGTCGTGGATCGGCACACCCTGCGAGCGGTAGACGCCCTGCACGCCGTCGACGAGGTGCTTCTGCACCTCACGCACGCCCTTGACCCGGAGGACTTCCTTCGGGTCGACGGCGCCGACGATCAGCTGCTGGCCGAGCTCGACGTGCTGTCCGTCTTCGACCAGGAGGGTCGAACGCTTGAGCACGTTGTACGCGATCGGCTCGTCGCCGTTGTCGGGCGTGAGGATGACCTTGCGCTGGCGGTCGGTCTCGTCGATCGTGATGCGACCGGCGGCCTCGACGATGGGCGACGCACCCTTGGGGGTACGCGCCTCGAAGAGCTCCTGCACGCGGGGAAGACCCTGCGTGATGTCGTCGGCCGAAGCCGAACCACCGGTGTGGAAGGTACGCATGGTGAGCTGCGTGCCGGGCTCGCCGATCGACTGGGCCGCGATGATGCCGACGGCCTCGCCGATGTCGACGAGCTTGCCGGTCGCGAGCGAACGGCCGTAGCACTTCGCGCAGACACCGACGGCCGACTCGCAGGTCAGGACCGAGCGCACCTTGATGGTGCCCACGCCTGCCGCGATGAGCTTGTCGATGAGCACGTCGCCCACGTCTTCGCCGGCCTCGGCGACGACCTCGCCCTTGTCGTTCACGGCGTCAGCCGCGAGCGAACGGGCGAACACCGAGTTCTCGACGTTCGGGTCGCGGACGAGCTCGCCCGCGGCGTCGACGGTGCCGATGGGGAGCTCGAGGCCCTTGCCGGTGCCGCAGTCCTCCTCGCGGATGATGACATCCTGCGAGACGTCGACGAGTCGACGCGTGAGGTAGCCCGAGTCGGCGGTACGGAGGGCCGTGTCGGCCAGACCCTTGCGGGCACCGTGCGTCGCGATGAAGTACTCCGCCACCGACAGACCCTCGCGGTACGAGGAGATGATCGGACGGGGGATGATCTCACCCTTGGGGTTGTTCACGAGACCGCGCATACCGGCGATGTTGCGAACCTGGAGCCAGTTACCACGGGCGCCCGACGTGACCATGCGGTTGATGGTGTTGTCGGTCGGGAAGTTCTCCTGCATGGCCTTGGCGACCTCGTCGGTGGCCTTGGTCCAGATCTGGATGAGCTCCTGACGACGCTCGAGGTCGGTCGTGAGACCCTTCTCGAACTGCGACTGCACCTTCGTGGCCAGCTTCTCGTACCTCGCGACGATCTCGCCCTTGCTGGGCGGGGTCAGGATGTCGGAGAGCGCGACGGTCACGCCCGAACGGGTCGCCCAGCGGAAGCCGGCGTCCTTGATCCGGTCGAGGGTCGCGGCGACCTCGGTCTTCGGGTAGCGCTCGGCGAGGTCGTTGACGATCGCCGAGATCTGGCCCTTGCCGGCCTGCTCGTTGAAGAACGGGTAGTCCACCGGGAGCGCCTCGTTGAAGAGCGCACGACCGAGCGTGGTCTCCATCAGGAACGGCTTGCCCTCGACGAACTTCTCGGGAGCCTCGCCCTCGGCGAAGTGCACGCCGTCGAGACGGATGCGCACCTTCGCGTTGAGGTCGAGTGCGATCTCGCCCGGCTTGTTCTGGTCGAACGCGAGGATCGCCTCGGCGATCGACGAGAACGCACGGCCCTCGCCGGCCGCGCCGGCCTTCTCGGTCGTCAGGTGGTGCAGGCCGATGATCATGTCCTGCGTGGGCAGGGTCACCGGTCGACCGTCGGACGGCTTCAGGATGTTGTTCGACGCGAGCATCAGGATGCGCGCCTCGGCCTGGGCCTCGACCGACAGCGGCAGGTGCACGGCCATCTGGTCACCGTCGAAGTCGGCGTTGAACGCCGCGCACACGAGCGGGTGGAGCTGGATGGCCTTGCCCTCGACGAGCTGCGGCTCGAACGCCTGGATGCCGAGACGGTGCAGGGTGGGTGCACGGTTCAGCAGCACGGGGCGCTCGCGGATGATCTCCTCGAGGACGTCCCACACGTGCGGGTTCGAGCGCTCGACCATGCGCTTGGCGGCCTTGATGTTCTGAGCGTGGCTCAGGTCGATCAGGCGCTTGATCACGAACGGCTTGAAGAGCTCCAGCGCCATCTGCTTGGGCAGACCGCACTGGTGCAGCTTCAGCTGCGGGCCGACGACGATGACCGAACGGCCGGAGTAGTCGACGCGCTTGCCGAGCAGGTTCTGACGGAAGCGACCCTGCTTGCCCTTGAGCATGTCGCTCAGGGACTTGAGGGCGCGGTTGCCGGTACCCGTGACCGGGCGACCACGACGACCGTTGTCGAACAGCGCGTCGACGGCCTCCTGCAGCATCCGCTTCTCGTTGTTGACGATGATCTCGGGGGCACCGAGGTCGAGCAGACGACGAAGACGGTTGTTGCGGTTGATCACGCGACGGTAGAGGTCGTTGAGGTCGGAGGTCGCGAAGCGGCCACCGTCGAGCTGCACCATCGGGCGGAGCTCCGGCGGGATCACCGGAACCACGTCGAGCACCATCGCGGCCGGCGAGTTGCCGGTCGCGAGGAAGGAGCTCACGACGCGCAGTCGCTTGATGGCGCGGATCTTCTTCTGACCCTTGCCCTCGGCGATCTGCAGGCGCAGGTCTTCGGCCTCGGCCGCGAGGTCGAACGCGAGCAGGCGCTTCTTGATGGCCTCAGCGCCCATGAAGGCGGTGAAGTACATGCTGTAGCGGTCCTGGAGCTCGTGGAAGACGGCGTCCTCGGGCTTGAGGTCGCCGACCTTGAGGGTGCGGAAGTCCTCCCACACGCGCTCGAGGTGCGCGACCTGCTCGTCGGCCGACTTGCGGACGCCGGTCATCTCCTTGTCGGCGGCGGCCTCGGCGCGCTTGCGCACGTCGGACTTCGCACCGTCGGCCTCGAGGGCCGCGAGCTCCTCCTCCTTGCGCACCATGAGCGTCGCGATGCGGGCATCGCGCTGGTCGCCGATGGTCTTGATCTCGAGACGGATCTCGTTCTCGAGGCCGGGCATGTCGGCGTGACGACCCTCGTCGTCGACGTCGATGACCATGTAGGCCGCGAAGTAGATGACCTTCTCGAGGTCCTTCGGCGCCATGTCGAGCAGGTAGCCGAGGCGCGAGGGAACACCCTTGAAGTACCAGATGTGGGTCACGGGAGCGGCGAGCTCGATGTGGCCCATGCGCTCACGACGCACGGAGGACTTGGTGACCTCCACGCCGCAGCGCTCGCACACGATGCCCTTGAAGCGCACGCGCTTGTACTTGCCGCACGCGCACTCCCAGTCACGGCTCGGTCCGAAGATCTGCTCACCGAACAGACCGTCCTTCTCGGGCTTCAGGGTGCGGTAGTTGATGGTCTCGGGCTTCTTGACCTCACCGTAAGACCACTTGCGGATGTCGTCGGCGGTCGCCAGGCCAATGCGAAGCTCGTCAAATGTGGTTGCGTCGAGCAATTTCTCTCCTTGGAAAGTCTCTGTAGTCGTCTACTGGCCAGGCTTAGATCTCGTCGATGTTCGACGACTCGAAGCGCGCGGAGATGTTGATGCCGAGCTCTTCCGCTGCGCGGAATGCCTCGTCATCGGTGTCGCGGAGGGAGACCGCGGTGCCGTCGGCCGAGAGGACCTCGACGTTCAGGCAGAGCGACTGCATCTCCTTCATGAGCACCTTGAAGGACTCGGGGATACCGGGCTCCTGGATGTTCTCGCCCTTGACGATCGCCTCGTACACCTTGACGCGGCCGAGGATGTCGTCGGACTTGATCGTGAGGAGCTCCTGGAGCGCGTATGCGGCGCCGTAGGCCTCGAGGGCCCACACCTCCATCTCACCGAATCGCTGACCACCGAACTGCGCCTTACCACCGAGCGGCTGCTGGGTGATCATCGAGTACGGGCCCGTCGAACGCGCGTGGATCTTGTCGTCGACGAGGTGGTGCAGCTTCAGGATGTACATGTAGCCGACCGAGACCGGGTACGGGAAGGGCTCGCCGGAGCGGCCGTCGAGGAGCTGCGTCTTGCCGCTCGAGTCGATCAGTCGCTCACCGTCGCGGTTGGGGAGCGTCGAGTCGAGCAGACCCTCGATCTCCGACTCGAGGGCACCGTCGAACACCGGGGTGGCGACCTTGGTGCCCGGGGCGGCCTCGTGGGCCGCCTTCGGGAGCTTCTTGGCCCACGTCGGGTTGCCATCGACCTTCCAGCCCTGCTTCGCGACCCAACCGAGGTGGGTCTCGAGCACCTGGCCGAAGTTCATTCGACCCGGGATGCCGAGCGGGTTGAGGATCACGTCGACGGGGGTGCCGTCGGCGAGGAACGGCATGTCCTCGACCGGCAGGATCTTCGAGATGACGCCCTTGTTGCCGTGACGGCCTGCGAGCTTGTCACCCTCGGTGATCTTGCGCTTCTGGGCGATGTAGACGACCACGCGCTGGTTGACGCCCGAGCCGAGCTCGTCGTCGTTCTCGGCCGAGAACTCCTTGACGGCGATGATCGTGCCGCGCTCGCCGTGGGGCACCTTCAGCGACGTGTCGCGAACCTCGCGGCTCTTCTCGTTGAAGATCGCGCGGAGCAGTCGCTCCTCGGCCGACAGCTCGGTCTCGCCCTTCGGCGTGACCTTGCCGACGAGGATGTCGCCGGGGCGGACCTCGGCGCCGATGCGGATGATGCCGCGCTCGTCGAGGTCGGCGAGCAGGTCGGGGCTGACGTTGGGGAGGTCACGCGTGATCTCCTCCTTGCCGAGCTTCGTGTCGCGGGCGTCGACCTCGTACTCCTCGATGTGGATCGAGGAGAGCACGTCGTCCTTCACCAGGTTCTGGCTGAGGATGATCGCGTCTTCGAAGTTGTGGCCCTCCCACGGCATGAACGCCACGAGGAGGTTCTTGCCGAGCGCGAGCTCGCCGTTGTCGGTCGCGGGACCGTCGGCGATGACCTCGCCGGCCTCGATGCGCTCACCCGCGGTCACGATGACGCGGTTGTTGTACGACGTGCCCTGGTTGGAGCGGTCGAACTTGCGCAGCCAGTAGGTCTGCGTGCCGCCCTCGTCGAGCTGCACGGTGACCGAGTCGGCCGAGACCTCGGTGACGACACCGGGCTTGTCGGCGGTGACCACGTCGCCGGCGTCGATGGCCGCGTAGCCCTCCATGCCGGTTCCGACGAGCGGCGAGTCGCTGCGGAGCAGCGGCACGGCCTGACGCTGCATGTTGGCACCCATGAGGGCGCGGTTCGCATCGTCGTGCTCGAGGAAGGGGATGAGGGAGGTACCGACCGACACCATCTGGCGCGGCGAGACGTCCATGTAGCCGATCTCGCCTGCGGGGATCATGTCGACCTCTCCGCCGGTCTTGCGTGCGAGCACGCGGTCCTCGGAGAAGTGCCCGTCGGACTTCAGCGGTGCGTTCGCCTGCGCGACGATGACACCGTTCTCCTCCATGGCGGTGAGGTACTCGATGTCGTCGGTGACCTTGCCGTCGACGACCTTGCGGTACGGCGTCTCGATGAAGCCGAACGAGTTGATGCGGGCGAACGACGCGAGCGAGCCGATGAGGCCGATGTTCGGGCCTTCAGGGGTCTCGATCGGGCACATGCGGCCGTAGTGCGACGGGTGGACGTCTCGGACCTCGACGCCGGCGCGGTCTCGCGAGAGACCGCCGGGGCCGAGCGCCGAGAGGCGACGCTTGTGGGTCAGGCCCGCGAGCGGGTTGTTCTGGTCCATGAACTGCGAGAGCTGCGACGTGCCGAAGAACTCCTTGATCGCGGCGACGACGGGTCGCACGTTGATCAGGGTCTGCGGGGTGATCGCCTCGATGTCCTGCGTGGTCATGCGCTCGCGGACGACGCGCTCCATGCGGGACAGGCCGGTGCGGACCTGGTTCTGGATCAGCTCGCCGACCGCACGGATGCGACGGTTGCCGAAGTTGTCGATGTCGTCGACGTCGAGGCGCAGCTCGATCGCCTGGCCGTTGCGACGGCCGGGCAGCGTGGTGCGCTCGTCGTGCAGGGCGACCAGGTACTTGATCGTCGCGACGATGTCTTCAACGGTCAGCACCGAGTCGGTGAGGGGAGCCTCGAGGCCGAGCTTGGTGTTGATCTTGTAGCGGCCGACCTTCGCGAGGTCGTAGCGCTTCGGGTTGAAGTAGAAGTTGTCGAGGAGCGCACGCGCGGCCTCGGCGGCGACCTGCTCGCCCGGACGCAGCTTGCGGTAGATGTCCTTGAGCGCCTCTTCCTTCGTGAGGATGTTGTCCTTCTCGAGGGTGAGGGCGATGGACTCGTAGCCGGCGAACTGCTCGAGGATCTCTTCGCTCGTGAGGCCGAGGGCCTTGAGGAAGACCGTGACGGACTGCTTGCGCTTGCGGTCGATGCGCACGCCGACCTGGTCGCGCTTGTCGATCTCGAACTCGAGCCATGCACCACGGCTCGGGATGACGCGGGCCGAGTAGATGTCCTTGTCGGACGTCTTCTCGGGGGTGCGCTCGAAGTAGACACCGGGCGAACGCACGAGCTGCGAGACGACGACACGCTCGGTGCCGTTGATCACGAAGGTGCCGCGTGCGGTCATGAGCGGGAAGTCGCCCATGAAGACCGTCTGGGTCTTGATCTCACCGGTGAGGTGGTTCATGAACTCGGCGTTCACGTAGAGCGGTGCGGAGAAGGTCTTGCCCTTCTCCTTGCACTCGTCGATCGTGTACTTCGGCGGCTCGAGCTCGGGGTTCGTGAACGAGAGCTGCATGGTCTCGCCGAGGTCCTCGATCGGGGAGATCTCCTCGAAGATCTCTTCGAGACCGGTCGCCTCGGGCAGGTCCTTGCGGCCTGCCTCGACGGCCTCCTCGACACGTGCCTTCCACGCGTCGTTGCCGACGAGCCAGTCGAAGGACTCGGTCTGCAGAGCGAGCAGGTCGGGTACGGTGAGGGTGTCGGTGACCTTGGCGAACGAGAGACGGCTTGCACCGCGTCCGTTCTTGGGAGTGGGCGTGGTCGCGTTGCGCGCAGCAGCCAAGTGAATAACCTCCATCGGCCCCGTCGGGCCGGTTCACTGTCGGTAGCGGAGAGAATTGCCCCGAGACGCGTGCCGATGCCGGTTTGAACCCGACATGCGAAGCCGACCGCAATATGAAGGCATAGTGGGTCTGGGAGCGCAAAGGTTAACCATATACTTTGCGACCCGCCGTGTCCAGCTGATTCTTGATTTGTTCGCCGGTCTCAGGTATAACCCAGCTTCCGGATGTCGCGACGGCGCGTGATGCCCCGGAGAACCGCAGATCCGCGTACGATTCCGGGTCTGCTCGGCCCTATGCCGAGCGCCACGACGAGGAGGCCCGAGTGACCTGGAACGCACCCGATCCGAAGGATGCACCGGCCGGATCGGCGCCCGGCGCCGCGGCGCCCGCGGCCGACACGACCGCCGCGGCTGCCCCTCCTCTCACTGCTCCCTCTCCTGCTGCGGCGGCGGCGCCCGCCGCGAAGGCGCTGCGCGGGTACCGGCGCCTCGCGATCGTCGTGCTCGTGGCCTCGCTGTCGATCACGGCCGTCGTCGGCATCGTGACGCTCCTGAGCGGCGAGTTCGGCGAGGTGCAGGGGCGGGTGCTCAGCACGACGCTGCTCATCGCCGGCGCGAGCATCCTCGCGCTCTGCCACCTCACGGTCGTCGCGCGCCCCGCGCGCATCGTCGGGCTCATCGGACTCGGCGCGAGCGCCGTCGTGCTCGTCATCGGCCTCGTGCTCATCTGGACGCCCTGGTACGACAACGGCGGCGGATGGCCCTCCGAGCTCTGGCGGTGGTTCGGCATCACGTCGATCGTCGCCGTGAGCCTCGCGCACGCGAACCTGCTCCTGCAACTGTCGGGCCGTCGGCGCCGGGCCGTTCGCACGGCGCTCTGGATCACGCTCGCGGCCATCACGATCGTCGCGCTCATGCTCATCATCCCGATCCTCAGCGACTGGAGGATCCCGGGTGACAACGGCGACACGTACTGGCGGTGGTTCGGGGTGGTCGCCATCGTCGACGCGCTCGGCACGATCGTGCTTCCGGTGGTCGCACTGCTCGTTCGCGAGCAGCCCGCTGCGATCGCGGAGGCGCCGGCCAGCGGAGCGACGGATGCCGCGGGCGCGCCCTCCTTCGACGGCGGCCCGCCCGCGGCATCCGCCCGAGACGTCCTCGAGCGGCGCATCGCCGGCCTGACCGCACGCACCGGGCTCGACCGCACCGCCCTGCTCGAGGCCGCGCTCGACGACTTCGAGGCCCGCCGCACGGGCACGCCGCCGCCGGTCGAGTAGCGACGACGGAGCGTCTCGACACCAGCGGACCTCGAAGCACCCCCGCCCGGCACCCCGCCGGTCGAGGAGCGAAGCGTCTCGAGACCAGCGGCCCCCGCAACCCCGTCACATGGGACGATGCCTGCATGACGCGCATCGAGTTCGAGGCCGACGTGTTCAGCGCGCGCGGCCTCACGCTGCTGGTCGACGGCACGGCGCAGTCGCACATCGACCTCGACGACCCGACCCGGCTGTTCTTCGAGTACCTGCGGCGGGTGGGCCACGTGGTCGACGCGATCGCGCTGCCGGGGGCGCCGATCGCGGTGCTGCACCTCGGCGGCGGCGCACTCACGCTCCCCCGGTACGTGGAGGCCACCAGGCCGGGCTCGATCCAGATGGTCGTCGACCACGACGCCGAGCTCATCGAGGTCGTGCGGGCCAAGGCGCCGTGGCCGGCCTCGGGCATCGAGGTCAGCATCCTCGACGCGCGCGAGGCCGTGCTCGACGCCGCCCGTCGCGGCGAGCGGTTCGACGCGGTCGTCATCGACGTCTACACGCACCTCGACGCCCCCGCGTTCGTCGACGACCCCGACTTCCTCGCGGCCTGCCTCGGCCTGCTGCGCGAGGGCGGCGTCGTCATCGTCAACATCGCGGATGCCGCGGGGCTGGCGCGCCTGCGCACCTCGGCGCGCGCATTCGCGAGGGCTGCGCCGGGCGCCGGGGTGCTCGCGGTGGGCGACACGCACGTGCTCGACGGCGGCGAGGAGGGCAACAGCGTGCTCGTCGCGGCATCCGCACCCCTGCCGGAGGCGATCGCGGCGCGACTCGAGGGCGGCGGGCCGTTGCCGGTGACCGTGCTGACCGGCGCGAAGCTCGACTTCGCCCTGTGGGGCGCCTGCTGAGCGCACCACCCGCGCACATCGGGGACTCCTGCGGGTTGGCAGGCGCGGCGGGGTAGCGTGGCATGCGTGCCAGACGACCCCTCGCTCGAACGCCGCCTCTCGGTGAGCGGACACCTCGCACGCCTCGAGGAGTCGCGCCAGGTGCCGGGTTCGTGGACCCTCACGGTCGACGGCACGCCGCAGTCGCACGTCGAGCTCGACCGGCCCGACTGGCTCGGCTTCGAGTACGTGCGGCGCATCGGCCACGCGATCGACCTCGTGCGACCCGAGGGCGAGGCGATCACGGCCGTGCACCTCGGCGGCGGCGCGCTCACGCTCCCCCGGTACGTCGCCGCGACCCGACCCGGATCCCGGCAGCAGGTCGTCGAGCTCGAGTCCGACCTCGTCGACCTCGTGCGCGAGCACCTGCCGCTGCCGCGCGGAGCCCAGGTGCGCGTGCGCCACGGCGACGCCCGCGAGGTGCTCGCGAAGCTGCCCGCGGGGCTGGACGGCGCGGTCGACCTCGCCGTCGTCGACATCTTCTCGGGCGCGCGCACGCCCGCGCACGTCACGAGCGTCGAGTTCTACGAGCTGCTCGAGCGTCGCCTCGCGCCGCACGGCATCGCGACCGCGAACGTCGCCGACGGCGCCGGCCTGGCATTCGCGCGGTCGCAGGCGGCGACCCTCTCGCAGGTGTTCGAGCACGTCGCGATCACGGCCGACGCGTCGATGCTGAAGGGGCGCCGCTTCGGGAACGTCGTGATGTACGCCTCGCACGCCGAGCTGCCGTTCGCGGGCCTGCCCAGGCGTCTCGCGAGCGATCCGGCGCCGGCCCGCCTCGTCGAGGGCGAGGAGCTGCGCCGCTTCATCGCCGGAGCCCCGGCCGTGACCGACGCGACCGCGGTGCCCTCGCCGCCGCCCGCGCGCTCGGTGTTCCTCAAGCGCTGACGGGGTTCGACCGCGCGGGCGGCCGCCACCGGCATCCGCTCGCCCCTTCGTGCTGTCTCGAACTGAGCGGATGCCGCAGCTTCACGCGTGGCGGAACCGCACCGCCTGGCCGGGCCGCACCTGCGCGAGGGCGTCGAGCGAGCTCGCCGCGACGACCGCGATCACCGGGTAGCCGCCCGTGACCGGCCGGTCGGCGAGCAGGATCGTCGGCAGGCCGTCGCCGGCGACCTGCACGGATCCGGGCACGGTCGCCTCGCTCGGCAGCTCGCCGGCCACGAGGCGCTCGAGCGGGGCGCCGAGCAGGCGCGCGCCGATGCGGTCGGCCTGCTCCGACAGGCGCCAGCCGCCGTCGAAGAGCCCGGCGTGCGCGGCATCCGTGAACCAGTCGGTGCGGGGTCCGGGCAGCAGCGCCAGCGTGACGGGGCCCTCGGGCGGCGGAAAGGCGGCCTCCTGATCGAGCAGGGGAACGGATGCCGCGGGCTGCGCGCCGATCGGCAGTGCGTCGCCCGCCTGCACGGGCGCGGGCCCGAGCCCCGCGAGGGTGTCGCGCGAGCGGGAGCCGAGCACGGGCGGCACGTCGAGCCCGCCGCGCACCGCGAGCACGTAGCGCACGCCGCGGGAGGCGATGCCGAGCTCGAGCACCGAGCCGGGCAGCGCCCTGGCCGCCGTGTAGGGCGCGATGCGGCGCCCGTCGAGGCGCAGGTCGCCCCAGGCGCCGGCGACCGCGAACCAGGTCTCGGCGTCGAACCTGGCGCGGAACCCGCCCATGACGACCTCGAGCGCCGCCGCGCCTGCGGGGTTGCCGACGAGTCGGTTGGCGAGCGCGAGGGCACCGCGATCGAGGGCCCCCGACGACGAGACGCCGAGGTGCGCGAAGCCGGGTCGGCCCAGGTCCTCGACGAGGGCGAGGGCGCCCGGCTGCTCCACGGTGAGTGTCGACGAGGGCATCAGGCCTGCTCGAACCTGACGCGACGACCGGGCGCGAGCACGGCCGGGTCGTTCGAGGCCGGGTCCCACAGGGTCGCTGCGGTGCGACCGAGCAGGCGCCAGCCGCCCGGGCTCTGCCGGGGGTACACGCCGCCGAACGCGCCGGCGACGGCCACCGACCCCGCGGGCACGCGCGCCCGAGGCGCCTCGAGCCGCGGCACCTCGAACGGCCATTCGTCGCTCACGAGGTAGCCGAAGCCGGGCGCGAAGCCGCCGAAGGCGACGCGCCACTCGACGCCCGAGTGCGCCGCCACGAGCTCGGCGACCGGGACGCCGAGCAGCTCGGCGGTCGCCGCCAGGTCGTCGCCGTCGTAGCCGACGGGGATCCGCACGGGGTCGGCCTGCGCACCCGCGACCCGCGAACCGGCCTCGGCCGGGATGCGGCGCACCCAGGTCGCGGCGGACTCGAGCGGAATCAGCGCGGGGTCGACCGCGACGAGCAACGTGCGCGCGGCCGGCACGAGTTCGATCACGCCGTCGGGCCGGGCGGCCTCGAGCGCGTCGTGCAGCGCGAGCACCTCGTCGAGCGAGTCGCACTCGACGAGCAGTGCCGCCTCGCCGCTCGGCAGCAGCCGCCGGCTCACGCGAACGCCTCGATCGCGACGCCGGCGCCCTCGAGGGCGGCGCGCACCGCGCGGGCGATCGCGACCGAGCCCGGGGTGTCGCCGTGCAGGCACAGCGAGTCGGGCGCGAGCTCGACGCGGCTGCCGTCGTCGGCCGTGATGCCGCCGGTCTCGACGAGCTCGAGCGCGCGATCCGCGGCGGCCGCCGGGTCGTCGACCACGGCGCCGGGCTCGCCGCGCGGCACGAGCGAGCCGTCGGCCGCGTAGCCCCGATCGACGAAGGCCTCGCGCGCGAACCGCAGCCCCGCGGCATCCGTCGCCCGTTCGATCTCGCTCGTCGGCGGCCCGAGCACCGGCAGCGTCGGATCGTAGGCCGCGACCGCCTCGACGAACAACCTGGCCGCCGCCGCGTCGGCCGCGAGCCGGTGGTACAGCGCGCCGTGCGCCTTGACGTAGCGCACCCGGATGCCCGACGCGCGGGCCACGCTGTCGAGCGCACCGAGCTGCACGAGCAGTTCGGCCGCGATCTCGGCGGGGCTCGTGTCGAGCGCACGGCGGCCGAACCCCGCGAGGTCGCGGTACCCCGGATGCGCGCCGAGCACGACGCCCTCGCGTGCGGCCGAGGCGGCGCTGCGCGCCATCGTGAGCGCGTCGCCCGCGTGGAATCCGCACGCGACGTTCGCACTCGTGACCACCCGGAACATCGCGTCGTCGTCGCCGACGCTCCATGCCCCGAAGCTCTCGCCGAGGTCGCTGTTCAGGTCGATCGTCGGCTGCATGCGTTCCATTCTGCCGGGGTGCGGCACAGACTGGGGGTGTGCGTATCGCGTCGGGTCGTCTCGCGGTCGGTCGTCTCGTGGTCGGTCGTCTCGCGGTCGCGGCCACCGCGGCCGTGATCGCGGTCGCGCTCGTGTCGTGCACCGCGCCGGCCGAGCGCACGGCGCCGCCGTCGAGCCCGCCCGGCTCGCCGACGCCGTCGGCCTCGGCCTCGGCCGCGCCGACCGCGCTCCCGACGCCGGCGGCCCCGCCCGTCGTCCTGGTGCCGACCGGCGCGGTCGAGACCATGGCCGAGGGGCTGGAGGCGCCGTGGTCGATCCTCCGGCTGCCCGGCGGGGGCACGCTCGTGAGCGAACGCGACACCGCACGCATCGTCGAGGTGACCGCCGACGGCTCGCTGCGCGTCACAGGCACCGTGCCCGACGTCGCGACCGGTGCCGAGGGCGGCCTGCTCGGCCTCGCGCACCTCCCGGGCGAGGCGGGCACCTCCGGGTACGTCTACGCCTACCTCACCGCGGCATCCGAGAATCGGATCGTGCGGATGCCGCTGAGCGGCGCTCCCGGATCGCTCGCGCTCGGCGCTCCCGAGACCGTGCTCGGCGGCATCCCCCGCGGCGCCGCGAACCACCAGGGCGGCCGCATCGCGTTCGGACCGGACGGATTCCTCTATGCCACCGTGGGCGACGGCGGGCTGCGCGACCCGGCACAGGACCCGACCTCGCTCGCGGGCAAGATCCTGCGCATGACGCCTGAGGGGCAGCCCGCACCGGGCAACCCGTTCGGCACGCTCGTCTACTCGATCGGACATCGCAACCCGCAGGGACTCGCGTGGGATGCGACCGGCGCGATGTGGGCCGCCGAGTTCGGCCAGAACACGTGGGACGAGCTGAACCGCATCACCCCGGGTGCGAACTACGGCTGGCCGGTCGTCGAGGGCCAGGGCGGCGTCGAGGGGTACGTCGATCCCGTGCTGCAGTGGCCGACCTCCGAGGCGAGCCCGAGCGGCCTCGCGGTCGTCGGCGACACGCTCTTCCTCGCGTCGCTCCGCGGCGAACGGCTGTGGGCCGCGGCCCCCGCATCGACGGGTGCCCCTGCGCCGACAGCGTGGTTCGTCGACGAGCTCGGCCGACTGCGCGATGTCGCGCCGGGCCCCGACGGCGAGCTCTGGATGCTCACGAACAACACCGACGGCCGGGGATCGCCCTCGGCGGGCGACGACCGCCTGCTGCGCGTGCGCCTCGCGCCGGCCGGGTGACCCGACCCCCGCTCGACCTGCCTGAGGCTGCTGAGGCTTCCGGCGCGAGGCGCCCGTCCGCCGTATCGGACACCCGGGATCGGCCCTGCCGCCGACCCGGCATCCGGGTCTATTCTCGGTCTCATGGCGGATCTGGAACGGGTGCGACGGTGGGCCGATGCGCTCATCGTGCTGCACCTCGACCCGACGGTCTGGAGCTTCGGCTACGACAACGCCAAGAAGCGCGCCGGCCTCTGCAACTACACCTCGAAGCGCATCTCGGTGTCGCGCTATCTCGCCGCGCGCTACGACGACGACGAGATCCACCAGATCCTGCTGCACGAGGTGGCTCATGCCATGGCCGGACCCCGAGCCGGCCACGGGCCGAAGTGGCGGCGCACGGCCGCCGAGATCGGCTACGTCGGCCGCCGCACGCACGACGGCGAGGTCGCCAACGAGCTCGCACCCTGGGTCGGCCGGTGCCCCGCCGGGCACGAGCACTTCCGCTACCGCCAGCCGACCCGCCCGCTCAGCTGCGGTGTCTGCCACCGCGGATTCGACCGCGCGAACCTCATCGTCTGGCACCGCCGCGAGATCACGGCCGCCGTGCGACGTCGGGCGGCCAGCGCGAGCGCGGGCTGATCGCATACGCCGTTCGGCATACGATTCCGAATCCGCCGGGGGCATTCGTTCCAACCGTGAGCAGATCGCGATCTTCGGCGGCGCCCAGTCCCGCTAGCATTGCCGGGTGCCCGTCTCAACCGTCTCGATCCCCGTCGGACAATGGCTCGTCTCCAGCGAAGGCGTTCGCTGGTGGTTCGACTCCGGTTCGTTCGCCCTCGACTTCGCCGTGACCGGCGCGCTGGGCGAGCCGGCCGCTCCAAGGGCGGCCTCCGCTGCTGCGGCGAACGAACGCCTCCACGCACCCGACGACCTCACCGAGTGGCTGCGCGATCGGTTCCCGGTTGCCGTCGGATCGGCCAGGTCGCGCGACCTCTTCGACGCGGTCGCGCTGCGCGACGCGATCGTGCGCATGGCCCGCGCCGCCGCCCAGGGCGACGAGCTGCGCGGCGGCGACGTCGACGTCGTCAACCTGTATGCCGCGACCCCCGACATCCCGCCGTCGCTCGGCGGCGGCACGCGCCAGGCCGGCCGCTCGGTGCACACCGTGCCGCAGGCGCTCGCCACGATCGCCCGCGACGCCGTCGACGTGTTCTCGCCCGAGAACGCCGGGCGCCTGCGCGAGTGCGACGGCCCGGACTGCAGCATGGTCTACCTCGACACGTCGCGCGCGGCCACCCGCCGCTGGTGCTCGATGCAGCGCTGCGGCAACCGCGCCAAGGTGCGCGCCCACCGCGCGCGCAAGGCGAGCGCGAACGGGCGCGTCGAGCTCGACCAGACCGCCGCCTGACCTCCAGGCGAATCCCCGCCGGTCAGGAGGCGCTCCGGCGCCGTATCGAGACCCTGCCCGACCCACCGATGGGTC
Organism: Agromyces aureus; assembly: GCF_001660485.1. Taxonomy (GTDB): domain Bacteria; phylum Actinomycetota; class Actinomycetes; order Actinomycetales; family Microbacteriaceae; genus Agromyces; species Agromyces aureus. The sequence goes on from NZ_CP013979.1 coordinate 3,474,121, forward strand.
CCGAGACACCGCGTCCCGAGACCCGAGCCGTCCCGAGCGAGCGGATGCCGCGGGCTACGCCCCGAAGGTTCCGTCGCGCAGCTCCGGCACGACGTCGGTGACGTCGCGCTGGGTGGCCTGCCGCACCTCGTCCTTGCGCGCGTCGGCGACGAGCTCCGCGCCCGATCCGCCGGCGCCGATGAGGTGCACGGCCGCGTGCTGCAACCCCTCGAACGCCGCGCAGGCGACGGCGGCCTCCGGCGAGGTGTGGTCGACGCCGAGTCGCACGAGCGCATCGATCACCGCGCCGGCCGTGAGCTGGTCCTCGATCGCGAAGCGGATGCCGGTGGCCGGCGCTCCCGCGTCGTCCCCGCTCGCGGAGACGGCTCGCTCGCCCGCGGCGACGACCGCGACGAACAGGCGTTCGCCGCGCGACTCCTGCAGGGCGAGGATTCGGCGGGCGACCGCCTCGCGGTTGCGCAGCGAGGCGGCGAGCACGACGACGTCGCGGCCCGCGAGATCGCGGGCGAGCTCGGCGGTCTCGGTGGCCGCGACATCCGGTGCCGCGCCCTCGGCGAGCGCGAGCGTCTGCCCGCGCTCGGCGGCGAGCACGGCCTGCGTCGTGACGAGCAGCGCGTCCACGAGCACGACCACGTGCGCCCCCACGAGGATGCGTCGGGCACCGTCGACGCCCCAGTCGAACCGGACCTGGTACTTCGCCTGCCCGAGGGCGGCCGTCGAATCGCTCACCGCGACAGGCTAACGCCGACCGGCGCCGAGTCCGGAACCGGCGTCGCATCATGACGCGCGGTGGCAGCGCGGCGGCGGCAGAGCTCGGACGGCGTGGCGACGCGGCGACGCGGCGAGGCGGCGACCCGGCGACCCGGCGGGATGGCGCGATCTGCGCAACAACGCGACCGCAACGAACACCAAGCATCACCGCCTACCAGGCACCACGCACTGCGCACTACGCACCACGCAGCACTACGCACCAACACCACGCACCGCGCACCACGCACGAACACCACCGGATGCGGCGCACCCGCGCCCACCGCCGCGAGATCCGCGCCTCAGCGTCGCATGGCGTCGTAGGCCGCGAGCGCCTCGGCGTCGCTCGCCCGCGACGTCGCACGACGGGCCGCGTCGAGCGCGGCCACCGGGTCGGGCTCACGCCGGGCGATGAGCAGCTGGCGCTCCGCTTCGGCGAGGCGCGTGCGCGCGTCGGCGCCGACCCGGCCGCCACCGTGCGCGATGGCCGCGTTCGCCGCCCGCAGCTGGCTCTCGGCGATCGCGAGGGCGCTGCCGAGCGCGCGGTCGGCGCCGTCGAGTCTGGACCGCGCCGTCCTCACCTCGGCGCGGGCCGCATCGAGTCGGTCGAGCGCGATGCGCAGGCGGTCGCGCGCCGCGAACGGATCGGTGACCCGCTGCGCGCGCATGGCCAGCTCGTCGGCGGCCCCGGCGATGGCGAGCGCGAGCGCCGCCCCGGCATCGGCGGTCGGTTCGGTGGCCGTGCGTGCGGCGGCATCGACGGCCGCGTCGCGTTCGGCCCGAGCCGCCGACGCCTCAAGTTCCAGATGCTGCGCGAGCTCGGCCTCCGCCGCGGTCGCCGCCGCGAGCTCGGCCTCGACGGCACCGACCTCGTCGAGTGCGCGCTCCGCTCGATCCAACGCCTCGGCCGCACCGGCGCTCGCAGCTGCGGCGGGTTGCGCGCGGGCGATCGCGGCCGCCGCCTCGCCGAGACGCTCGTCGGCCCGTGCGAGCGCGGAATCGGCCCGCTCCAGGTTGCGATGCGCTCCGCCGAGCGCCGAGGGGGCGTACCGGCGCGACAGCTGTTCGAGCATCGCGGCGGCCGCTCGCCGGCGCGCGCCGAGCTCGCGGGCCCTCGCGTGCATGGCCGGCCCCTCGACGGTCGCGCCGTGCTCGGCACGACGGCGTGCGGCGAGCGCGGCATCCGCGTCTTCGAGCGTGCGCAGCACCTGCTCGCAGAGGTCGATGATGCGCGCGCTCCACGTGCGGCGCTCGGCCGCCGTGCCGGGATCGGCATCGTCGAGCCGCTGCTGCAGCAGGAAGGCCTCGCGAAGCCGGCGCTGCGCCGACTCGACGGATGCGCGTGCCGCACGGGCGGTCGTCTCGTCGAACTGCGCCTCGGCGAACGCGACCTCGGCGAGCCCTTCGCGGACGGCCGTGTCGGCGCGCACGATGAGCGACTTCGCCTCGATCTCGATAGGCGCCGTCGCGGCGAGCGCCGCCCGCTCGCGCTGGTGCCCGAGCCGGCGGAATCCCAGCACGGCCCCGACGAACCCGGCCACGGCGACGCCGGCCACCACGAGCGAGGGCACCCACCAGAGTCCGTCGGCCATGTGCCGGAGTCTAGGCAGCCGGGCTGCGCAGACGCCGTGTACCGAACCACGGCACCCGGTTCCCGGCACCCGCCCCGTCTGCACGGCGAGAAATTCAGGAGATCCCGGCCTGCACCCCGCTCCACAGCCCTGTCCGGCAGGATCTCCTGAATATCTTGATCCTCCGGCCGAGCGGCTCGGGTTCACGAGCGGGTTGGCGAGCGGGCTGGCGAGCGGGCGGGCGAGCGGGAGGCACCTCGCGCTCGCCCGCCACGCCCGTGAATCCGCCGCAGATGCTTGGTTTGCGGCATCCGTCGGTCATATGGTCGGCTCATGCGGGTCATGTTGAAGCTCGAGCTCGATTGCGAGCCGGATGCCGCGTGGCGGGCGCTGCACAGCCCCGCCGTGCTCCGCGAGGTGGTCGCCCCGTGGCTCGACTTCGCGTCACTCGAGCCGGGCGGCCTGCCGACCACGTGGAGCGAGGGCCCGCATCGGCTGCAGCCGCGCGCGTTCGGGCGCGTGCCGATCGGCGAGGAGGTCATCGACCTCAGCCACCCCGGCGGACTGCCGCCGGGCGTGCGCATGCTGCGGGACGGCGGCGGCGCGCTCACGGGCCCGTTCGCGCTCTTCGACCGGTGGGACCACCGCATGGCCGTCTCGGCGCTGCCAGGCGGGCGCACGCTCTACCGCGACCGCCTGCGCTTCGACGCCGGGCCGCTCGGCGCGCTCGCCTGGTATCCGACGTGGGCGTTCTGGCAGTGGCGCGGCAGCCGCCTGCGGCAGCTCGCGCCCTCGTGGGCGTTCGACCCGCCGGGAACTGCGGATGCCGCGGCCGCCGCCCGAGGGTCGACCTCCGGGTCGACCGGCCGGCCCCCGACATCCGGACGACCCCCGACATCCGCCCGGCCCGCGGCATCCGAGCGTTCGGAAGGGGCCACCGCATGAGCGACCAGAACCCGTCGCTGCAACTCGTCGACTGGCGTCGGCGCGTGTTCGGGTTGTACGCGGGCGTGCGGCAGCTGAGCGCGCACGACCCCGCCGCGGGCCACGAGCTCTGGAAGTCGGGGCGCGACGAGCTCTTCGCCGGGCACCCGCAGTCGCCGCTGCTGCCCGACGACCGAGCATCGTTCACGGGGCTCACGGTCGCACGGTACGACCCCGACTGGCGGTTCGAGCTCGAGGTGCGCCGGCCCGAGGAGCCGCAGCGGCTCGTCATCGAGAGCGCGTCCGACGGCAAGATCCGCTTCTCGCTCGTGGGCACCGTGCGCGTGCCCTACCTCGGCACGCTCGACGTGTGGCGGCTCACGCAGTACGCCGGCGGCCTGTTCGTGCCGGTGAAGGACAAGCTGGCGGGCACGGCGGGCGGCACCTACGGCGGCGGACGCTACCTGCTCGACACCGCGAAGGGCGCCGATCTCGGCCCAGGAGCCGGCCTCGACACGCTCGTCATCGACTTCAACTTCGCCTACAACCCGTCGTGCGCGTACGACCCGTCGTGGTCGTGCCCGCTCGCGCCGTCGGGCAACACGCTCCGCGAGGAAGTGCCCGTCGGCGAGCGGATGCCGCGCTGAACCGGCGGCGACGCCCGGCCACGCCGCGCAAGTCCGGTCCCGCCTCGCCCCGCCCGCACTGCCCTGCCCCGAAACCCGTCGACCAACATTCTCAGCGCCGGGCATGCGACATCCGCTATGCTGGTGGATGGTGTGCGCGATGAACGCGCCGCCTGCGTCGTAGAAACGCTTTCCGGGCAGGGCCTCATCAGAGGGCGCCCGTTGACTCTCATACGGCGAACGGATGCGCCGACCGGCGCCTTCGCCAATCCCATCGCCGGGCCGATCCGCCGCACCGCGCCGCCGCACCACTGCGAACGCGCACCTGCGCCGGCATCACCGTGCGGTGCGCCCCGAAAGGCACCCATGACCGACATCACCTTCGCAAACCTCGGCGTTCCCGCGCCCATCGTCGCGGCCCTCTCGGCCGACGGCAAGACCAGCCCCTTCCCGATCCAGGTCGACACCCTGCCCGACACGCTCGCCGGACGCGACGTGCTCGGCCGCGGCAAGACGGGCTCGGGCAAGACCCTCGCGTTCTCGATCCCGATGGCCGCGCGCCTCGGCGGCGAGCTCTCCGGCGGCCGTCGTCGCCCGGGCCGCCCCCTCGGCCTCGTGCTCGCCCCCACGCGCGAGCTCGCAACCCAGATCGACGCCGTGCTCGCCCCGCTCGCCAAGGCGTACGGCATGACGACGACCACGATCTTCGGCGGCATCAGCCAGAAGCGCCAGGTCGACGCCCTGCGCGCCGGCGTCGACATCGTCGTGGCCTGCCCCGGTCGTCTCGAAGACCTCATGAAGCAGGGTCACGTGACCCTCGACGCCGTCGAGATCACCGTGCTCGACGAGGCCGACCACATGGCCGACCTCGGCTTCCTGCCCGTCGTCACGCGCATCATGGACAAGACCCCGCAGTCGGGCCAACGCCTGCTCTTCTCGGCGACGCTCGACAACGGTGTGGACAAGCTCGTCAAGCGCTTCCTCCACAACGAGGTGCTGCACTCGGTCGACGAGGCCACCTCGCACGTCGCCGCCATGACCCACCACGTCTTCGAGGTCGACGACGTCGACGCGAAGAACGACCTCATCACGGCCCTCGCCTCGGGCACCGGCCGCCGCATCCTCTTCATGCGCACCAAGCACCACGCCAAGAAGCTCGCGAAGAAGCTGACCGAGCAGGGCATCCCCGCAGTCGACCTGCACGGCAACCTCTCGCAGCCGCAGCGCGACCGCAACCTCGCCGCGTTCGGCGACGGCTCGGTCAAGGTGCTCGTGGCCACGGATGTCGCGGCTCGCGGCGTGCACGTCGACAACGTCGAGCTCGTGATCCACGTCGACCCGCCCATGGAGCACAAGGCGTACCTGCACCGCTCGGGCCGCACGGCTCGCGCCGGCAGCGAGGGCGACGTCGTCACCATCTGCCTGCCCTCGCAGAAGCAGGACCTCAAGACCCTGCTGCGCAAGGCCGCGATCCAGGTCACGCCCGAGCGCGTGACCGCGAAGTCGCCGTCGGTGACCGCCCTCGTCGGCGACGTCGCCGCGTACGTGAAGCCCCTGCCCCGCGCTGCCGTGCAGCAGCAGGGTGGCGGCGGTCGCTCGCAGGGCGCGAACGCGCAGCGCAAGCGCTCGGTTCGCGACGGCGCTCCCCAGTCGGGCGAGGCTCGCACCGAAGGCGGCGGACGCCGTCGTCGGGGTCGCGGCAACGGCGGCGGTTCGGGTTCCGGGGATGTCGCGCCCGGCGCTCCCCGTCGCGACCGGTCGGGCCGCCCCGCCGAGGCCAAGTCGAACGCCCCCAAGCAGGGCTCGGGCCACAGCCGTGGCGCGCAGACCACGGGCGCGCAGCGCGGAGCATCCGGTCGCCCCGCGAAGCAGCCGCTCCGCGTCGGCAGCCTCGTCGGCCAGAGCAGCCAGCGCACGAACCGCCGCGCCCAGGGCTGATCCCGCCCGAGCAACGCACCCGACGGCCCCGATGAGCACCCGCTCGTCGGGGCCGTTCGGCGTCGGCGTCGGCGTCGCGTCGGCGCTATTCCGGATCCGCGCGGCGACACGCCGCGTCGGCTCGGCCAACCCACGGCGTGTCGCCGCCGGCATCCGGAGTTGTGCTCGGAGCCTGGGGTGCAGCACCGGCTGGTGACGTGCGCGACGACGACGCATTGTCACCGATGGACAACGATCGGGCTGGCCGGCCGGCTCGATTTGTCGTGCGCCGAACCCTGGCTTAGCCTCTGGGTATGAGCACCGAAGTCGTTGCCGAAGCCCTTGTGATCCGTCCGGTCCGCGATTCCGACGCCGAAGCCCTGGGGCGCGTGCACGCCCAGTGCTGGCACGAAGACTACGACCAGCTGGTCGACCAGGCCACCCTCGCGAACCTCTCGCCCCGCCGCATGGCCGAGCTGTGGGCCCACCGCCTCGGGCAGAACGAGGACCACACCTACTTCGCAGCGCTTGTCGACGGCGAGATCGTCGGCTTCGCCGGCGCCGGGCCCGCACGCGACGACGATGCTCCCCGCGAGCACGAGCTGTTCTTCATCCACCTGCTCGACTCGCACCACGGCCACGGCATCGGGCAGAAGCTCTTCGACGCCACGGTCGGCGACGAGGCCCTCACGCTGTGGGTGCCCTCGGCCAACACGCACGCGATCGGCTTCTACGAGCGCAACGGCTTCACGGCCGACGGAGCCTCGCACGACGAGCCGTTCCTCGGCGAGTCCATCCACGAGATCCGGATGGTGCGCTGAGCGGGCGCACTGGAGATTCGACCGAGACGAGCGGGTGCTGCGGCATCCGCTCGTCTCGTGTTCGGAGCTCACGCCGAGCCGTCGGCCCCGCACGCGCACCTCGGCGGAGCGTTCGGACCGGCGTTAGTCTGGCCCGATGCCGATCCCTGTCATCCTCGACGTCGACACGGGTGTCGACGACGCCCTCGCCCTCGTCTTCGCCGCACGTCACCCCGAGCTCGAGCTGCTCGGCGTGAGCTGCGTCGCCGGCAACGTGGCGCTCGACCAGGTCGTCGAGAACACGCTCCGGGTGCTCGCCGCCGCGGGTCGTGACGACGTCCCGGTCGCGGCGGGTGCCCGTCGCCCGCTCATCGAGGCGGCCAGGGCGGCCACCGTGCACGGAGCCGACGGACTCGGCGGGGTCGAGCTCCCGCCGTCCTCGCGCACGGTCGAGCCCGAGCACGCCGTCGAGTTCCTGCGCCGCACGATCCTCGCCGCGCCGCGACCCGTGACGCTCGTCGCACTCGCGCCGCAGACCAACGTCGCCCTGCTGCTGCGCACGCACCCCGAGGTGGTGCGGCATCTGGAGCGCATCGTGTTCATGGGCGGTTCGGCGTCGGTCGGCAACGCGACCGCCGTCGCCGAGTTCAACGTCTGGCACGACCCGGAGGCGGCCGCGATCGTGCTCGACGCGGGCGTTCCGACCTCCATGTACGGGCTCGACGTCTTCAACGAGGTCGGGGTGCCGCAGGAGCTCGCCGCCCGACTCGAGACGGGTGAGGATCCGCTCGGCCGCGTCGTCGGAGCCTTGCTCGGCCATCGCGTCGCGGGCTCGGCCGACGGATCGTTCGAGTACAGCGGGCTCATCGGCGACGCCGGCGCGGTCTGCTCGCTCGTCGACCCCGACGCACTCGGCACGCGTCGGCTGCCCGTGCGGGTCGAGCTGTCGGGATACGCGAGGGGCCAGACGCTCGTCGACCAGCGCAGTCGCCCCGGCGAGGACCTCGTGCACGGCGACGGCGTCGAGTGGGAGCACGTCGAGGTCGCGCTCACGGTCGACGCGCCACGCCTCGCGCGCGTGTTCCTCGAGACGCTCGGGCTGCCGACAGCCTAGAAGGGGAGGCTCAGCTCGGAGCGGATGCTGCGGCATCCGTCAACCGAACGGACGAACGGACGAACGGGCGACGCGGGATCACCGCGCCGCCCGTCCTGCTGGTCCTGGTCAGTTGAATGCGGCCAGGTAACTCGGGATCGTGTCGGTACCGCTGGCCTCTTCGCCGAGGTCGTTGACGACGTGGCTGATGATGCCATTGCCGCCCAACGACACTGCGAGGAGGTTGCGGAGACGGATCCCCGGCTTCGCCGGAGCCTCGATCGCGCTGTGCGTGACGATGCTCGGATCGACATTGTTGTAGGAGTAGACGCCGACGCCCCAGGCCTGGTGCTGGTCGACCTGGTCGGCCACCTTGTAGCCGGCCCAGCCCTGCCTGGCACCGTTCGTCCACGCGGCCTGGTTCGGCGGGTCGTACGCCAGCTCCGACTGGTAGAAGACGGTGCGCCCGCGCTCACCGCTCCAGACGGTGTTGTATTGCTGGAAGTGCTCGACGAACAGGCCGTACGCGGTCACGTCGTCGCCGGTGACCACGAGGCCGCGGTCGGCGGTGTTCTGGTTCCAGCCGATGCCCTCGCCGTGGTCTCCGCGCCACGACCAGATGTGGTCGACGATCGTGTCGTCGGCGTGCACGACCAGCGCGTCGTCGACCTTGCCGGCGACCGCACCGCCGACGCGCAGGAACACGTCGTGCAGCGAGATCGGGTCGTCGGCGTGATCGGCGGATGCCCCGGGCTCGCCCACTTCGAGCAGCACCGGCGCGTGCGTGGTGCCGGCATCGAAGAGCACGCCCGCGAGCTTGACGCCGTCGACGTCGGCGACCCGCATGGCCGCGACGCCGCCGTCGTTCACGATGGTCGCATACCCGAGACCGAGCACGACCGTGTCGGCGCGATCGACCTCGATCGTCTCGTCGACGTGGAAGACACCTGGCGTCAGCAGCAGGTTGAGCCCCTGCGCGAGCGCCTGGTTGATGCGCTCGGCCGAGTCGCCGGGCTTCGCGACGTAGAACTCGTCGAGCGGGATCGACTGACCGGGCGTCTGACCGCCCTCCCAGGTCGTGCCGCGCGTGTTCGTCGAGAGGCCGGGCACGAAGACCGCCCAGTCGTCGCCCGCCCAGTAGAGGTACGGCTTCTCACAGGTCACGGGGCTCGTGTCGAGCACGGTGTGCGACGGGTTCGGGAAGTGCGGCGCGGGCGAACCCTCGACGCCCGAGAAGACCATGTTCCAGACCGATCCCTCCCATGATCCGAACGTCGAGTCGCGGCTCAGCCACTGCTGCTGCGAGTACGAACGCACCGCACCGTCGACCTTCGTGTCGGCGATGAAGCCGCCGCTCGCCCAGCCGTAGCTCGAGGGCGCGAGGTTGAGCGCGCCCTTCACGTGCACGCGACGCATGGGTGCCGCCTGCGAGACCGCCCACCTCGCCTCGCCCGTGTGCGGCACGATCGCGAGGTTCTCGACGGAGCGCCAGAAGTTCTGCGTCGCGTTGCCGCCGAACCACTGGGCATCGGCCCAGACGCCGCCGTTGATCGTCACGTCGTCAGGGTTGCGACCCGCACCGCTGATCGAGGTGTTGAAGCCCACGTTCGCGTGCACGTCGTAGCTGCCCGGCTTGAAGAGGAACTGCGATCTCGCCGTGCCGAACTGGTCGGTCTCCTGCGCGGCGAACGCCGTGTCGAGTTCGGCCTGGATGGTCGAGTCGGGCGTCTGGTCGTCGTACACGTGCACGTTCGGGCCGAGGTCGCCGCCACCTGGAATCACGCCCACCGGCGGTTCGCCTCCTTCGCCGACGAGCACCTGCAGCTCGAAGACCGAGTACCCGTATCCGGTGCCGCGCTGGGTGCCCTCGAGCCGGAGCCACCGGCCGTGCGCGTCGACCTCGACCGTATCGGAACCGCCGTCACCGGCCGTGACGCTCGCGGCGGTGGTCCAGTTCGTGCCGTCGTCGGAGACGTGCACCCGGTACCCGCGCCCGTAGGCCGCCTCCCACGAGATCTGCACCGAGCAGATGTCGCGCGCCTCACCCAGGTCGAGGGCGAGCCATTCGGCGTCCTTGAACGCGGAACCCCACCGCGTCTGCGGGTTGCCGTCGACCGCGAGGTTCGCGGTGAACGGGCCCTCGGAGCTGGAGGCGGTCGCCGTGATGCTCCCCGTGGGCAGTGCCTCGCAGTCGGCGGCGCTGGCCGCCGTCGATCCGGCCAGGCCGAGCCCGCTGCCGAGCAGGCCGGCGGTCGTGATCGCGGCGAGGGTCTTCGCGCGCGTCGTTCGTCGTGTCGTCATGTCGTCTCTCATCGGGATCAGGCCTTCGGGATCAATCGGTACTGCTCGTCGAGCACGGCACCGCGGTGCGGCTTGTAGAGGTCGTAGCCGCGCGGGTTGCACTGGAGGCCGCCGTTGATGCACTGCTCGACGAGCCGGTCGAGCACCTCGGGCTCCCACGCGTTGAAGAAGTCGTAGTGCCACGACTGGTCGGAGCCGCTCGCGAGCCGGACGTCGGACATGTCGCCGCTCACGGGCCACGCGATCTTGAACTCGATCATCGGCACCGCGATCGGGTGGGTCATCGGGCACTGTCCGTTGACGGGATACGCCATGTGCGGGCCGTGGCCCATCTCCTTCGCGGCCTGGGGCGTCAGGTGCATGCCGTCCCAGCACGACGGGGCCTGGTACCGGATGTTGAGCTCGGTGCCGGGGTCGCAGTACGCCGGGATGTCCCAGCTCTTGGAGATGCCGCCGCACTCCCAGCCCTCGACCGCGCCGGGCGCGGTGCGGAACTGGTCGACGGTCGCCTTCATGTCGCCCGCGACGAATCGGAGCCCCTGCGGGAACGGCTGCACCTTCTTGTAGTCGTCGATGCCCGACTTGTAGTAGATGGTCATCGGGATGTCGGGCTCGATCACCTGGGTGCCCTTGTAGAGCGCCGGGAACCAGTACGACGAGTGGTCCTGCGGCACCGTGCACGTCGAACCGGTGTTCGCGAGCAGCGAGTCGGTCGTCGTGAACGCGTCGGTCGACCGGTTGCCGACGAACGTGTGCAGGTGGGAGGCACCGGGCTGGCCCGGGTAGACGATCGGGTCGTCGGGGCGGTTGTGCGAGAACGTGCAGTTCGCCTGGAACTCATGGTGCGTGACCTCGTCGTTGAACACGGGCGGGTCCTCGGGGTCGACGACCTCGCCGTCGCCGAAGACCTGGAACTCGTACAGCGAGTAGCCGTATCCGGTGCCGCGGTCGGAGCCGACGAACTGCACGTAGCGGCCCGCGCCCGTGAAGTCGAGCGTCTGCACGCCGCCGGTACCGTCGGTGACCGCGGCCACCGTGTCCCACGACTGCGTGTCGTCGGAGACCTCGATCGTGAAGGCCGAGCCGTAGGCGGCCTCCCAGTCGAGCACGACGCGCTCGAGCGGATGACTCGCGCCGAGGTCGATGCGGAACCACTGGTCGTCGGTGGGGTTGCTCGCCCATCGGGTCGAGCGGTCGCCGTCGACGGCGAAGCGCGGGCCGAGGCCGCCGGACTCGGAGCTCGACGCGCTCGTCAGCGCGCCCTTCGAGAGGAGGGTCGCCGAGGCGGCGTTCGCCGCGTTCGCGGCGACCAGCGTGCCCGCGACGAGGCCGATCGCCGCGAGCCCCGAGAGGGCGAGCGCGAACGGGACCGGTCTGCGGATGCGGTCGGTGGAAAGGGTGGACATCGTTGTACGTCCTTCGTGTGGAGGGTGGGGCGCGTGCCTGCTGGGCGCGCGGAACGCGCCGGTCGGTCCGTTCGGACCTGGGCTCGGGATGGCGCGCGGGCGCGCCTGAGGCGGGTCGGGCGACCTGAGGTCGAGGACTCCGCTGGAGTTCAGGGACTCCGGGATTCGGAGGGGAACCCGGGCCGGCGAGGAGAGGGCACCGGCCCGGGTGCTCGGTGGGGCTCCCGATCGGACGCCGGTGGCGGCATCCGATCGGGAGTCCCGGTCAGGGAAGGTCGTAGATGCCGACCTCGAAGAGCGAGTAGCCCCATTCGGTGCCGCGTTCGGTGAGGTTCAGCCGCACGTAGCGCGCGGTGCCCGCGGCGTCGAACGTGTCGATGCCGCCGTCGCCGCCGCTCACGGTCTTGATCGTCGACCAGTTCGATCCGTCGTTCGACACCTGCACGTCGTAGGACTTGGCGTGGGCCGCCTCCCACACGAGCTGGAACCGGTCGAACGACCTCGCCGATCCGAGGTCGACCTGGATCCAGCCGGTCGGCGCCCACTCGCCCGACCAGCGGGTCGCGGCGTTGCCGTCGAACGCCTGGCCCGGCGTGTAGTCGTCGCCCCACGTCTGGAAGCTCGACGCGGTCGCGGTCTTGCCGAGCGCGACGTTGCTGCCGGGCACCGCGGGCGGCACGACCTTGAACGACCGGGTCTCGACGCCCACGTTGCCCTTGCCGTCCTCGACGAAGACGTACGCCTTCCAGACGCCGAGCTTCTGCGGCGCGACCACGGTGATCGAGTTGCCGCTGCGCTGGTGCTCGACGTACTGCACCCCGCCGTTGCCGTCGATGTACTTCGAGTTGAAGAACGTGACGTACTTCAGGGCGTCGCCGTCGGGGTCGGTCACCGAGAGGTTGAACGTGAACGGCTGACCGGCCACGATCGAGCCGGAACCAGGGATCGACATCGAGCTGATGCGCGGCGGCGTGTTGCCGCCGGCCGCGGATCCGTTCCACATGTCGGCGACCGTGTAGTAGCCGAGCCGCTTGTTGCCGCCCGGGTTCACGTTGAACCACACGCCACCGAAGTCGCCCTCGAGGCCGTAGTGGAAGAACGTCGCGCCGAGACCGACGCCCTCGTGCTCGGAGATGCAGCGCCAGGAGTCGCGGAGCGCCTCGCCCTTCTCGATGTCGGTGGGTTCGTCGGGAACGCCGTTCGCGTCGTCGGGAACCTCCCACTCACCGGCCGCGCCGCCCTCGGTCACGATGTACGGCCAGTCGTAGTCGCCGTCCTGCCAGGTCTGGCGGATGTTGCAGACGTCGCCGTAGGAGTTCACCGCGAGCAGGTCGAGCGCCGGGGTGTTGGCCTTGTAGTACGGCCAAGAGCCGGTCCAGGCATCGGTCGAGGTGACCGGGTGGTTCGGGTCGATCTGCTTGATCGCGACGGCGACCTCGTTGACGTAGGCCGCGTAGGCGTTGCGCTCGGCTTCGAGCACGGCGCCCGAGAAGCAGTTCTGCAGGCCGAGGAGCGACTCGTTGCCCACGCTCCACATGAGGGTCGCGGGGTGCGACTTGTAGACGTTCACCCAGTTCAGGATGTCGGCCTTCGTCGTGGACTTGTAGGTCGCGTCGGTCGTGTAGTTGATGCATCCGCCCGACCCTGGGCCACCGCCGGGCAGCAGCCAGAAGCCGTTGACGACGCGCACGCCGTTCTTGGCCGCGGAATCGAGGAGCGTCTTCGTGTCGGCGCCGGTTCCCCAGGTGCGGGTCGTGTTCGCGCCCATCCCGGTCAGGCCGGGCATGTAGGTATCGGCCTCGGCGAACGAGGGACCCCACGTGAAGCCCTTGACCGTGTACGGCTTGCCATTCACCTGCAACGACCAGTTGCCGTTGCCGCCGGCGACCTTCACGACGCTCGGCGTCGTGAAGGGGCCGGGCTCGTTCGGATAGCCGGGGTCGACCTCACCCGGGTCGGTCGGGTCGGTCGGGTCGGTGGGATCGGTGGGATCGGTGGGATCGGTGGGATCGGTCGAGCCGGTGCCGGCCGTGCCGAACACCTGGAACTCCCAGAGCGAGTACCCGTAGCCGTTGGCGCGCGTGGTGCCGTGCAGGCGCACGTACCGACCCTGGCCGTCGACGTTCAGCGATTCATTGCCGCCAGGACCGGTGGTCGTCGAGTGGATCGTGGTCCACCCGCCCGTGCCGGTGTCGGAGACCTGGATCTCGTAGGCCTTGGCGTATGCGCCCTCCCAGCGGAGCTCGATGCGGTCGAGGTCGGACTTCTGCCCGAGGTCGACCTGGATCCATTGGGGGTCGCTCCACGTGCTCGCCCAGCGGGTGCCCGGGTCGCCGTCGAATGCGGCCTTGGCGGGCGTGTAGTCGGCACTCTCGACCGACGAGGCCGACGCGGTCTTGCCCTGCGAGAGGTTCACGGGCGCCGCGAAGGCGGCTTGGCCGGGCGACGCGAGCAGCGTCGCGACGAGTGCCGCGGCGATCGCGGCGCCGAGCGCGAGCGTGCGCGCCGGGGCACCACGTCTCGTCTGGATCGGCGGGTGGGAAGTCACGGTGAGGGTCTCCTCTGGTCACGCCGAGCCGCGGACGCGGTCGGCTGGTCGTCTCGTCATCGAGCCGCACGACCGCAGCAATGGTGATGCCTTGGATAGCGCTCTTACACCAGCGCGACCGAGTATCGTCCGAGGTTTTGTCCCCTGTCAAGGGGGTTTTTCGCGATGGTCGCCAACGCGTGTGCGGTGCTCGGGTACGCTCGAAGCGCGTGAATCCGCGTGTTTCCGGGGTTGATGCAGAGCTGACATGGCAGCGGCGACGCTCGGCACGCCACCTGAATTCGAACGGGATAGCGCTCTCAATCGAGCTCGGATGACGCCCGTGAACACTGCCGTTCGACACCGCATCGCGTCGAAAGCGCTCGATTCTCGGGAACCGTTCCCGCCATCCGCCATCTTTGCGACGATTCTCGGATAGCGCGATCCCATCGGTGCTAGGGTCGTCGCGTGGACAAGCACGCCGAACTGCGCACCCCGACGCTCGATGACGTCGCCCGCGTCGCCGGCGTGTCCCGGGCGACCGTCTCACGAGCGATCCGCGACACCAGGGGCGTCGCCGACGAGCTCAAGGAGCTCGTCGGCCGGGCGATTGCCGAGACCGGCTACGTGCCCAACCGCGCGGCGCGATCCCTCGCGAGCGGACGCACCGGCAGCGTGCTCGTCGCCGTCTCCGGTACCGATGCCGAGCCGGGTGCCGTCGCCGAGACCGACGTCTTCGCCGACCCGTTCTTCAGCCGGGTCATCAGCGGCGTCGTGCGAACGCTGCGCACCCTCGACATCCAACCCGTGCTGCTGCTCGTCGAGACCGACTCCGACCGGGCCGATGTGCTCGCGACCGTTCGCCAGGGCGCGGCCGACGGCGCGCTCCTCGTCTCCACGCACTCCGACGACCCGTTGCCCGCGGCATTCGCTGCCGCCGGTCTGCCGGCCGTCACCTTCGCCCGCCCCGCGAGCGGCGCACCGGTCAGCTTCGTCGACTTCGCCAACCACGACGGGGGCCGGCTCGCCGCAGAGCACCTCGCCGATCGGGGCGCCCGACGCGTCGCGCTCATCGCCGGCCCCGAAGACGTGCCGAGCGCGCAGGACCGCGCGCGCGGATTCCGCGACGCGATGGCCCGACGCGGGCAGGCGTTCCCGCCCACCGCGCACGGCGACTTCACCGTCGAGAGCGGCGAGCGCGCCATGGCCGAGATCCTCGAGCACGATCCCGCCGTCGACGGCGTCTTCGCGGCGAACGACCTCATGGCGCTCGGCGCGATGCACGAACTCCAGGCCCAGGGCCGTCGCATCCCCGACGACGTCGCGATCGTCGGCTTCGACGACTCCGTCATCGCGACGATCGCACGCCCCACCCTCACGAGCGTTCGGCAGCCGATCGAGGAGATGGCGGCGCAGATGGCACGCATCCTCGTCGCCCAGGTCAACGACCCCGGCCTTCGGCCGTCATCCGTGATCTTCGACCCCGTGCTCATCGCGCGCGGCAGCGCCTGACCCACCAGTCGGCCGGGTGAGGGCCCGTGTCGAGTCGGCCGATCGGCCGATTGACGCGGCGTCGCACGTGGGCGAGCGTGGAGAACGCCCGCCGTCCCCGGGCGGAGGACGGTACCCGATGAGCAATGAAGACGCACGACCAGGCGAGCACGCGATGCCCGACGGAGGAACATCACCCGCGTCACCCGCGTCACCCACGACGTCCACGGCCGCGCAGGTCGCCGCGCCCGCGACCGCCGCGACCTCGCGACCGCCGCGGATCCCGCCGCGCTGGTTCATCAGGACCGCCTGGGTCGTGCACCGCGGAATCTACCGCGCGACCCGCGGGCGCAAGGGCCTCTGGCCCGCGACCGCCGCGCGCTGGGGTGCGATGCGCCTGACGACCACGGGTCGCCGATCGGGCCTCGAGCGCTCCGTCATCGTCGCGTACCTCGAAGACGGACCGAACCTCGTGACCCTCGCGATGAACGGCTGGGCCGAGCCCGACCCCGCGTGGTGGCTGAACCTGCGCGCGGACCCCGACGCCGCGGTCGTGCTGCCCACGGGCCGTCGCGAGGTCCGGGCGCGGGCTGCGTCCGGCGCGGAGCGCACCCGGCTGTGGGCCGCGTGGCAGACCCATGGCGACGACGTCGAGGCGTTGGCAGCCAGGCGGCACCGCGAGACGGCGGTCGTGGTGCTCGAACCGCGCTGACCGGCGTCGACGCGACGGGTCAGCGCAGCGCGTGAGTCAGCGCAGCGCGGGAGTCAGCGCAGCGCGCCCACCGAGGCCAGGGCCTGACGCACGAGCAGCCCGCGACCGCCCTCGAACTCGTCGCCCACGGCGTCGGAGGCCGCGTCGCCCGGCGCCATCCAGGTGACCTCGAGCGCGTCCTGGCGCGGCTCGCAGGTGCCCGTCACGGGCACCACGAAGACGAGCGAGACCGCGTGCTGGCGGTCGTCGCTGAAGGGCGAGATGCCGGGCAGGGGGAAGTACTCGGCGACGGTGAACGGCACGGGGCTCGCCGGCAGCAGTGGGAACGCCATGGGACCGAGGTCCTTCTCGAGGTGGCGGAACAGTGCGTCGCGCACGGTCTCGCCGTACATGACCCGGCCCGAGACGAGCGTTCGGGTCATCTCGCCGACCGCGTTGGCGCGGAGCAGCACGCCCACCTCGGTGACCTGGCCGAGGCCGTCGACGCGCACCGGCACGGCCTCGACGTAGAGCAGCGGCAGTCGCCCGCGGATCTCGGCGAGCTCGAGGTCGCTCAGCCACCCGGGGTTCGTATTGGGGGTCGGCGCGCCCACGGGCTCGTCGTCGCCGTTCCAGTCGGGGTCGGGGGTGCGCACGCTCATGCCTCGATTCTGCCTCACGCCGCTAGCGTTGCAGCATGACGAGTGTGCAGATCGACGATGACGCGGTGATCTGGTCGGCTTCGGCCGCCGATCGGGAGGGCCGGCCGTTGCTCGTGCTCCTGCACGGGTTCAACTCGAACGAGGGCGATCTGTTCGGTCTCTCGCCGTACCTTCCGCTCGAGCCCGTCATCGCGTCGCTCCGGGCGCCGCTGCCCGCCGGGCCGGGGTTCGCGTGGTTCCCGCTGCTCGCGCAGGGCGCCGAGATGGCGATCGAGGGGGCGGATGCCGCGGTCGACGCGATCCTGGCCTGGCTCGACCGTGCAGCGCCCGACGTGAGCTCCGTCGGCCTGCTCGGCTTCTCGCAGGGCGGCGCGATCTCGCTCGAACTGCTGCGGCGAGCGCCCGAGCGCTTCGCGTACGTGGTGAACCTGGCCGGATTCGTGCTGCCCGGCGAACGCCAGGGCGACGGCGACGAGCGCCTCGCCGAGCTGCGCCCGCCGGTGTTCTGGGGGCGCGGCACGGCCGACCCCGTGATTCCCGAGGCCTCGATCGAGCGCACGCGCAGCTGGCTGCCGGTGCGTTCGACGCTCGACGAACGCATCTACGAGGGGCTCGGGCACTCCGTCTCGGAGCGGGAGCTCGCGGATGTCGCGGCCTTCGTCCGTGCGCAGGTGGCGGCCTGAGTCGGGTCTCGAGACGCTTCGCTCCTCGACCGGCGGGGCCTGGGGCGTCAGACGCCGGAGCCGGCTCCGCCGCCGCCCGAGGTGCGACCCTCGGCGGCCCAGCGCGCGGCGCGCTCCTTGTCACGCTCGGCGACGCGGATCTTCTCGGCACGCACGGCCGCCTGCGTCGCGCGCTCCTGCACGAGCCACTGCGGCGGCGCCTCGAGCAGGGCCTTGATCTCGGCGCTGGTCAGGGATTCGGTGACGCCGCTGCGCGCGAGGCCGGAGTTCGAGATGCCGAGCTTGGAGGCCACGACGGTGCGCGGGTGCGGGCCATCGCGGCGGAGGGTCTCGAGCCACTCGGGCGGGTCGGCCTGGAGCTTCGTGACCTCGTCGCGCGTGATCGTGCCCTCGCGGAACTCCTCGGGGGTCGCGTCGAGGAGGATCCCGAGCTTCTTGGCGGCGGTCTCGGGTTTCATCGACTGGGAGGCGTTCACCCTGATACGTTAGCCGGTCCGCCTGTGTGCGGCATCCGTCGTCATGGATGACACGCGCACAACGACCGTCCATCGAGGCGCGATAGCCTGTCATGGGCGTTTCCGTGGCACAGGAGGGGGCGAGATGACCCTGCAACTGCGCTATGTCGCCGGAGTGAGTCCGGCCAGGTGGCTGCGAGCCTGGAACGAGCGTCGACCCGACCTCGCGCTCGAGGCGCACCGCGTCGACGAGTCCGACCAGCTCGCGGGGCTTCGCGAGGGCGAGATCGACCTCGCGTTCGTGCGCCTGCCGATCGAGACCGAGGGCCTGCACGCCATCCCCCTGTGGGAGGAGCAGGCCGTGGCCGTGCTCCCGAAGGACCACGCGTTCGCCGACGCGGAGTCGCTGACCCTCGCCGACCTCGTCGACGAGCAGGTCGCCCCGGTTCAGGATGACGCGGCGATGACGATCGAGCTCGTGGCCGCGGGCACGGGCCTGGCGTTCCTGCCCCACGGCGTCGCCCGCCTGCACGCGCGCAAAGACGTGGTCGCCATTCCGGTGACGGATGCCGCGCCGACCCGCATCGCGCTCGTCTGGACCCTCGAACGCGACGACGCCGACATCCAGGAGTTCGTCGGCGTGGTGCGCGGACGCAAGGCGCAGAGCTCGCGCGGACACGCCGACGACGAGCCCGCGCTCTCGCCCGCGAAGGCCGCGAAGAAGGCCGCGGCCGAACGCCGCGCCGCCGAGGCGGCGAAGAAGGGCAAGGGCGGGAAGGCCGGAGGCAAGGGCGGCAAGTCCGCCCGTCCGGCTCCTCGCACGGGCTCCGGCGCGAAGCAGCGCAGCAAGCGGAGAGGCCGATGAGCGAACCCCGGCCGTTCCTGTTCCTCTCGGCGCGACCCGAGGTCGAGGCGGTCGGGCCGGAGTACGAGTCGATCCGCCGCGCCATGGCGGTCGATGCGGGCCGGCTCGAGCACGTCCGCCTCGACATCGAGTCGTTTCCGCAGACCGATCTCGCCGACTACGCCGGCGTGGTCGTCGGTGGCAGCCCGTTCAACGTGACGACGCCCGAGGAGCACAAGCACCCCGTGCAGCGCCGCGTCGAAGACGACCTCGCACGGGTCGCCGAGGCCGCGCTCGACGGCGGGCATCCGCTGCTGTTCACGTGCTACGGCATCGGCGTGCTCACGCGCCTGCTCGGCGGCGAGGTCGGCACCCGCCACGGCGAGGACGCCGCGGCCGTCGAGATCACGCTCACCGACGCGGGCGCCGAAGACCCGCTGACCGGGGTGCTCCCCCGCAGCTTCGACGCGCTCGTCGGCCACAAGGAGGCCACCGAGCGCCTGCCCGACGGCGCCGTGCTGCTCGCGTCGTCGGCGGCGTGCCCCGTGCAGGTCTACCGGGCCGGGGCGCGCGTCTACGCGACCCAGTTCCATCCAGAGGTCACCGCGCACGACTTCGTCGCGCGCGCGAACGTGTACCGCCACCACGGTTACTTCCCGGCGAGCGAACTTCGCGCCGTGAGCGACCGGTTGGCTGCGGCATCCGTCACCGAACCGCAGCGACTGCTTCGACGCTTCGCGGAGTTCGCGGGCGCCGACGGCTGACGCGTCGCATCGCCCGCGCCGCTCCCGACCGACGGCGCTCACGCGGGCAGCGCGGGCGGCACCCCGGGCGCTGAGGGCGCTGCAGGAAACAGGCGACGCAGCACGAGCCGCTGGCCGAGCGTCCACGAGACGGTGATGAGCAGGTAGACCGCCGCGGCGAGCGGCACGAACATCGCGACCACCGCCGTCACGAACTGCAGGAGGCCCAAGACGTTCTGCATGCTGGCGAGCCCCGGCAGTTGGCCGGGCTCGGATGCGGAAGACGACGACCTCGACGCGGATGCCGCACCCGCCGCCGCGACCGGCCGGAACGCCCGCCGGGTGACCTCGCCGACCAGGGCGATGAGCAGCACGATCGCGCCGAACACGGCGATGGTCGCGGGGGTCGCCGTGCCGGCAGCGAGGGATCCCGCGAGGCTCGAGCCGAGGGGCACGCCGAACAGCGTGTGCGTGAGCAGGTCGTTCGGGTGCCCGGCGATGACCGGCAGGATGAACAGCGCGTAGATGACGCCGACCACGGGGATCTGCACGAGCATCGGCAGGCAGCCGGCGAAGGGCGACGTGCCCTCCTCGGCGTAGAGCGCCATCATCTCGCGCTGCAGGCGTTCGGGATTCGCCTTGTGCTTGCGCTGGAGTTCGGCCAGGCGAGGCGCGAGCCGTGCGCGGGTGCGCTCGGCCTTCGCCTGCGAGACGCCGACGGGAATGAGGGCGGTTCGCACGAGCAGCGTCACGAGCACGATCGCGAGCGCGGCGCTCGCACCGCCGGCGAGCGGTTCGAGCAGGTCGGTGAGGCCCATGAGCAGCGAGTAGGCGACGTCGAGCACGGCGGCGATGGGCGGAAAGGCGTAGAGGTCCATGAGGTTCCTTGCGGTCGGAGCGGAGTGGGAGTCCGTCTGGCCGCGAGAGCGCAGGGTCGCCGATGCACCCGCGAGCGCGGGGCAGTGGGTCGAATGTCGCTACGCGGCCTGCATGGCGCCGCCCGGCGCCCTGGGACGCGGGCGACCTGCCGCGTCGGGGTCGCTCTGCGCGATGAGGCGCCCCGGATCGACCGTCTGGCGGTGCCGCAGCGACGCGCTGCTGGCGTCGGCGCCGACGAGGGAGGGAACCGCCCGGTAGGACGTCACGATGACCGCGACCGCGGCGATCGAGAGCGCGCCGATGACGATGGCCGTGAGGTGCGCGTCGCCCGCGAGCTGCGGTTCGAGCACGCCCTGGATCAGGCGCAGGAGGGCGACGACGTGGTCCACGTGCGCCTCCTCTGCGGTCGGGATCAGACCTTCACGCTAACACTGGAGTGACCGCGCGGCGACGCACGCCGACCCCCGGAAACGCCGACGAGCGGATGCCGGTGGGTACCGGCATCCGCTCGGGCGGGTGTTGTCGCGGGTCAGGCGCGCTTGTTGCGCGTGATCAGGCCGTAGATGAGCAGCACGATGATCGAGCCGCCGATGGCGAGCAGCCAGGTGCCGAGGTCCCAGAACTCGGTCAGCGGGCGGTTCAGGATCAGGCTGCCGAGCCAGCCGCCGAGCAGCGCGCCGACGACGCCGAGCAGCAGCGTGATGAACCAGCCGCCGCCCTGCTTGCCCGGGAGGATGAGCTTGGCGATGGCACCGGCGATCAGGCCGAGGAGGAGGAATCCGAGGAAACTCACTGTAGTGCTCCTTGTATCGGGGGTTGGAGGAGTACCACTGAACCACGGGGCGCCACCGTGTGGCTGGCCCTTGCGCTGCACGTCTTGGACGCGCTATATACGCGGGCGGGGCCGTCGAGGATCGCGCAGGGCGGGCGCGTCAGCCGAGGTCGTCGCCCCAGCCGGTCGACTCCCCCGCGGCCGCGATCGTCTGCGGCACGCCCCACGGGTTGGCCGTCTGCAGCGGCTCGGGCAGCAGCGACTCCGGCGCGCCCTGGTAGGCGACCGGCCGGAGGAACCGGGTGATGGCGGCCGTGCCGACCGAGGTCGACGAGTCGTTCGTGGTCGCCGGCCACGGTCCGCCGTGCTGCATCGCGGGCGTCACCGCGACGCCCGTCGGCCAGCCGCCGAACAGCACGCGACCGGCGTGCTCGGTGAGCACGCGCACCAGGGCCTGCAGCTCAGCGGCATCCTCGCCGGCCGCGGCGTGCACGGTCGCCGTGAGGTTGCCGTCGAGCAGGGTCGGCACGAGGGCCGCGAGGTCGGTGCCGGGCGCCACCTCGACGAGCACCGAGAGCGGGCCGAACGATTCCTCGAGGATCTCGTCGCGCCCCGCCGCGAGGTCGTCGAGCGAGACCGCGACGATCGTCGGCGTGACCCAGCCCTGCCCGGATCCGTCGAGCTCCACGCGGCCCTCGGCCACCGCACGCACGCCGGGGGCGGCCAGCACGGCCTCGCGGCGCTCGGCGTAGCCCGCGGCGATGCGCGGGTTCAGCAGCCGGTGCGGGGCGACGGATGCCGCGGCATCCGCGATGCCCTGCTCGAGCCCGTGCCCGGCGGGAACGAACACGAACCCGGGCTTGGTGCAGAGCTGCCCGGCCGAACCGCTGACGCTCGTGACGAAGCCCGCGACGATCTCGTCGGCGCGCTCGTCGAGCGCCGCCTGGGTCACGAACACGGGGTTGAGGCTGCCGAGCTCGCCGAAGAAGGGGATCGGCACCGGGCGCGCGGCCGCGATGCCTGCGAGGAACTGGCCCGCCGGGATCGAGCCGGTGAACGCGCCGGCCTTCACGCGCGGGTCCTCGAGGATCTCGACGCCCTCCTGCTGCCCCGTGACGACCTGGAACACGCCGTCGGGCATGCCCGCGGCGGCGAGCGCCTCGGCGACGATCGCGGCCGTGCGCTCGGTGAGCTCGGGGTGGCCCGGGTGCCCCTTGAGGATCACCGGGCAGCCGGCGGCGAGCGCCGAGGCGGTGTCGCCGCCCGCGACCGAGAACGCGAACGGGAAGTTCGACGCCGCGAAGTTCACGACCGGGCCGAGCGGCACGAGGTAGCGGCGCACGTCGGGGCGGGGTCCGAGCGCGAAGGCCGGATCGGCCTGGTCGATGCGCACGTCGAGGTACGCGCCGTCGGCGACGGCCTCGGCGAACATCCGGAGCTGCACGGCCGTTCGGCGGAGCTCGCCGCGCAGGCGCGCCTCGGCGAGGCCCGTCTCGGCCATGCCGACCTCGACGAGCGAGTCGGCGTTCGCCTCGAGCGCGTCGGCCACCGCCACGAGCGCCTTCGCACGGTCGCGCGGGTTCGTGTCGGCGAACGGCCGGGCGGCTGCGGCGGCGTTCGCCGCGATGGTCTCGAGCTCGGGGGTCATCTGGGTCTCCTGCATGGTGCGGTTCGGTGCGGTGCGGTGCGGGGTCGGAGCCGGTCGGGTCGGGGGGTCAGAACTGGAAGCCGGTCGGGAACGGGTCGCTCGGGTCGAGCAGGTACTGCGCGGTGCCCGTGACCCAGGCCCGGCCGGTGATGGTCGGGATCACGGCGGGTCGGCCGTCGACCTCGGTCTCGCCGATGAGGCGACCGACGAAGCGGCTGCCGATGAACGACTCGTTGACGAAGTCGGTGTCGAGCGCGAGCTCGCCGCGCGCCCAGAGCTCGGCCATGCGTGCCGACGTGCCGGTGCCGCACGGCGAGCGGTCGAACCATCCGGGGAAGATGGCCATGGCGTGGCGCGACAGCGCGGCATCCGACCCGGGGGCGATGAACTCGAC
The DNA here is from genome assembly GCF_001660485.1 of Agromyces aureus. Taxonomy (GTDB): domain Bacteria; phylum Actinomycetota; class Actinomycetes; order Actinomycetales; family Microbacteriaceae; genus Agromyces; species Agromyces aureus. The sequence continues at coordinate 3,497,295 of NZ_CP013979.1, forward strand.
GTGGTGGCAGTGGTCGACGCCGTCGATGAACGGATGCCGCGGCGGCGCGGTCTCGTTGATGGCCGCCATGATCGCGAGGCCGGCCGTCACGATCTCCTGCTGGCGTTCGCGGTCGAACGGGAGCCCGACCGCGTCGAGGTCGACCATGGCGTAGAAGTTGCCGCCGAACGCCATCGAGTACGGGATCGTGCCGTAGCCGGGCACCTCGACGGTGGCGTCGAGCGCCTCGACGTAGCTCGGCACGTTCTCGATGGTCACCGAGTCGGCATGGCCGTCGGTCACCGCCACCCGCGCGATCACGAGCCCGGCGGGGGTGTCGAGCCGGATCTCGGTGACGGGCTCGACGACGTCGACCATGCCCGTCTCGACGAGCACCGTGGCCACGCCGATGGTGCCGTGCCCGCACATCGGCAGGCATCCGCTCACCTCGATGTAGACGACGCCCCAGTCGCAGTCGGGCCGGGTCGAGGGCTGGAGGATGGCGCCGCTCATCGCGGCGTGGCCGCGCGGTTCGTTCATGAGGAACAGCCGCAGGTCGTCGAGGTGCTCCATGAAGTGGAGCCGCTTCTCGTTCATCGTCGCGCCGGGAATGACCCCGACGCCGCCGGTCACGACGCGCGTGGGCATGCCCTCGGTGTGCGAGTCGACGGCCGAGATGACCCGGTTCGAGCGCATGTGTTCCTCCTGCTCCGGACGGCCGGACTCAGCGGCTCGCGATGTAGTCGAGCGCCTTCTGCGTGTCGCGGCGCACCTGCGCCTCGTGCTCGGCCGACAGCGGGCCGCGCGGAGGACGTGTCGGTCCACCGTAGCTCTGCCCGGCGATGTCGATCGACAGCTTGATGGCCTGCACGAACTCGGTCTTCGAGTCCCAGCGGAACACCGCGACGAGCTGCGTGTAGAGCGTGCGCGCCTCGTCGATGCGGCCCGCCTTCACGAGGTCGTAGATCTCGACGGCCTCCTTCGGGAACGCGTTCGGGTAGCCGGCGAACCAGCCCGTCGCACCCACCACGAGCGACTCGAAGAGCAGGTCGTCGGCGCCGGCGATGACGTCGATGTCGCAGAGTTCCTTGATCTCGAGCACCCGGCGGATGTCGGCCGTGAACTCCTTGATCGCGACGACGTTCTCGAGTTGGGCGAGCTCGGCGACGAGGTCGGGCGTGAGGTCGACCTTCGTGTCGAACGGGTTGTTGTAGAGCATGATCGGCAGGCCGACCTCGTTCAGGCGCGTGTAGTGCTCGACGACCTCGCTGCGGCTCGCGCGGTAGATCGTCGGCGGCAGGGCGAGCACGCCGTCGGCGCCGTCCTCCTTGGCGTACTCGGCCCACTGCACGGCCTGGTGCCAGCCGACGCCGTGCACGCCCGCGACGACGAGTCCGCGACCCGCGACGGTCTCGACGGCGACCTGGATCACCTTGCGACGCTCGGCGTCGGTGAGGCTCGAGTACTCGCCGAGCGATCCGTTCGGGCCGACGCCGCGGCATCCGTTCTCGATGAGGAAGTCGCAGTGCGCGGCGAACCGGTCGTAGTCGACGGCGAGGCCTGCGGGCGCGGAGGCGTCCTCCTTGAAGGCGAGCGTGGTCGCGACGACGACGCCGCCGAGGTCGAACTTCTGGGTGGTCATGGGTGTCCTTTCTCGGACGGTCGGTGCGTGATGGTGTTGGGGTCTCTGCCGGCCAGTTCGCCGAGGCGCAGTGGCGAGGCGATGGGTCGGCGGTCGGTGGTGACGGATGCCGCGGGGCTGCCGACGATCTCCTCGACCGTTCGCCCGCAGATGCGCCCCTGGCAGATGCCGAGGCCGGCGCGGGTCGTGAGCTTCATCGAGCGGAGGCCGCTCGCGCAGGTCGCCTCGCGCGTCTCGCGCAGGCGCCCGTAGGGCACCTCCTCGCAGCGGCAGACGACGGTGTCGTCCTCGAGCCACGTGGTCCAGCCCGAGCGGATGCCGTGCGCGGCCTCGATGCGGGCGGCGAAGCCCGTGAAGGTGCGGCGTGCGCCGACGGCCGCGGCGAGGTCGGCGTCGCGCGGGCTGCCGCCGGCGGCGACGTGACCGGCGATCTCGCCCTCGGCGAGGGCCGCGTCGACGCCGCCGATGCCGGTGATCTCGCCGGCGGCGTAGACGCCGGGAACGCTCGTGGCCTGGCTCTCGTCGACACGCACGAAGCGCTCGGGGGTGAGGTCGCATCCGGCGGCGATCGGCAGTTCGAGTCGTGGCGTGAACCCGTGGCTCACGCACACGGCGTCGACCTCGATGCGGCGCTCGGTGCCGGCGATCGGCGACCAGTCGGCGTCGACCTCGGCGACCGTGACGGCCTCGACCCGGTCGGTGCCGTGCGCGGCGACGACCGCCCGTCCGGTGACGTACGGGATGCGGTGCCGCAGGTGGGTGCCGACGTAGCCCGCGAGTTCGCCGCCCTTCTTCGCGGCGCCCACGAGCTGCCACGGCTTCGGCAGCCACCCCTTCACGAGCGCCGACACGCGGCTCGCCTCGTAGACGCCGAGCACCTTCGCGCCGGTCGCGGCGACCGAGGCGGCGACGGGCAGCAGGAACGGTCCGGCTCCGGCGATGACGACCCGCTCGCCCAGGGCCACGCGCTCGCCCTTCGCGAACGCCTGCGCCGCGCCGGCCGTGAAGACGCCGGGCAGGTCCCATCCGGGGAACGGCAGCGTGCGGTCGTGCGCGCCCGTGGCGAGCACGAGCGCGTCGGGGCGGAACGTGCGGCCCCGCCGGGCGGTGCCGTCGGGCGGGCCCACGAGCACGTGCACGGCGACGGGGGCGGCCTCGCCCGCGGCATCCGCCTGCTCGATCGCCCAGACCTGCGCGCCGAGCACGATCTCGCAGCCCGGGTCGCGGTCGAGCTCCTCGTGCAGCGCGGTGTAGGTCGACCAGCCGTGGTGCAGCGCGCGCTCGTTCGCCGAGGGACGCGACGCTGGCAGGTGGCGCCAGTACTGGCCGCCCGTGGCGTCGACGGCATCGAGCAGGGTCACGGATGCCCCGCGCTCGCGGGCGGCCTTCGCTGCGGCGAGTCCGGCGGGGCCGGCGCCGACCACGAGCACCGTGCGCGCGGCGGGCGCACCGGCGGCGGGCGCACCGGCGGCGGGCGCACCGGCGGCCGGCGTCGCGGGAGTGGCGGGGCTCATCGCGCCGCCTCGGGGAGCTCGTCGTGCTGCGTCTCGACGACGTCGCCGTCGGTCGCGCGTCGCTGGCACGCCCGCACGTCGCGTTCGCCGTTGACCGTCACGATGCAGTCGAAGCACACGCCGATGCCGCAGAAGAGTCCGCGGGGTCGACCGTCGACCGAGGTCCTGCGCCACGCGAGCCGCCCCGTCGCGAGCACGACGCCGGCGATGGTCTGGCCCTCGACGCCGTCGACCGCTTCGCCGTCGACCGAGATGCCGACGGGGCGCTCACCCCTCGGCCGGATCGGGTCGTGCCGCGAGGGCATCATGCGCGCGGCCATCAGGCGGCCTCCTCGGTCTCGGGCAGCAGGTGCGGTGCGAGCGACGCACGGTCGAGGCCGAACGGGGCGGCGTCGATGGGCGAGGGCGTGCCGAGCAGGCCGGCGACGAGCAGCTCGGCGGTCGCGAGCGAGAGCCCGATGCCCGCGCCCTCGTGCCCGCTCGCGTGCCAGAGCCCCGGCACCCGGTGGTCTTCGCCGATCACGGGAAGGTGGTCGGGCATGAACGGACGGAACCCGCCGTAGGTGCGCATGATCGAGGCGCCCGCGAGGAACGGGAACAGGCGCAGCGCCTTGCCCGCGACCTCGCGGATCACGTCGACGCGCAGGCGCTCGTCGAACCCGACCTGCTCACGGCTGGAGCCGAGCAGCACCGTGCCCGCCGCCGTCGACTCGACGACGCTCGAGGTCTGCAGCGCGGCATCGGACGACTGGGTGGCGCCGAAGTAGTCGCCGTCGTAGACCTTGTGGAACACGCGGTGCGGCATGCGCGTGGTGACGAGCACCATGCCGCGGCGGGGCTTCACGGGCAGGCGAACGCCCATGGCGCCCGCGACCTCGCCCGACCAGGGTCCGGCCGCGATGAGCACGGCGCCGGCGGCCACGTCGCCGGCATCGGTGGTCACGCCCGACACGCGGCCGTCTGCATCGCGCATCGCACCGGTCACCGTGACGCCCGTTCGCACGATCGCGCCGTGGCGGCGGGCCGACGCGAGCAGCGCCTCGGTTGCGATGACGGGCTGCACCTGCGCGTCGTCGGGGTAGTGCACCGCGGCGGTGATCGCCGGGTTCAGCCACGGCTCGAGCGCGAGCGCGTCGGCGACGGACACCGCGCGGGCGTCGACGCCGGCCACGCGCTGGGTCGCGGCGAAGGCCAGCAACGGCTCGGCACCGGCATCCGTCGTCGCCACCACCAGGCCGCCCTTGCGCTCGTACTCGAGCGAGGGGAACGCGGCACCGCGCTCGTCGGCGAGCTCGTCGGCGAGCTCGGCCACGAGGGCGGGCCAGAGCGACGAGGCGTAGACGGCGAGGTCGAGTTCGGCGCCGGGCCCCTTGTCGGAGACGAGCAGGTTGCCCTCGCCCTTCGCACTGGTTCCGGATGCCGCGGCTCCGCGTTCGAGCACGGTGACGCCCACCCCGGCCATCGCGAGTGCGCGGGCGCAGGCCGCGCCGACGATGCCGGCGCCCACGATGACGACGTCGGTGATCATGGCGCTCCTCTCATCGGCGACTGGCGCTCATCAGTAATATGTCACATACCCACTGGGAGCACAACGGGTCGGTCCGCGAAGACGCGGATGCACAGCCCTAGGCTGGCCGCATGGCCGTCGACGAGTCCGACCGGAGCACGCCGTCCCCGCTGAGCATCGCGCTCGCCTCGGTGCTCGAGCGTGCGCGGCCGAAGACATCGGGAGCCGTCGCCACGTACATCCCCGAGCTCGCACGCGCAGACCCCGACCAGCTCGGCATCGCGCTCGCGAGCGTGCGCGGCACCGTGCACGAGGCCGGCGACAGCGACGCCGAGTTCACGATCCAGTCGGTCTCCAAGCCGTTCGTGCTCGCCCTGGCGCTCGAGCAGTCCGGGCTGGCCGAAGTGACCAGGCACGTCGGCCTCGAACCGAGCGGCGAGCCGTTCAACGCCATCAGCCTCGACGAGCACACCGGTCGGCCGCTCAACCCGATGATCAACGCGGGCGCCATCGTGACCAGCTCGCTCGTGCGCGGCGACCGCGCCGACGAGAAGTTCGCGGTGATCAGCGCCGGCCTCTCGGCCTTCGCCGGCCGCTCGCTCGACGTCGACGAGGCCGTGTACTCCTCCGAACAGGCGACCGGCGACCGCAACCGCGCGCTCGCCTACCTCGCACGGTCGGCCGGCACGCTCGCGTCGAGCGCCGAGGTCGCGACGACGGCGTACTTCCGGCAGTGCTCGCTCACGGTCACGGCGCGCGACCTCGCGATCATGGCCGCGACGCTCGCCAACGGCGGCGTGAACCCCATCACGCGCGAACGCGTCGTCAGCGAGGACGTCGCGCGCTGGACGACCGCGGTCATGACCAGCTGCGGCATGTACGACGCCTCGGGCGAGTGGCTCGTGCGCGTCGGCCTGCCCGCCAAGAGCGGCGTCGGCGGGGGCATCGCGGCCCTGCAGCCCGAGCAGTTCGGCATCGGCACGTTCAGCCCCCGGCTCGACGCGCGCGGCAACAGTGTGCGCGGCGTCGCCGTGCTCGAGCAACTCAGCGAGCGCCACGGCCTGCACATGCTCCAGCACCGCGAGACCCCGCTCTCGCCGATCGACGAGATCTCGGTCGGCGGCGGCTCCGACGAGGTCGCCGGCGACGAGGTCGTCGCGATGCTCCGCGGCGAGCTGAACTTCGGCAATGTCGAGGAGGTGCTCACCCGCCTCATGCCGCTGCTCGAGTCCGAGGGCCGGCTGGTGCTCGACTTCGGGGCGGTCACGCGGGTCGGCGCACCCGCGGTGCGCCTGCTGCTCTGGGCAGCGGATGCCGCGGGCCCGGCGCCCGACGGACTCCCCCGCGTCGAGCTGCGCGACCCCGACGGCGTGCTCGACGTCGATCTCGCCGACTGAGGGGTTATCGTGTCCGCGCGGGTTTGCGCTATCCGATGAGGCTGACGGCCCGCGCGATGACGAGGGCGAGCAGGACGAAGCCGCCGAACGACTCGAGTGACATGAGCAGCTTCGCTCGGGTCGTGAGCGGCATCGTGTCGGTGGGGCTGAAGGCCATCGAGTTCGACAGCGAGAAGTAGAAGTAGTCGACGAATCCGGCGGTCCAGTCCGACTTGAGCGATGAGCCTGCCGCGACTTCGACGATGGTGTCGTCATCTTCATCCTGCGGGAAGCGGAAGTCGGCGTTCGGCAGGTCCGACCGCTTGGCCATCGTCCGCATGACCGGTCCACCTCGATCGATCTCCCAGAACAGCAGGGCGAACCCGATCACGTTCACCACCCAGACCTGCAGGGCGGATTGCAGCAATGACGGGCCGTCGCCATTCCCGCGGACGAGGACCAGGACCAGGAGAACCAGAGTGATCTGGTTGGAGATCACCACGATGATCGCGAGGGTCAGCGAGGCGATGCGCGACCATGTCGTCTGCGTGTTGAAGCGGTGCGGGTTGAGGATGATCAGCGGGATCAGCAGCAAGATGCCGATGGCGACCGTCACGTACCGCTGGACCGTGATGAGATCGTTCGGCAGCGCGCCGTACAGGGCGAGCGCGACGACGAGCGCGAAGACCGCCGGCCACCTGTGCTCGATACGGGCACGACGGGTCTCATGTTGTTCCACGCCCGAAGTCTAGGTTGACGACTCCCTACTCGGCCTCGGGGTTGCCCGCCCACCACCCGAGCGTGTGGTGGATGTGCCGGTGCATGAGCGCGCGCGCCCCGGCCGCGTCGCCGTCGGCGAGGTGCCGCAGCAGCTCGAGGTGCTCGGCGGCGGACTCGTCGAGCGCCTTCGTCTCGAGCATGTCCGAGAGGCCGACGAGCCGGGTGCGCGAGCGCAGGTCGGCGACCGTGTCGACGAGGAGGCCGTTGCCGAGCAGGCGGGTGAGCGCGAGGTGGAACGACAGATCGGCCTCGAGGTAGGCGCGCAAATCGCCCGTGCGCGCGCCGACGACGATCTGCTCGGCGAGCGCCCGCAGCGCGGGCAGCTGCTCGGCCGGGAAGCGACGCGCGAGTTCCTCCATCGCGGGCGGCTCGAGCAGCTGGCGCACCTCGACGATCTCGCGCAGCACCTCTGGGCTCACGGTCGTGACCCGGAAGCCCTTGTTGCGCACGGGCTCGACGAACCCGCGGCTCTCGAGGTCGAGCATGGCCTCGCGCACGGGCGTCGCCGAGACGTCGAACTGGGCGGCGAGGGTCGGCACGGTCAGGAGTTCACCGGGGGCGAGCTCGCCCGAGATGATCGCCGCCGACAGGGCCTGTTCGACCCGCGCCCGCAGGCTCAGCTGCGGTTCGACGGGGCGGATCGCCGTGACGGCCATCTCGTTGTCCTCTCTGTGGGCGGATTCTCTGCGGGCGGAGTCACGCACGCCGGCGGCGGTCTGCCGGTCACTGCTCGCGCATCCAGGTCTCGATGCCGGCCGCGTCGATCGGCAACGCGGCCGACAGCACCTCCGAGCCAGCGGCCGTGACCAAAATGTCGTCCTCGAGGCGCACGCCGATGCCTCGGAGCTCGGGCGGCAGGGTCGTGTCGAACGCGTGGAAGTAGAGGCCGGGCTCGACGGTGAGCACCATTCCGGGCGCCATCTCGGCCTGCTGGTACGCCTCGTAGCTCGAGTGCGCGCAGTCGTGCACGTCGAGGCCGAGGTGGTGGCCGACGCCGCACACGAGGTAGCGGCGGTGGTGCTGCCCCTCTGGCGAGAGCGCCTCGTCGACCGAGACGGGCAGCAGCCCCCAGTCGGCGAGCCCGTTCGCGATGACCTCCATCGAGGCGGTGTGGAAGTCGCTCCACGGGCGGCCGGGGCCGACGGCCGCGAGTCCGGCGCGGTGCGAGCGCTCGACGAGGTCGTGCACCTCGCGCTGGGCGGTGCTGAACGTTCCGGATGCCGGGAACGTGCGCGTGACATCCGCCGTGTAGAACGTACGGCTCTCGACGCCCATGTCGAGCAGCAGCAGTTCGTCGCGCTTGACCGGGCCGTCGCAGCGCACCCAGTGCAGGGTCGGCGCGTGCTCCGCCGAGCCGACGATGGTCGAGTACCCGGGGCCGTTGCCGAACGTGCGCGCGTAGCGGTCGAACGTGCCCTGCAGCCAGCGTTCGCCGCCCCATTCGATCGCGTTCGGGATCTCGCGGATGACGCTGCGGAACCCCTCGACCGTCGCGTCGACCGCGCGGCGCAGCTCGCCGATCTCCCAGTCGTCCTTGATCATGCGGAGTTCGGAGAGCACCCGCCCGAGCTCCGTCGAGCGTCGGATGCCGCGGAGGGCCGCATGCTCGGAGTTCGCCGTGCCGAACCGCAGCACGTCGTCGCTCGGCCGCACGAGGTCGCCCAGGCGCTCGAGCGGCTGCACCTCGAGGTCGAGCGCGGCCGCCCAGTCGGACGCGTCGGGCGCCGATCCGACCCAGAGCTCGCCGTGCGCGGCGTCGCTGAAGAAGTCGGGGTCGCCGGGGTAGGCCGGGGCCGGCACGAACAGGGTGGCGTCGTGGGCCGACCCCGACGGCGTCAGCACGACGACGGCGTCTTCGGCGGAGCATCCGGTCAGCCAGAAGAAGTCGCTGTCGGGGCGGAAGTCGTAGTTCGTGTCGTTCGCGCGCACGGGTGCTCGGCCGGCCTCGACGACGACCGTGCGGCCGGGCAGCGAGGCGCTCAGCCTGGCCCGGTGGGCAGCGGATGCCGCGGCGGCGCCCGGTTCGACGGGCGGGGTGCGGTCGGGGGCGGCCCATCCGGTGGCCATGTACTCGCGGAACGCGGTCACTTCGCGGAGGCGCGGCAGCCGCGGGTCACGGGTCGATGGGGCCGGCATCGAGGAGGCCGAGGCGGGCCCGGTGGGGTGCTCGTGCGTGAGCGTGCCCGGTTCGTTCATCGTGCGATTCTCCTTCGACTCCGCTGTGTAATGGGTGACATACTACGCTGCGGCGGCTCGTCCCTGCCGAGCGGGCGGAGATCAGTCGTCGAGCAGCCGCTCGAAGAGCACGTGATCCTGCCAACGCCCCGCGATGCGCAGGTAGCGACGCGCGAGGCCGATGCGCGCGAACCCGTTGCGCTCGAGCACGGTCTGCGAGGCGGCGTTGTGCACGAGGGTTCCGGCCTGCACCCGATGCAGGCCCGCCCGGCGCGCGGCGTGCAGGGCGACGCCGACGGCCGTGGTCGCGAGCCCCCGCCCCGTGTACTCACCGTCGATCCAGTATCCGAGGTTGGCGTTCTGGAAGGCCCCGCGCACCACGTCGGAGAGGTTCATGCGACCGATGATCCCGGCCCCGTCGGTCGTGCCGTCGACGAGCACCAGCGCGATCGCCGTGCCCGCATGCATGCGATCGAGCAGGGCCGTGACCTCGCGCTCGTGCGTGCCCGTATGGAAGAACGACTCGGTGCGCTCGGGCTCCCACGGCTCGAGGTGCTCGCGATTGCGCCGGTAGGCCGCGGCGAGCGCGGGTCCGTCGCCGGCTGCGAGCGCGCGCACGATCACGCCCCCGTCGAGCTCGACCGGTTCGATCATCGCGGCGCCCACCTCTCGTCGGCCGCACGACGATCCGGGCGAGCGGATGCCGCGTGGCAGCCAACCACGCTAGCAGCCGTCCCTGCCCGGTCGACGGCTGGGGCCGACGGGTCGGGCGATGGGCCGGGCGCCGGCGGCCGACGCGGCACAGGCGGCCCGCCGCGGCATCCGCTCGACCGAGGAGGTACGCGCAGTGCCTCCCATGCGAGCCCGGGCCGACGTAGCGTGGAGGCATGGGAGACGTGCGCGCCGACATCCGGGAGTTCCTGAGCTCCAGGCGCGCCCGCATCACGCCCGACCAGGCCGGGCTTCCGGCCTACGGCGGCAACCGGCGGGTGCCGGGCCTGCGCCGCGAGGAGGTCGCGATGCTCGCGGGCGTCTCGGTCGACTACTACGTGCGCCTCGAACGCGGCGACCTGGCCGGGGCGTCCGAGAGCGTGCTCGACTCGCTGGCGCGCACCCTGCAGCTCGACGACGCCGAACGCGAGTACCTGTTCGATCTCGCCCGCGCGGCCGGACCCGCGCCGAGACGCGCGTCGAAGCCGAAGGCGTCAGTGCGGCCCGCCGTGCTGCAGGTGCTCGAGGCCTTCGGCGATGCGCCGGCGTGGGTACGCAACGGCCGTCACGACATCCTCGCCGCGAACCGCATGGCGCGCGCCCTGTACTCCCCCGTCTTCGACGACCCGCGGCGGCCCGTGAACACGACCCGCTTCGCGTACCTGAACCCGGCGGCCCGCGAGTTCTGGCGCGACTACGACCAGATCACGCACGACGCCGCGGCGATGCTGCGCCTCGAGGCCGGGCGCAATCCGCACGACCCCGGGCTGATCACCCTCGTCGGCGAGCTGTCGACGCAGAGCGAGCTGTTCCGCGAGCGGTGGGCGTCGCGCGACGTGAAGTTCCACCGCAGCGGGCGCAAGCGCCTGCACCACCCCGTGGTCGGCGACCTCGACCTCGACTACGAGTCGATGGACCTGCCGAGCGAACCCGGTCTCGTGCTGAACGTCTACACGGCGCCCGCCGGATCGCCGTCGTCCGACGCGCTGGCGCTGCTCGCCTCGTGGGCCGCGACGAACGCAGAAGCCCTCGGTGAAGCGGATGCCGCGGTGCCTCCCCGAGCGCGAGGTGGCACATGAGCTGCCCTGCCGTTCAGAGTCCGACGGCGGCCATGCCGGCCTCGTCGTAGCGGTTGCCGGCGACGCCGAGCCGGTCCACGATCGTGTCGAGGTCGGCGATGTCGTCGGCCGAGAGGGCGATCGCGGTGGCTCCCGCGTTCTCGTCGATGCGCTCGCGTCGGCGCGTACCCGGAATCGGCACGATGAACGGGTGCTGAGCCAGCAGCCACGCGAGCGCCACCTGCCCGGGCGTCGCGCCGCGTGTCTCGGCGAGCGCGCGCACGTGGTCGACCAGCGCCTGATTGGCGAGCAGGTTCTCGCGCTCGAAGCGCGGCACGCGGGCGCGGATCTCGCCGTCGCCGAAGGTCGCGTCGGCGCCGACCGCCCCGGTCAGGAATCCCTTGCCGAGGGGGCTGAACGGCACGAACCCGATGCCGAGTTCGGCGCAGGTCGGCAGCACCTCGGCCTCGGGGTCGCGGGTCCAGAGGGAGTACTCGCTCTGCACGGCGGTCACGGGGTGCACGGCGTGCGCCCGCCGGATCGTGCCGGCCGCCGCCTCCGAGAGCCCGAAGTGGCGCACCTTGCCCTCGGCGACGAGCTCGCCGACCGTGCCGGCGACGTCCTCGATCGGCACGCTCGGGTCGACCCGGTGCTGGTAGAAGAGGTCGAGCGCGTCGACCCCGAGACGCCGCAGCGAGGCATCCGCCACCTGCCTGATGTGCTCTGGCCGTGAGTCGACGCCGTGCATCTGCCCGTCGACGAGGTCGAAGCCGAACTTCGTCGCGACGACGACCCGGTCGCGAATGGGCGCGATCGCCTCGCCGACGAGCTCCTCGTTGACCCACGGGCCGTAGACCTCCGCGGTGTCGATGAACGTCACGCCCTGGTCGACCGCGTACCGCAGCACGCCGATCATGTCGTCGCGGTCGCCCGGGTTGGGCCCGTAGCTCATCGACATGCCCATGGCGCCGAGTCCGATGGCCGAGACCTCGAGGCCCTGGCCGAGTGTTCGTGTGTGCATCAGGTGCTCCTTCGTTCGGTGATCCTTCTCGGGTTCGGATGCCGCGGCAAGGCCGTGCGGTCCGCATGGCAGCTGCCCGTGACATCCGTCGTCAGAACGCGACCATGACCTTCAGCGCCTCGCGGGCGTCCATGGCGGCGTAGGCGGCGGGCACGTCGTCGATCGAGACGGTCCGGTCGAACACGCGGCCGGGGTCGAGGTCGCCGCGCAGCACCTGCTGGATCGAGTCCTCGAGGTAGGCGCGCACGGTCTCGACGCGAACGTCGCCTGCGCCGAACATGAGGGTGGCTTTCATGTGTTCCATCACACGCTCGTCTGCGTGCGCGCGGGAGTCCCTGCCGAGACCGGTACTCCCAGACCCTGCCTCACGGCGCCCGGTCGGAGGATCATGGGCGACGGATGCCGCGAAAGGACCATCATGAGCACCTGGACCCCCGAAGATCTCACCGCCCTCGACCGCGCCGGCGAGATCCGCGTCGCCGGCCGCCGCGACGACGGATCGCTGCGAACGCCCGTCGTCATCTGGCACGCCGTCGTCGACGGCTCCCTCTACGCGCGCTCGGTGCGCGGTCCGGAGGGCGGCTGGTACCGCGGCGTCACCCGCAACTCCGAGGGCACCGTCAGCTGGGGCGGGCCGGCCCGCGAGGTCACGTACACGCGCGACGAATCGCACGAGGCCGAGCTCGACGCCGCCTACTTCGCCAAGTACGGCCGCGGCTCGGCGACCCAGTCGCTCATGAAGCCCGAGGTCAAGGCCACCACCCTGCGCATCGACCCCAAGTAGCGTTCGAGTCGCGCCGGGCTCAGGCCGGCGTCGCCTCGATCCGACCCGAGGCGATCGCGGCCATGAACGCGCGGTAGTCGAGGTCGTTCTGGTCGGCGTACGCCTCGGCGAACGCCGAGATCGACTCGTCGAACACGTCGGAGGTGCCGAGGTACGCGGCGAGCTGCACGCGATCGCCGCTCCGGCCGTGCGCGCGCGCGAGCGTCTCGCCGCACACCCGCGCATAGAGCGCGGCACCGCTCGGCACCATCACCTCGGGGTCGATCGATCCCTTCCAGTCCTTGAGCTGGCGGATGTAGAAGTCGCGCTGCACGCCGCTGTCATCGGGGTACCCCCGCAGCCACCCGAGGAAGATGTCGCTCGAGGCCTGCATGACCCGCTGACCGCGCACGACGCGCTCGCCGTGCTCCTCGTACTCGCTTGCACCGAGGAAGCGCTCGAGCACCGAACTCTGCGCCTCCTTCGCCTGGAGGAAGATCGGGTCCGCGTCGTCACGACCCTTCAGGAGCACGACCCACGTGCGGGTGCCGACGCTGCCGACCCCCGGCACCGTGCGCGCCATGTGCACGTACGAGTACTCCGCGATCGGATGCCGCTCGGTCGTGAGCGTTCGCTGGTACTCGTGCAGCGCGGCCTGCATCTTCGCCTCGGTCTGCTCGTGGTCGATGGTCTGGATGTCCTCGACCGGCACGATGAGCGGCGGATCCGCGGCGATCCGCATGCGGCCGCCTTCCGTCGTGACGAGCTTGGAGAAGACCTTCATGCGGTCCTGGGTGAACGCCTTGGCGACGGCCGACTCGAACCGCTTCATCTGCTTCTTGCCGAGATGGTCGTCGTCGACCGCGCGGCGCACGAGCTCCTTCACGTGCTCGACCGGCACCGTGTCGTACCAGGCGTCGAGCACCGAGACCTCCGCGGATCGCAGGATCTGCTCCCGGTACCCGCGCACCGCCGCGAGGCGCGCGGTGCGGCGGTCGTCGTCGTCGAAGCCGCGATGGCGGGCGGCGATCTCGATGCTCGCCACGAGCCGCTTGACGTCCCATTCGAACGGGCCGGGCAGGGTCTCGTCGAAGTCGTTGATGTCGAACACGAGCCGACGCTCGGCCGAGCCGAACACGCCGAAGTTCGACAGGTGGGCGTCGCCGCAGAGCTGCACGACCACACCGCTGTCGGTCGCGGCATCGAGGTCGGCGGCCATGATCACGGCAGCGCCTCGGTAGAACGTGAAGGGCGAGACGCTCATGCGCGCATGCCGAAGCGGAATGAGCAACGGGTCGCGCGTCTCGGCCTGGGCCTCGAGCAACGCGACCGGATCGGGCCTCGTCGCCGTCGGCGCCCACGTCGCGTGGCTGCGACGCGGGGTGTGCGCGCGAGCCGCACGCCCCGACTCGCGTCGCGCGTCGAAGTCCTCCGACTTCGGGTCGAGCCGCGCCGTCGTCGGCCGATCGCGTTCGCGGTCGCTCACGACTCCACCGACTCGGGTTCGGCCCGGTCGATCGGGACGCTCGCCCCCGCCGCGTCGGCGGTGGACGCGGCATCCGTCGGTGCCATCGACCCCGCCGTTCGGAGGAACACGATCAGCCAGGCGAAGACCAACGAGAACGCGATGAGCTCGACCGCGGTGAGGTTGTAGTACCCCGTGATGAAGAAGACGGCGATCACGACGATGACGGCGACGAACAGGTAGCCGAGCATGAGGAAGACGCGGGGCATCGTGGGCACGAGCGACCGCAGCGCGATCACCAGGATCACGTAGACGATCGCCATGCCCGTCGCCGAGAGGTTGTGGATCTCGAGGAACTCGTCGACCGGGAAGATGCCCACGCACGCGAGCATCACGCCCATGACGATCAAGGCCAGGCGAACGATGCCCTGCCCCCGCTGCTCTGCACGCGTTCGGGTGGGCAGCCACGCCGTCGCGTAGTGCGCGACCGTGGTCACCATCACGCCCGCGATGATGAGCGTGAGGTTGAACGTCAACGACGAGATGTCGTCGCTGATGCCGAGCGTGCTGAGGTTCTTCTGCCACCAGAGCGGGTCGCTCGCGCTCAACGTGCTCGCCAGCGTGCCGACCACGAGGAACACGGCCAGCACGATCGAGAGCAGCATCGGCGTGATGCTCACGGCCGACAGGAACGCGGCGTACGCGGTGATCGCCATGACCACGCCGACGAGGATCGCCGCCGTCACCGAATAGAGCACCGCACCCTCGAATCCCGCCGCGAACACCGCGGCGAGCCCCACCCAGCCGAGCAGCGCGATCACGGCGTGCGACAGGGCCAGCGCGGCGACGTCGAACCAGCGCAGCCGTCGCCCGGTGCCGGTGCCGGTGCCGTTCGAACCGTCGAGCGCCCGTTGCTGCGCGCGACGCAGCACGCAGCCGAACAGGAAGGCGGCGAGCGCGGCGAGCGCCGCCCCGATGGCCGCGGCATCGCCGAACGAGTCCCGCCCGGCGATGGGCAGGTCGCGCCCCTGGAAGAGGAACAGCGCGGGCACCGTGCCGACCAGGAATGCCGCGGCACCCACGAGCAGTGCGGTGGATTCGCGAGCCTCCGCGTCGTCGATCGGACGACGGACGATGCGGGCCAAGGATGTCGACTGGGTCACGGGCACCTCCACGGAATGAGCGCGCCCGGAGACGAGTGTGCTCCCTGATCGGGAGCGTACCGCGAACCGGTCGTCCTGCAGAAGATGCTCATCGATGGATGTCCGACGTGTCGACCGATGGCGCTGGCGGCACTGACCCGACCGACGGCACCGACCACGAGAGAACCCCCGACCTCCTGCAGAGGAGATCGGGGGTTCTGGTGGCGGTACCGGTGGGATTTGAACCCACGGTGCGCTTTCACGCACACAACTTTTCGAGAGTTGCACCTTCGGCCGCTCGGACACGGTACCGAGGTCAATAGTAGGCGACACTGCCGAATCGACCAAAACGAGCGACCGAGCGGATGCCGCGGCTCGCCGGCCCCGCGATCGGCGCCGATGTCGGCGGCCGCACGTACGCTCGCACCATGGCAAAACCCGCATCCGCGTACCGTTGCACCGAATGCGGCTGGAGCACCGTCAAGTGGGTCGGCCGGTGCGCCGAGTGCCAGCAGTGGGGCACGGTCGTCGAGGCGAGCGAGCAGACCGGCATCACGCGTTCGCTGAAGCCCGTCGCGATCGGCGCCTCGCAGGTCGCGCGTTCCATCACCGAGGTCACGACCGAAGAGCGCGGCCACTGGCCGAGCGGCGTCGGCGAGTTCGACCGCGTGCTCGGCGGCGGCATCGTGCCCGGCGCGGCGATCCTGCTGAGCGGCGAGCCCGGCGTGGGCAAGTCCACTCTGCTGCTGGATGTCGCGGCGCGCGTGGCGGCGTCCGGTCGCCGTGTGCTCTACGTCAGCGCCGAAGAATCGGTCGCCCAGGTGCGCCTGCGGGCCGGCCGAACGGGCGCCATGCAGCCCGAGCTGTTCCTCGCCGCCGAGACCGACCTCGCGACCGTCATCGGCCAGGTCGACGCCGTGCAGCCCGAACTGCTCATCGTCGACTCCGTGCAGACGGTCACGAGCTCGCTGAACGACGGCATCGCCGGCCAGCCCGGGCAGGTACGCGAGGTCGCGTCCACGCTCATCCGTCTGGCGAAAGAACGCGAGCTGCCCGTGCTCCTCGTCGGCCACGTCACGAAAGACGGCACGATCGCCGGCCCGCGCCTGCTCGAGCACCTCGTCGATGTCGTGTGCCAGTTCGAGGGCGACCGCCAGACCGCGCTGCGCTTCGTACGCGCGCTGAAGAACCGCTTCGGCCCGACCGACGAGGTCGGCTGCTTCGAGATGACCGGCGACGGCATCAGCGAGGTGCCCGACCCCAGCGGGCTGTTCCTCAGCCGCGGGGCCGCCGTGAGCGGCACGTGCGTCACCGTCGCGCTCGAAGGGCGCCGCGCGCTGCCCGTCGAGGTGCAGGCGCTCGTCGTGGCCACCAAGGCGCCGCAGCCGCGACGCGTCGTCAACGGCGTCGACCCGTCGCGCGTCGCGATGATCCTCGCCGTACTCGAACGCCGTGCGGGCCTCCGGCAGATCGGCGAACACGACGTCTACGTCTCCACGGTCGGCGGCGTGCGCCTGATCGAACCGGGCGCCGACCTCGCCATCGCCATCGCCATCGCGTCGGCGATGCGCGACCGCGCGGTGCCGCACAACCTCGCCGCATTCGGCGAGATCAGCCTCGCCGGCGAGGTGCGCCCCGTCAGCTCGGCCAAGCAGCGCGGCAGCGAGGCCCGCCGGCTCGGCTACACGACGATCCTCGACGTCGAGGCCGGCAGCGTGCAGGCCGCCGTCGGGCGCGCCCTCGCGGCCGCCACCACCGAACGCGAACGCGAACTCGACGCCGCGTTCTGACCCGCCCGCGCGCATCCGGCCCTGCCTGTGTGCCTTCGCTCGCGCGCACTGCCCGTGGGCCGCTCGGTCGCCGAGGGGCGCGGGGCTCGGCGGCTCAGGCCTCGAGCGCCTTGAGCAGCTCGGCCGGCTGCGCCTGCATCGGGTGCGGCCCCGCGATGTCGAGAAAGACGGTGGTGATCGTCGACTCGTGACGCTTCAAGAAGGTGCGCAGCCATGCCGGGCTCTGCAGGCCGACCGCAGGCGGCAGGTTGTCGGGCTTGTTCGCGGCGTCGCTGAACAGCAGCAACGCCACGTCGCCAGTGGCCGGGTCGCGGTAGGTCCAGACCTCGCCGCCGTCGAGCGGCTTGTCGCGGGGCCCGGGTTTGATGAGCGGCACCACGGTGTTGCCGTGGCGCAGGGCGAGCGCGACGGCCGCGATGTCCTGCTTCTCGAGCGCCGATGCGAGCGCCTCCGAGCGAAACTCGACGGGTTCCCCGCCCTTGCCCGATTTGCTCGACTTCTTGCGCTGCGCCATCCCTCAAGCGTACCGAGCCGATGCCAGACGATGCCGCGCGCCCTGCGCCCCGACCCAGGCAGCTCAGTACAGCTGGAACTGCTTCGTCAGGTCGTCGTTCTCGAACCCGTCGACCGAGACCGACAGGTGGTACGACGCGCCGCCGGCCGGCACGGTCTCGCGGGCGCCCTCGCACGTGTCGGGCGCCGAGCGCGTGCGATCCCAGACGAGCGGGGCCGCCGAGCTCACGGGGGTGCCGGGCGTCAGCGACACCTCGGCGTCGATCTTGTCGGTCTGGCAGTCGGTGGAGACCCAGTACTGCTCGTCGCCGCTCTTGATCGTGAAGACCTGCGCGGCCGTGCCGGCGTTCAGCACGCAGACGTTGCGCCCGACGTTCGTGATCGTGACGGAGAGTTGCGGCTGTTCGCCGGCCTCGTAGACCGTCTTGTCCGTGACGGGTTCGACGGTGATCTGCTCGGGCGCGCAGGGGTCGCCGTCGGCCGCGACCGCTTCGGTGGGGATCGTCGTGGCCGGAGGAGCGGCCGGCGCGGTCGTCGCCGGTGCCTTCTGGTCGGTCTCACCCTGGGCGCCACCGGGTCGCACGATGATGAGCACGACGGCGACGACCACCGCGAGCAGCCCCAGCAGCACGACCAGGCGTCGCCGACGGTACACCTGCGGCGATTGCCGTCGTGCCGGTGTCTGATTCGTCGACATGCTCACAGGGTACGACCGGGCGGCGGATGCCGGTGGCGCGCGCCCGGCGTGCCGAAATGCCCGATCAACGCGCCGTTCAGAGGGACTTCAGCATGCGGGTGTTGCCGAGCGTGTTCTGCTTCACGCGCGCGAGGTCGAGGAACTCGGCCACGCCGTCGTCGTGCGAGCGCACGAGCTCCGCGTAGACCTCGGGTGCGACGGTCTCGGCGCCCATGTCGACGAACCCGTGACGGGCGAAGAAGTCGACCTCGAACGTGAGGCAGAACAGCCGGCTGAGTCCGAGTTCGCGGGCGTCGTCGACGAGGCGGTCGACGATCGCGTGACCCACGCCGTGCCCGAGCCAGGCGTCGGCCACGACGAGCGTGCGCACCTCGCCGAGGTCTTCCCACATGGCGTGCAGGGCGCCGGCACCGATGACCTCACCGGTCTCGGAGAGCTCTGCCACCCGGAACTCCTGGATCGCTCCGTAGAGGTCGACGCGCTCCTTGCCGAGCAGGATGCGTCGCGAAACGAGCGGCTCGACGAGCGCGAGGATGGCGGGCACATCGCTGGTGCGCGCGGCGCGCACGGTGACGGGGCTGTTCACCATGCAACCCTATCGAGCCGCGTCGACCCCGAACCGTGGACCGCGAATCGCTCAGGCCTTCGCGGCCTGCTTCACCCGCTTCTTGGCGCTCTTCTCGACGAGCACGGGCACGAAGTCGCGCACGGGCTTGCCCTCGAGGCCGGCGTACTCGTCGGCGACGATGCGGGCGATCTCATCGCGATCGACCCCCGGGTATTTCTCGGCGAGACGGTCGACCACTTCGGCGACGGCGTGCTGCTCGGTCGCCTTCTTCTGCTCCATGGTTGGAGCCTATGTCGAAACATGCAATTCGAACCTGAACATCTCGCGCCAAGATGGCGAAAGGGGCCGGACCCGAAGGTCCGACCCCATTCACGGTGTCGATGCACACGTCGTCGATGCGCCGGGCGGATGTCGCGGCATCCGCCCGTGGACGACCGCGACTAGTCCGACGTGACCGCGAGGTCGGGCGTCGCCGGCCCGGTGCCGATGGCCGCGCCGGTGTTGACGCCGACGCCGACGGGCAGCGCCCGCTGGGTCGTCGTGAACACGAACTGGCCGCCCTCGAAGTCCACGTGCACGTGGTCGCCCGCGTTGAGCTCGCCGTGCAGGATCTTCTCGGACAGGGCGTCTTCGATCTCGCGCTGCACGGCACGGCGCAGCGGGCGTGCGCCCAGGGCCGGGTCGTAGCCGAGTTCGATGAGGCGCTCCTTGGCCGGAACCGTGAGATCCACCGTCATGTCGCGATCGAGCATGCGGTCGCCGAGACGCTTCAGGAACAGGTCGACGATCTGCAGCAGTTCGGGCTTGGACAACTGCGGGAACACGATGATCTCGTCGACGCGGTTCAGGAACTCGGGCTTGAAGTGCTTCTTCAGCTCCTCCTTCACCTTGCCGCGCATGAGGTCGTAGCCGGTGCGGGGATCGCCCTCGAGCGCGAAGCCGACAGGCCCGCTCGAGATGTCCTTCGTGCCGAGGTTCGTCGTCATGATGATGACGGTGTTCTTGAAGTCGACCACGCGCCCCTGACCGTCGGTCAGACGACCCTCTTCGAGGATCTGCAGGAGCGAGTTGAAGATGTCGGGGTGCGCCTTCTCGATCTCGTCGAAGAGCACGACGCTGAAGGGCTTGCGACGAACCTTCTCGGTGAGCTGGCCGCCCTCTTCGAAGCCGACGAACCCGGGAGGGGCGCCGAACAGTCGCGAGACGGTGTGCTTCTCGCCGTACTCCGACATGTCGAGCGAGATCATCGCGGCCTCGTCGTCGAAGAGGAACTCCGCGAGCGCCTTGGCGAGCTCGGTCTTGCCGACGCCGGTGGGGCCGGCGAAGATGAACGAGCCCGACGGGCGGTGCGGGTCCTTCAGGCCGGCGCGGGTGCGGCGGATCGTCTTCGACAGGGCGGAGATCGCCTCCTCCTGGCCGATGACGCGCTCGTGCAGCGCCTTCTCCATGAAGACGAGTCGCGAGGACTCCTCTTCGGTGAGCTTGAAGACGGGGATGCCGGTGGCCTGCGCCAGCACTTCGGCGATGAGGCCCTCATCGACGACCGCGCTGGTCTTGACGTCGCCGGCCTTCCACTGCTTCTCGAGGCGCAGACGCTCGCCGAGGAGGTTCTTCTCCTCGTCGCGGAGCGAGGCGGCCTTCTCGAAGTCCTGCTCCTCGATGGCCGTCTCCTTCGCGGCGCGGACGACGGCGATCTTCTCGTCGAACTCGCGCAGCTCGGGGGGCGACGAGAGGATCGACAGGCGCAGGCGGGCGCCGGCCTCGTCGATCAGGTCGATGGCCTTGTCGGGCAGGAAGCGGTCGCTGATGTAGCGGTCGGCCAGGTTCGCCGCGGAGACGATGGCGCCGTCGGTGATGGAGACCTTGTGGTGCGCCTCGTAGCGGTCGCGGAGCCCCTTGAGGATGTTGATCGTGTGGGGAAGCGAGGGCTCCTGCACCTGGATCGGCTGGAAGCGGCGCTCGAGGGCGGCATCCTTCTCGAAGTGCTTGCGGTACTCGTCGAGCGTGGTGGCGCCGATGGTCTGCAGCTCGCCGCGCGCGAGGAGCGGCTTCAGGATCGAGGCCGCGTCGATCGCGCCCTCGGCGGCACCTGCACCCACGAGGGTGTGGATCTCGTCGATGAAGACGATGATGTCGCCGCGCGTGCGGATCTCTTTCGTGACCTTCTTCAGGCGCTCCTCGAAGTCGCCGCGGTAACGGCTGCCGGCGATGAGCGAGCCGAGGTCGAGCGAGTAGAGCTGCTTGTCCTTCAGCGTCTCGGGGACCTCGTTCTTCACGATGGCCTGCGCGAGGCCCTCGACGACGGCGGTCTTGCCGACGCCGGGTTCGCCGATGAGCACGGGGTTGTTCTTGGAGCGGCGCGACAGGATCTGCATGACGCGCTCGATCTCCTTCTCGCGCCCGATCACGGGGTCGAGCTTGGACTCGCGAGCCGCCTGCGTGAGGTTGCGGCCGAACTGGTCGAGGATCTGCGATCCACCCTGCGGCTGCTGCTGGTCGTTCGCGCCGACCTGCACCTGCTCCTTGCCCTGGTAGCCCGAGAGCAGCTGGATGACCTGCTGGCGCACGCGGTTGAGGTCGGCCCCGAGCTTCACGAGCACCTGGGCTGCGACGCCCTCGCCCTCGCGGATCAGGCCGAGCAGGATGTGCTCGGTGCCGATGTAGTTGTGGCCGAGCTGCAGGGCCTCGCGGAGCGACAGCTCGAGCACCTTCTTGGCGCGCGGCGTGAACGGGATGTGCCCCGTCGGCTGCTGCTGGCCCTGGCCGATGATGTCCTGCACCTGCTCGCGCACCGCGTCGAGCGAGATGCCGAGCGACTCGAGCGCCTTGGCGGCGACGCCTTCACCCTCGTGGATGAGCCCGAGCAGGATGTGCTCGGTGCCGATGTAGTTGTGGTTGAGCATCTTGGCCTCTTCTTGGGCCAGGACGACGACACGACGGGCTCGGTCGGTGAATCTCTCGAACATGCTCTACTCCTCTCGACCCCTCAGGGCAGGGGGCGCCGATACATCGAGCGTAACCAGCACGGATGCCGCATGGGCCGCTGTTCGCCGTGGGCGCATCGGAGTGACATCCGAGGTCGTCGGTGCATCAGGGCTGCGGATGTCGCGCCGCACGCGCCGTGGGAATCACGGCCGCGGGTTGACAGGCGCCCCGATTCAGACCTACCGTATCGATATTCGTTGTTATCGATATTCGTTATGGAGGACGTGATGAGCACCACGACCCAGCAGTACCGCCCGAGTCGGGGCGACGTCGCGGGCATGTGGACGTTCCTCGGCGCGGGAGCCGTGATCGCGGTCTGGGCCGTCGTCGCGGCCGTGCTGCGCATCATCGAGGTGCTGCCCAACCGCGACGTGCAGGTTCCGGCCGAGTTCGCCGGCACCGTGGCCGAGGCTCCGATCGGGCCCGACGGCGCCGGGGTGCCCGTGGTGCTCGACCGCGCCTCCATCACGGCCGAGACACTGCCGGCGCTCTCGGTCGCCTCGCTCGTGATCGAGCAGGTCATCGCCGCCGCCACCGTCGTCGTGGTCGTCGTCTGCCTCGTGCTGCTCAGCTGGTCGGTCATGCGCGGCCGGGTCTTCAGCCGGCGCAACACCCGACTCGTCACGATCGCGGGCTTCACCGGCCTGATCGGCTACGCCGCGGTGCCGTTCTTCGCGAACATGGCCGCGAACGGCGCGTTCGCCGAGATCAGCGGGCGCGCGTTCGACAACGTCGTGATGGCGGTCGACCTCGCGCCATTGCTCCTGCTCGCCTTCATCTCGGCGCTCGCGACCGTCGTGTTCTCGATCGGCGATCGCCTGCAGCGGGACACCGAGGGGCTCGTCTGATGCCGCCCGCCGAACCCGACGAGGCATCCGATGTGCACTGCCGCCTCGACGAACTGCTCCAGGCGCGCGGAATGACGCTCGCGAGGCTCAGCGAGCTCGTCGGCGTCTCGGTCGTGAACCTCAGCGTGCTGAAGAACGACCGGGCGCGAGCCATCCGCTTCTCGACCCTCCAGGCGATCTGCGAAGCCCTCGACTGCGAGATCGGCGAACTGCTCGTTCGCCGCCCGCGACCGGCTACTTGATCGGGACGGTGACCGACTGGTCGCCGACCTCGACGACGAGCGGCTCGGTCGTGGTCACGAAGACCGGGCTCCAGAAGACGGTGGTGTGCGGCACGTAGTCCATGGTGCAGACCTGGTCGGCCGGAAGCTCGGCGAGGTCGACCGAGACGCGGTTGCCCTCGCCGGCCTGGTCGATCACGTTGATGCGCGTGCCGACCGGCGGGCACGTCGAGCTGCCCGAGACCGTGACGGCGATCTGGCCGCCCTGTCCGAGCCACTGGGCCGACAGCCCCTCGGTGGCGGTCTCCTCGTCGGCGTGCTCCTCGTCGTCGCCGCCGTTGCCCTCGGCATCGCCCGCGTGGTCGCTGACCGGCATTCCCGCGAAGTTCTCGATGGGGCGAGGGCTGGGGTTGCATGCGGAGAGCAGGAACACGGATGCCACGGCCACGGCCGCGAGGCCTGCACGACGAAGGGTGAGGGAGGAGTGCATGCCGTAATGGTATCGGTTCGACTGCGTCCGGCGCGCCTCGAGACACGGCGGGCTGGGGCTAGCATGCGGGCATGAGCAATCTCGAGCGTGACCCCGTCGAGCTCGTGTGCCCGCCCGAGCCGTCGGGTGCCGCGCTGATCGCGGTGCTCCAGCCGCGCGAGGTGCCGCTCGGCGGTCCGCGCGCCATGAACGTGCGCCGCACCCTCCCCCAGCGCGGCCGCACGACGATCGGCGCGTGGTGCTTCGTCGACCACTACGGCCCCGACGAGGTCGCGACCTCCGGCGGCATGGTCGTGCCCCCGCATCCGCACACGGGGCTGCAGACCGTGAGCTGGCTCTTCGAGGGCGAGATCGAGCACCACGACAGCACGGGCAGCGCCGAGTTCGTGCGACCGGGCGCCGTGAACCTCATGACTGCCGGGCGAGGCATCGCGCACTCCGAGGTGTCCACGCCCGACACCTCTCGGCTCCACGGGGTGCAGCTCTGGGTCGCGCTCCCGGATGCCGCGCGCACCGTCGCTCCGTTCTTCGAGCATGCCGAGACCGAGCCCGTCGAGGTCGACGACGCCGTCGTCCGCGTGTTCGCCGGATCGCTGCCCGGCATCGACGCCGAGACCTCGGTCACCGTGTTCTCGCCGCTCGTCGGTGCGCAGATCGAACTGCCCGCCGGCGGGGAGGCCTGGATCGAGCTCGACCCCGCCTTCGAGCACGGCCTGCTCGTCGACCGGGGTCCGGTCACCGCGACGATCGCCGCGCTCGAGAGCGAGCACGACGATGCCTCGCCCGATGCCGATCCGCTCGCCGTCGCCGGTCACACGTCGCACCTCGCGCAGCACGAGCTCGGGTACGTCGCGGTCGGGCACGAGGGTGTGCGAATCCGTGCCGGAGGGCACGAGTCCGCCAGGGTCGTGCTGATCGGAGGGGTGCCGTTCGGCGAGGAGATCGTGATGTGGTGGAACTTCATCGGTCGCACGCACGACGAGATCGCCGAGTTCCGGCGTGCGTGGCAGTCCGACGTCATCGCCCGCGGCGACGCCGACGGCCGGTTCGGCACGGTCGACGGCTTCGACGGCGACGCGCTGCCTGCGCCCGAGCTGCCGACCGTGCGGCTGAAGCCGCGAGCCTGAGCCGCGGCATCCGATCGCCCTGGATCGCGGAACGCCGCGGGCGTCGATGCTCGTGCATCGCGCCCGCGGCGCCGCGTCGGAACCTCGGCTCGGCCGGCTACTCGGCGGAACCCGCCATCCTGCGTCGGCGTGCGATGAACATCACCGCGGCTCCGAGCAGCAGCACACCCGCACCGATGCCGAGGGGCAAGGCCACCGGGAACCCGGTGTCGGCGAGGCCGTCGCCGGACCCGCTGCTCGCCGTGCCCGAACCGGGAACGGCCGGCGCCTCGGTCTCGACGGGCGTCTCGCCGCCGGGTGCGGCGACGACCGTGAAGTCGTCCCAGCCGAAGAGCTCGCCCGATGCGGTGAGCACCGCGAGTCGGTGCACGCCGGGCTCGGTGTCGGCCGGAACCGTCACCTCGAATCCGCCGTCGAGCACGGTCCTGGTGCCGAGCTGCACGGGCGTCGAGAACAGGACGGCCTGGAACTCGGTGCCCTCGAGGTCGCCCTCGATGCCCACGCGGATCGTCGCGCCGGCCTCGACCGAGTCGGGCAGGCTCACGCCGCCGCGAGTGTCCTCGGTGAGGTCCTCCTCGGTCACGGGCGGCACGACCGCTGCGCCCTCGCCGGCGACCCAGTAGAGGCTGCGGGCGATCGCCGGGTAGGACCCGACCGGGTGCGTGCGGAAGTTCACCGACGTGCCGAGCATCGCGAGGCGCGATCCGCCGGCGGCCGTCGCCGTGACGACCGAGGCCTGGCCCGCGGCATCCGTCGTCGAACGCCCTGCGCTGTCGGCCCAGTGACCCGCGACGAGCGTGTCGTCACTCGCGTAGGTCTGCTCGACCTCGGTGTTCGCGCCCAACCCGGTGTACCAGACGGCCGGGTAGACGAACGCGGTGTCCTGCGTGTAGGTCGACAGCAGTCCGCCTTCGGCATCGGCGACGTGCACGATGCCGTTGGAGCCGCTCGTGCCGCTGTTGGCCGTGACGGTCGTCAGGCCGAAGGTGTTCGCGAAGGCCGCGACCGCCGTGCCCTTGCCCGAAACTCCCTTGCCGGCAGCGAGGAACTCCTGCACCTTCGTCGCGCCGGCGGCGTTCGCGCCGGTGAAGGCGAGGTTGCCGCCGACCCAGAGCACGTCGGCCGTCGACAGGTCGACCGCACCCGAGGTGATCGTCGCAGCGCTCACGAGGCGGATGTCGGTGAACCCGAGTCGCTGCAGGGTGACGCGGTCGTCCTGCGTGCCCGAGTACGCGACCGTCAGTCGGTCGAGGCCGCGGCTCGGCTCCTCGCGAAGTCGCAGCCCGTCGGATGCCGTGAAGGCCACACCGTACGCGTCGGCGACGACCTGCGCCGCGTCGCGCGACGAGCCGGCGATGATGACGCTGCCGTCCTCGAACGCCGAGACCGGCACCCCGGCGTCGAGCAGGGCGTTGATCGCCTGGTACTCGGCCGCACCCGCGGTCGCGAGCTCGAGGTACGCGCCCTCGGCCGGCACGGCGCCGGTCGTCGCGGCTTCCTCGACGGCTTCGACGGGCATCGGCAGTTCGGCGTCGGTCGTCGAACCGACATCGATGACGTCGGCGCCCCAGAGCAGCGCGAGGCTCCAGGCCGAGATGTCGTACATGTCGGGTACGCGCTCGGAGATGTCCGAGCCCTCGTCGAGGAGCACGTTCGCCATGCCGCGGAGGGGCTGGTGCATGTCGACCACGTAGCTGCCCGCGGGGTACTCGACGCCGTCGATCGTGAACGCGGCCGTTGCGCGGGAGACCTCGACGCCGTTCGCGATGAGCTGGTCGACGAGGCGTGCGGCGTCGGTCGCCGAACGCTGCGCGGCGCCCGTGGGGATCACGTAACCGCGGGGGAACTCCGCACGGTACACGTCGGTCTCGTCCCAGATGTCAGCCCACTGGTCGGGGCCGGGGATCGTCGTGGGGTCGGCGTCGGCCGCGATCGTGCGCAGTTCCTCGCCCGCGTCGCCGCGGCGGAAGATCTCGATCTGGTTCTCGAGCAGTGCGGCGGCGTTGTCGACCACGTAGTCGACCGACGTCTCGATGACGAGCTCGGCGACCTCGACGTTCACCAGCGTGTTGGCCTGGTTCTGCGCGGCGTTGTTCGTGCGGCCGAGGGGCAGCTCGACGGTGTTCGTGATGGCGCCCTGGTACGCGATGAACTGCGGCGTGAAGATCGGGGGCCAGTCGTCCCATCCGGAGCGGATGTCGCGGTAGGGGATCTTGACCTTGCCGGTGTTCTCGGTGGTCGCCCCGCCGTCGGCGGCGAGGTAGGTGTTGCCGGGGATGTTCGCGTCGACGACGGCCTCCTCGATCGCCAGCGCGGCCTCGTAGGCGTGCGGCAGGAAGAGGTCGTACTCGTAGTTCTCACCGTGGGGCGGGCCGCACGGCTCGATCTGCAGCACGCTCGTGTAGCCGTGCAGGTCGACGTAGAACGTGGGCTGGATGATGCCCGAGAGGTCGCGGATGATGCGCGCCTCCGGCGTGACGCCCGTGATCATGTCGCGGTTGGCGTCGAACCCGTCGGCGTTGGCCCGCTGACCGAGCGCACGGCCGTCGGGGTTGTTCGTGACGGTGAAGTAGAGGCGGTAGCCGTCGAGGACGTCGGAGACCTCTTCGATGGGCGCGGTCGCGAGGTGCTCGATGTACGGCAGGACGCCGTCGGTGCCCTCCCACTCGTTGCCGTGGATGTTCGCGTTGAACCAGACCGGCACCTTGTATCCGGACATGAGTTCGTCGTCGGCGGCCGCGCCGGTGGCGTCGTGCTTGATCTCGTCGCGCCAGGCGGCCTGCTGCGCGGTCTCGGCGGGCGTCTCGGGCGACGTGATGGTCACGAGGTGGATGTCGCGGCCGAGCACGGACTGTCCGACGACCTGCACCGAGATGCGGTCGCTCTGCGCCATGAGGGTGTTGAGGCGCGGCGCGATCTCGTCGTACGGCACGGCGCCGCGGGCGATCGAGGCGTCGGCGGGGTTGTCGGCCGGAATGGCGAGGGTCGGCTGGCTCGGGTACGACGCGGGCGCGTCGACGAGCGAGGAGATCGGATAGGTGATGGGGAGTGCCCCGGGCGTCGGCGTCGCGGCGACGGCCGGTGCGCTTGCGGTGACGAGGGCTGCGCCGACGATGGCGGCCACCCCGACACCGGAGAGGACGTGTCTGAACGTCATGGTGCTCCAGTTCGAGTGCGAGGGTCGAAGACACGGCGCTGGATCGCAGGCACGCGGTGGAACCCGCAGATCATCGAGGTGGCAATGATCGTGCGTGAGAATGAGTCAATCACGCATCAAAGGTGCATATGGTTTCGTTCGGCGCATGATTCTTGTCAATTCACGCAAGTCGACTGCGTATTGTTGCAAGGCTTGTAGCACGCAGGCGCGACAACGAGATCGCCGAGCGAGGGGAAGCGGCGAACAACTCTTCAGCACGCTACGGACGCCGTGTTACACGGCGGTGACAGCAGGAATACGTTTGCTCGGCTACTGCAGCGCCGACGTGAGCCGCGCGAGGTTGTCGAGCACCGTCGAGCGGATCGGCTGGCGCATCCACTCCTCGAGCGTGAGCTCGCGGCTGTCGGCGCGGTACCCGTCCTCGACGGCCCGCATCTCCTGCACGAAGGAGCGGCCGCGCACGAGCAGCGAGATCTCCATGTTGAGCTCGAAGGAACGGATGTCCATGTTGCTCGAGCCGATGACCGCGACATCCTCGTCGATCGTGAAGTGCTTCGCATGCAGGATGTACGGCGCCTTGTACATGTAGATCTTCACGCCGGCCCGGAGCAGCGCCTCGTAGTACGAGCGCTGCGCGTGGTAGACGAGGGCCTGGTCGCCGATCTCCGAGACGAAGAGCTCGACGTGCACGCCGCGCTGCGTCGCGCCGCTGATGGCGACGAGCATCGACTCGTCGGGCACGAAGTACGGGCTCGTGATGATGAGCTTCTGCTTGGCCGCGTAGAGCAGCGCGAGGAACAGCTTCAGGTTGTTCTGGTTCGGGAAGCCCGGCCCGCTCGGCACGACCTGGCAGTCGAGGTCCTGCGCCTCGCTCGGCTGGTCGAAGGCCTCGGGGATGTCTCGCGTCAGCTCTTCGCCGGTCTCGAGGTACCAGTCGGTTCGGAAGATGACGTCGAGCCCCGACACGATCGGGCCCTCGACCCGCGTGACCAGTTCTTTCCACTTGAGCCCGCGACGGATGTTGCCGCGCTTGTTGTAGCTGCGGTCGATGAGGTTCTGCGACCCCATGAACGCGACCGCGCCGTCGACCACGAGGATCTTGCGGTGGTTGCGCAGGTCGGGCCGCTGGTACTTGCCCTTGAACGGCTGCACCGGGAGCATGAGCTGCCACGAGACGCCCATGGCGGTCAGGCGACGCAGCGTTCGGCGATACCCCTTCGACCGCAGCGACGCGATGTGGTCGAGCAGCACGCGCACCTTCACGCCCCGCTGCACGGCATCGCCGAGCGCCGCGAAGAACGGCTCGGTGGTCTGGTCGAGCGCGAGGATGTAGAACTCGACGTGCACGTACCGCTTCGCCCTGGCGACCTCCGCCGTCATCGTGTCGAGGGATTCTTGATAGCCGCCGATGAGGCTCGCGCTGTTCGAGCCGATGAGCGGCATCGCCCCGAGGTTGCGGTTGAGCCGCACGACGCCCTCGAACCACGCCGGCCAGCCGCTCGAGTCGCTGACCCGCTCGACGCCGTGCGTCGACTCGCGGATGAGCTCGTCGACCTGGGCCTGCTTCTCGCGCCGCTTCTTCGGCAGCTTCGGGTTGCCGATGAGCAGGAAGAAGAGCACGCCCAGGTACGGGATGAAGAAGATCGCGAGCAGCCACGCCATGCCCGCCGTCGGGCGGCGGTTGCGCGGTACCACGATGACCGCGACCACGCGGATCACGAGGTCGATCGCGAGCAGCGCGAAGGTCACGATCGCCGTGACCATCGCGGTCTCCTCCGACGTCATCGGGTCAGTCGGCGGTGCGTTCGGGGCTGCTGCGCTGGCGAGCGGGGAGACCCAGCTTCGCGCGCTCCTCGGCCTCGATCTGGGCGTACGCCGCACGCTCGGTGCGGTCGGCGCGCAGGATCGCGCGCATCACGAACCAGAAGATGAGTCCGATGAGCACCGTCGGCGCGAGCGACCAGATCGCATTGGCCCAGAATTCGTCCATAGGGGTTCAGAATACGTGCTTCTGCTGGGAAATCGGATGCCGCGGCGCGGCGCCGCTCGCGCGGGCCCGGTTGCGCGGCATCCGTTCGGCTCAGGTCAGCAGGCCCCAGATGCCGGAACCCAGCAGGTAGGCGCCGATCGCGCCAACGATGATCCAGATCGCGAGGCGCGTGTTCGACGGGCGCTTGGGGTCGGGCTCGGGCTCGAGTTCGCTCTTGGGGAGGTAGTCGTTCATCTGCGGCATCCGCTCTTCGAAGTCATGGCCGGTCGACTCACTTGACCAGCGGGAACAGGATGGTCTCGCGGATGCCGAGACCCGTGAGTGCCATGAGCAGTCGGTCGATGCCCATGCCCATGCCGCCCGAGGGCGGCATGCCGAACTCGAGCGCACGCAGGAACTCCTCGTCGAGGCGCATGGCCTCGGGGTCGCCGTCGGCGGCGAGCTTGGCCTGCTCGACGAAGCGCTCGCGCTGCACGACGGGGTCGACGAGCTCGGAGTAGCCGGTGGCCAGCTCGAAGCCGCGCACGTAGAGGTCCCACTTCTCGACCACGCCTGCGGTGCTGCGGTGCGCGCGCACGAGCGGCGAGGTGTCGAGCGGGAAGTCCATGACGAAGGTCGGGCGCACGAGCCCGCCCTTGATGTGGTGCTCCCAGAGCTCTTCGACGTACTTGCCGGGCAAGGGGTGCTCGATCTCGATGCCGGCCTCGTCGGCGAGCTGGCGCAGCCGCTCGATCGGGGTCTCGGCCGTGATCTGCTCGCCGACCGCTTCGGAGAGCGTGCCGTACATCGAGATGCGGTCCCACTCGCCGCCGAGGTCGAACTCGGTGCCGTCGGCCCAGGTCACGACGTGCGAGCCGCTCGTCGCGAGCGCGGCGTCTTGGATGAGGCGCTGCGTGAGGTCGGCCATCGTGGTGTAGTCGCCGTAGGCCTCGTAGGCCTCGAGCATCGCGAACTCGGGGCTGTGCGTCGAGTCGGCGCCCTCGTTGCGGAAGTTGCGGTTGATCTCGAACACGCGCTCGATGCCGCCGACGACGGCACGCTTGAGGTACAGCTCGGGCGCGATGCGCAGGTACAGCTCGGTGTCGAACGCGTTCGAGTGCGTCACGAACGGGCGAGCGGATGCCCCGCCGTGCATGACCTGGAGCATCGGGGTCTCGACCTCGACGAAGCCGAGGCCGTCGAACGTGCGGCGCAGGCTCGCGTTGGTCTTGGCGCGGTCGAGCACGTTCTTGCGCGCCTGCTCGCGGGCGATGAGGTCGAGGTACCGGCTGCGGACCCGCGTCTCCTCGTTGAGGTCGTTGTGCAGGTTCGGCAGCGGCAGGATCGCCTTCGCGGCGATCTGCCACGCGGTCACCATGATCGAGAGTTCGCCGCGACGGCTCGTGATGACCTCGCCGGCCACGAACACGTGGTCGCCCAGGTCGACGAGCTCCTTCCAGGCGGCGAGCGACTCCTCGCCGACCTCGGCCAGCGAGACCATGGCCTGGATGCGGCTGCCGTCGCCCGCCTGGAGGGTCGCGAAGCAGAGCTTGCCCGTGTTGCGCGAGAACACGACGCGGCCCGCGAGGCCGACCTGCTCGCCCGTCGCGACGTCGGCCTCGAGGTCGGTGAACTGCGCGCGCACCGCTGGGATCGTCGTCGTGATCGGCAGACGCACCGGGTAGGCGCCGCCACCGAGGTCGTCGGATGCCGCGATCAGGCGTTCGCGCTTGGCGAGGCGCACGGCCTTCTGCTCGGAGATCTCAGCCGCAGTGGGCTCATCGGCGGGCAGGGCGGAATCCGTCTGGGTCTCGGCCATCGTTCTCTCTCGTCGCGGGGCACGTGCCCGTCAAGCCTACTCAGCCGGACTGGGGGGAAGCTCCGCACGTGCGTCGGGCCCTGCGTCTGCACCCGCGTCGGCACCGATCTCGACGAAGGCGTTGTCGATGAGCCGGGTCGTGCCGACGCGCGCTGCGACGAGCACGAGCGCCCGCCCGCGGAACTCCTCGTCGACGGGCAGGAACGTCGCCGGGTCGACGACCACGAAGTAGTCGAGGTCGACGCCGTCATGGTCGCCGAACGCGGCGACGCCCTCGGCGAGCAGTTCGGACGCGCCGTCGGCGGCCGACGTGCGCGCGGCGTCGAGCGACTCGGCCAGCACGAGCGCGGCGACGCGTTCGCGCCCGTCGAGGAAGCGGTTGCGGCTCGAGAGCGCGAGCCCGTCGGCCTCGCGCACCGTCGGAACGACCTCGATGCGCAGCCGCAGATCGAGGTCGGCGACCATGCGCGTCACGAGGAACACCTGCTGGGCGTCCTTCTGCCCGAACACGGCGACGTCGGGCTGCGCGATCGAGAAGAGCTTGGCGACGACCGTCAGCATGCCGTCGAAGTGTCCGGGGCGGTGCGCCCCCTCGTAGCGGCCGCCGACCGGCCCCGCCGTCACCTTCGTGCCGGCCGCCGACCCGTCCGGGTACATCTCGGCGACGTCGGGTGCGAAGACGACGTCGACTCCGAGGCCCGAGAGCGCCGCGACATCCGCCTCGAGCGTGCGCGGGTAGCGGTCGAGGTCCTCGGTCGGGCCGAACTGCAGCGGGTTCACGAAGATCGACACGACCACGACGTCGGCCAGTTCGCGGGCGCGGCGCACGAGCGCGAGATGACCATCGTGCAGCGCGCCCATGGTCGGTACCAGGGCGACGGATGCCCCGCCGCGGCGTCGCTCGTCGAGCACGGCGCGCAGGCCGGCGATGGTGTTCACCGTGCGGGTGCTCGTCGTGTCGCTCGCGCTGCCGGTGCTGGCTCCATCGGCGTTCGTCGCCACCTCGATCACGTGGCTCCTCCCGGCCACCGCTCGTCGGCGGCCCAGTCGATCGTACCGGGACCTCCGGGCCACGGTCCGGGGTCGTGCCTGGCGAGCGCGTTCTCGACGGCGCTGCGTACGAGCGGGGCGAGCACCGCACCCGGCCGCGGCATGCCGATGCCCTGCAGGATGCCGCTGGCCTGGTCGACGATCGCGCTCGAGAACGAGGTCGCGGTGTCGATCGCCTCGCCGTACGCGGCGCGGTCGGCCTCGGCGATGACGAACGGCTCACCGCCCATCTCGACGACGAGGGCCTGGCCGATCGGCAGCACCGGCGAGGGCGCGGTGACCGCGAACCACGTGCCGTGCAGACGCGCGAGGTCGATGGTCGTGCCGGTGAAGGTCATGGCCGGATGCACCGCGAGCGGGATCGCGCCCGCGCGTCGGGCCGGGTCGAGCACCGCGGTGCCGAGTCGGGCGTTCGTGTGCAGCACG
Organism: Agromyces aureus; assembly: GCF_001660485.1. Lineage (GTDB taxonomy): Bacteria > Actinomycetota > Actinomycetes > Actinomycetales > Microbacteriaceae > Agromyces > Agromyces aureus. The sequence goes on from NZ_CP013979.1 coordinate 3,530,088, forward strand.
AGCTGCCCGGGCTGCCAGACGCCCGCGTCGGCCAGTCCGGCGACGAGCGGGCCGAGTTCGGCCTCGGGCACGGCGAGCAGCACGAGCTCACTGCGCTCGATGATCTCGGGTACGGGCAGCACGGGCACCTGCGGCAGCATCGCGGCCGCGCGCTCGCGGCTCGACTCCGACACGGCGGCGATGCCGGTGAGGGCGTGGCCGACCCCGGCGAGGGCCGAGGCGAGCACCGCGCCGACGCGTCCGGCGCCGATCGTGCCGACGCCGAGTCGGCCCGCGCGATCGCTCATGAGACCGCTCCCGCGACCTGGCCTGCCGCCAGCGCCTGCTCGCGCGCGGCACCCCAGTGGTGCGACTCGTCGGCTCCAGACCAGCGCACCGCGTCGGCCGCGAGGCGTTCGAAGACGGTCGCAGCCTCGTCGGCGTCGGCCACCGGGAGCTCGACGGTGACCGGGCCGGCGAGGGTGTGCACGCGCACCGACGCGAGTCGCAGCATCCGCATCACCGGCCCGCGGCTGAGCGCGACGGACTGCACGCGAGCCAGCGGCATGACCGCGAGCGACCGCGTGAGCGCCCCGCGACGGAACAGCGCGACGCTGCCGATCGTGGTGAACCCGATGCGCTTCCACGAGAACGGGTGCAGCCAGGCCGCGCGGCGCGGGGTCGTCGAGAAGCCGCCGACCGCACCCCGCCCGATCAGTCCGGCGCCGAGCACGGGCTCGATCGCGGTCTCGGCGTCGGGCAGCAGCAGCGCGAGCACGCGGCGCACGTCGTCGACCCGCCCCACCGGCAGCACGATCGTGCGCTGCACGGCCTCGCTCGACGCGCTCGCGGACTGGCCCGCCAGGTTCACCCGCACCGCCCACCAGCCGAACGGGCGCCAGAGGATCCACTGCGTCGCCTCGACCGCGTGCACGCGCCCGGGCGGGATCGTCTGGTTCGCCGTCGAGAGCAGGCCGTGGCCGATGCGCACCCCGTCGGGAGTGCCGGCGATCGAGTAGCGCAGCGACTTCGTGATGCGCGACCAGAGATACCCCACGAGACCGATCACGGCCGGGATGAACGAGAAGATGACCCACTCCTGGCCTGCTGCGACGCCGGCGACGATGATCGCCACGAACACGAGGATCGAGATCGTCGTGCCGCCGAGCAGCGTCGACCCGACCACGCGCGCCACCGACAGGTGCACGACCGATTCGGGCGGGGCGAGGTTCGGGTCGAGTTCTGGTGCGAGGAACTCGTCGACGCGGCGTCCGACGACGGCCGACAATGGGGCGGATGCCGCTGGCGGGCCTCCGGCGACCCCGGCCGTCGCGTCGGGCAGGGCCGAGCCCGCGGCATCCGTCGCCACTGCACTCGCCGCCGTGCTCGGGATCGTGCTCGGCATCGCGACGCCGGCGATCGGCGCGGACGGAGCGCCCGGCGCCGCGCCGCGGGACTTCTGGGCGCGCGCACCGGATGCGAGACGCAGGATGTCGGCGCGCAGGCCGTCGGCGAGGGCCGAGCCGAGGTACGAGAGCTGCACGTTGCCCGACTCGCCGGCGACCGAGACGTCGAGCTTCGCCGCGCCGAACAGGCGCGCGAACACGGGACGGTTGATGTTCACGCCCTGCACGCGATCGAGCCGAGCCGACCGGTGCGAGCGGAACAGGATGCCGCTGCGCACCTCGACCGCCTCTGGCGTGATGCGGAACGTGTGCATGCGCCACGACAGCCAGAACCCGACGATGACGCCGATGATCACGACGACGATCGCGAGCAGCGCCCAGCCGACCTGGCCGTTCGTGATGATCGCGCCGACCGGGTCGTTCGCGTAGTCGCTCTGCCAGTCGCCTGCGCGGCTGTCGAACTCGTCGGCGGAGTCGGGGACGAACACGAAGACGAACATGTCGAGCAGCCGCTCACGGAGGTTGGCGAGCACGAACCCCAGCACGGCGATGAAGACGAGGCCGCCGCGCAGCAGCGGGCTCGCCGGGTGCAGCCGATGCCACTCGCCGTCGGCGAGCGCGGTGACCGGGGCGACCGGAGCGGTCACAGCCCCGCCCGTCGGGTCTCGGCGAGGGCCACGAGCTCGTCGCGAAGCCGCTCGGCGTCTTCGAGGGGCAGGCCGGGCACCGTGACGGCGGTCGCGGCGGCCGCGGTCACGAACTTGAGGTCGGCGAGGCCGAGCGCACGGGCGACCGGGCCCCGGGTCACGTCGACGAGCTGCATGCGCCCGTACGGCACGGCCACCTGGCGCTGGTACATGATGCCGCGGCGGAAGAGCAGGTCGTCGGAACGCAGGCGGTACCCGATCGAGCGCACGCGACGCGGCTCGAAGGCGATCGTGACGAGCGACACCACGCCGAGCGCGATGGCCGCCCACATCGCCCACCACCAGCCGAACCAGAAGTGGGCCACGAGGAGCGCGCCGACGAACACCGCCGTGCCGATGAGCGAGCCGACGACCTCGACGATCACGTACTTCGGCGAGACGCGTCGCCAGTCCTCGTCGATCGGCACGGCGTGCTCTGGCTCAGGTGCGGTCACCGGTTCGGGAACCATCGACTCTGGAACCGCAGCCTCGGGAACCGCAGCCTCGGGTCGTTCAGGCATGTGCGGTCTCCTCGCGCTCGGGGTCGGTGTCGTCGGGGGGCAACGCGCAGAAGTGCTCGGCGACGAGACCGCCGACGAGCAGCACCGCCCCGCCGATGGCCGTGGCGAAGCCGGGCCACACCGTGCCGAACGGCGGCACCACGCTGCGGGTGAGCAGGAAGGCCGCGATGCCGAGGCCGAACCCCAGCATGAGGGCGCCGCTCACGGCGCTGGCCTTCGCGAGCACGGCGGTGCGCATGGCCCGGAACGGATCGAGGTGCTTGGTCGCACGCTGCTTGACCGCCTTGCGGATCGGCCAGGCCAGCGCGACGACGATCGCGGCGACGCCGACGAGCGTGATCGCGAGCGAGATCGGGGGCACGATCGCCTTGCCACCCGCCGAGACGATGAGCAGGTCGACGAGGTAGCCGATCACGACGCCCGCGAGCACGGCGCCGACGATCGCACTCGGGTGCGTGCGCCTCATCGTCTGGTCACCTCGTCGGGCGCGGCGGCACGCAGGGCGGCGATGCGGCCGCGCCCCGGCAGGACGGCGTCGGGCTCGAGGTCGAGCCAGGGCTGCAGCACGAACGCGCGCTGCCAGGCCCGCGGATGCGGCAGCTGCAGGCCGGTGTCGTCGATCACGAGGCCGTCGACGTCGATGAGGTCGAGGTCGAGCGTGCGATCGCCCCAGTGCTTCAGCCGCTGGCGGCCGTGCGACGCCTCGATCTCGTGCAGTGCGGCGAGCAGCGCGTGGGGGGTGATCGTGGTCTCGACGATGACCACGCCGTTGAGGTAGCCGGGAGCGTCGAGGTCGACGCCTGCGTCGGTGATCGCCGGGGTCTCGTAGACGGGCGAGACGGCGGCGAGTTCGACCCCGGGCACCTCGGCGAGCTCGCGGACGGCACCCGCGATCGTGGCCTCGCGATCGCCGAGGTTCGCGCCGAACGCGATGACGGCGCGGCTCACGGCCGTGCCCGCACGATCGACACCGAGACATCCGCGAAGGGCACGCTGATGGGCGCCTGCGGCTTGTGCACGGTGACCTCGACCTGCTCGACCGACGACCACGAGAGCGCGACGTCGGCGACCCGCTCGGCGACGGTCTCGATGAGATCGACGGGGTCGCGCTCGACCGCGGCCACGACGGCTTCGGCGAGCTCGCCGTAGTGCACGGTGCGCGCGAGGTCGTCGCCCGAGGCCGCGGCCCGCAGGTCGACCACGACCGAGACGTCGATCACGAACTCCTGCCCCTGCTCGCGCTCGAAGTCGAAGACGCCGTGATGGGCCATCACCCGCAGGCCGGTCAGGGTGATGCGATCGCCCGGGGTTGGATTGCGCTGCTCAGCCACGGCTTCCACTCTGCCACGCTCCGACGACGTCGAGGGCGCGGCGCGTGGCCCGCACGTCGTGCACGCGGACGCCCCAGGCACCGGCCTGCGCCGAGAGCGCGCTGACCACGGCCGTCGGCAGGTCGCGTTCGGCCATGTCGGCATCGTCGGGCAGCAGCGAGCCGATGAATCGCTTGCGCGAGGCGCCGATCAGTACCGGCAGCCCGAGCGCGGCGAGCACGTCGAGACGACCGAGCACCTGCCAGTTCTGCTCGCCCGTCTTCGAGAACCCGAGGCCGGGGTCGAGGATGATGCGGTCGGCGGCGACACCCGCGGCCTGCAGCACGTCGACCCGCTGGGCGAGTTCGTCGCGCACCTCGACGGCGATGTCGGCGTAGGTGTTGAGCACGTCCATGCGATCGGAGTGCCCGCGCCAGTGCATGGCGACGTAGAGCGCGCCCGTGTCGGCGACGGCCGGCACCATCGCCGGGTCTGCGAGCCCCGCCGAGACGTCGTTGATGATCTCGGCGCCGGCCTCGACCGCGGCGAGGGCGGTGCCGGCGCGCATGGTGTCGACGCTCACCCGGATGCCCCGGCGCGCGAACTCGCGCACGACGGGCACCACGCGACGCAGCTCCTCGTCGGGTGCGACCCGGGCGGCGCCGGGTCGCGTGGACTCGCCTCCGACGTCGAGGAGGTCGGCGCCCTCGGCGACGAGCTCGAGGCCGTGGGCGATCGCCCGCTCGGCGTCGAAGAACTCGCCGCCGTCGCTGAACGAGTCGGGCGTCACGTTGACGACGCCCATGATGAGCGTGCCCACGCCGGTCACGCGGCGACGCCCCCGATGAGGGCGATGATCTCGGCGCGGGCCGCGGCCTCGGTGAGCGCGCCGCGCGCGACGACCGTGATCGTCGAGCTGCGCTCCTGACGCGAGCCGCGGGTGGTCACGCATCGGTGCTGGGCGTCGAGGACGACGAGCACGCCCCTGGGTTCGAGGCCGGTCTCGAGCGCGTCGGCGATCTCCTCGGCGAGCCGCTCCTGCAACTGCGGCCGGGCCGCGAGCGTGTCGACCACCGCGGGGATGCGTCCGAGGCCGACGACCCGGTCGCCGGGCAGGTAGGCGACGTGCGCGGTGCCGACGAAGGGCAGCAGGTGGTGCTCGCACACCGAGCGGAACGCGAGATCGCGGAGCACCACGGCGTCGGAGGTCGCGGGTGCCCCGGACTCCGAGGTGCCGACGGGCACCGCGTCGGCCAGATGGCTCAGCGGGTCGACCTCAAGGCCGCCGAAGAAGTCCGCGTAGGCCTCGGCGACCCGTGCAGGGGTGCGCCGGAGGCCGGCCCGCTCTGGATCTTCGCCGATCGCGACGAGGATCTCGAGCACGGCTCGTTCGATGCGCTCGGTGTCGACACCGGCCATGTGCACCCTCTCAGGTCGGCGCGGAGTCCGCGGCGGGCTAGGCCGTCGCGGGCCGCGGGTTCTGGCGCGGTGCGCGCTTGGAGGCGGGCTCCTCGATCGGGGTGTCCTCGGAGTCCACGCCGCCGTCGACCATGCCCTCGTCGATCGGCAGCTTGTCTTCGGGGAACGTGATCGGCGGGATGTTCGAGACGGGCCGCTTCTCGCTCGAGAGCCACTGGGGGCGCTCGGGCAGCTTGCGCACGTTCGTGAAGATCTCGGCGATCTGGTTGTGGTCGAGCGTCTCGTGCTCGAGCAGCTCGGCTGCCAGCCGGTCGAGGATGTCGCGATTGTCGTTCAGCACCTGCCACGCCTCGTCGTGCGCCTGCTCGATGAGCGCCCGCACCTCGCCGTCGACGCGCATCGCGATCTCCTCGGAGTAGTCGCGCTGGTGGCCCATGTCACGGCCGAGGAAGACCTCGCCCTGCGCCTGTCCGAGCTTGACCGCGCCGACGGTCGAGCTCATGCCGTACTCGGTCACCATCCGTCGAGCCGTCGACGTGGCCTTCTCGATGTCGTTCGAGGCGCCGGTCGAGGGATCGTGGAACACGATCTCCTCCGCGACGCGGCCGCCCATGGCGTAGGCGAGCTGGTCGAGCAGCTCGTTGCGCGAGACCGAGTACTTGTCTTCGAGCGGGAGCACCATCGTGTAGCCCAGAGCGCGACCGCGCGGCAGGATCGTGATCTTCGTGACGGGGTCGGTGTAGTTCATCGCCGCCGCGGCGAGGGCGTGGCCGCCCTCGTGGTACGCCGTGATGAGCTTCTCCTTGTCCTTCATGACGCGCGATCGGCGCTGCGGACCGGCGATCACGCGGTCGACGGCCTCGTCGAGCGCGCGGTTGTCGATGAGCTGCGCGTTCGAGCGGGCCGTGAGCAGTGCGGCCTCGTTGAGCACGTTCGCGAGGTCGGCGCCGGTGAAGCCCGGCGTCTTGCGAGCGAGCACCTCGAGGTCGACGCCCTTCGCGAGCGGCTTGCCCTTCGAGTGCACCTCGAGGATGCGGTGGCGACCCTTGAGGTCGGGCGCGTCGACGCCGATCTGGCGGTCGAAGCGGCCTGGGCGCAGCAGCGCGGGGTCGAGGATGTCGGGGCGGTTCGTCGCCGCGATGAGGATGACATTGGTCTTGGGGTCGAAGCCGTCCATCTCGACGAGCAGCTGGTTCAGCGTCTGCTCGCGCTCGTCGTGGCCGCCGCCCATGCCGGCGCCGCGGTGGCGACCGACGGCGTCGATCTCGTCGACGAAGATGATGGCCGGCGCGTTCTGCTTGGCCTGGTCGAAGAGGTCGCGCACGCGGCTCGCGCCGACGCCCACGAACATCTCGACGAAGTCGGAGCCCGAGATCGAGTAGAAGGGCACGCCCGCCTCACCCGCGACGGCGCGGGCGAGCAGGGTCTTGCCGGTGCCGGGAGGGCCGTAGAGCAGTACACCCTTCGGGATGCGCGCGCCGACGGCCTGGAACTTCGCGGGCTCCTTGAGGAAGTCCTTGATCTCCTCGAGCTCCTCGATGGCCTCGTCACTGCCGGCGACGTCGTCGAAGGTGACCTTCGGGCTCTCCTTGGTGACCAGCTTCGCCTTGGACTTGCCGAACTGCATGACCTTGCTGCCGCCGCCCTGCATGCCCGAGAGCATGATCCAGAAGAAGAGGCCGATGAGCACGAGCGGCAGGAGGATGCCGAGCATCGAGAGGAACCAGTTCGGCTGCGGGACCTCGTCGTTGAAGCCGTCCTTCGGGTTGGCGGCGTCGATCGCGGCCACCACGTCGGCGCCGCGGGGCGTCACGTAGTAGAACTGCACCTGCTTGCCGAACTCGTCGTCGGCCTTCGTGAGCGTGAGGTCGACCCGGTTCTCGCCGTCGACCATCTTCGCCGAGGCGACCTTGTCGTCCTGCAGGAACTCGAGGCCCTGCTGCGTCGACACCTCTTTGAAACCGGAGGCGGTGATCAGGCTCGTCCCGATCCAGACGGCGACGATGGCCAGCAGGATGTAGATGATCGGCCCGCGCAGGATCTTCTTCATGTTCATGGTCCTGCAAGGCTACCTCGGCGTCGCCGAGCGTCGCCCGTATGTTCGCTGTGGGCTGGATCAGGCTGCGACGACGGGCTCGCGCGCCCGCCCCGGCCGTCAGGAGTAGACGTGCGGCGCGAGGATCGCCACGTCGCGCAGGTTGCGGTAGCGCTCGGCGTAGTCGAGGCCGTAGCCCACGACGAACTGGTTCGGGATGTCGAAGCCGAGGTACTTGACGTCGATCTCGACCTTCGCGGCGTCGGGCTTGCGCAGCAGCGCGCAGATCTCGATCGAGGCCGCGCCACGGGATTCGAGGTTCTCGAGCAGCCACGAGAGCGTCAGGCCCGAGTCGATGATGTCCTCCGCGATGAGCACGTGCCGCCCGGTGAGGTCGGTGTCGAGGTCCTTCATGATCTTGACGACGCCCGACGACTTCGTGCCGGCGCCGTAGCTCGAGACCGCCATCCAGTCCATGCTGAGGTGCGTGCGCAGCTCGCGCGCGAGGTCGGCCATGACCATGACCGCACCCTTCAGCACGCCGACGAGCAGCAGGTCCTCGCCCTCGTAGTCGGCCTCGATGCGACGGGCGAGCTCGGCGAGCTTGGCGTGGATCTCGGCTTCGGTGACGAGCACCTCGGTCAGGTCGGCTTCGATCTCGCTCGCGTACATGGGCGCTCCTCCTGGGCGGGGTGTGGTCAGGGGCCCGTGCATCGAGGGTGTTCGACGAACGGATGCCACGAGCCTAATCGCACGAGCCCGAGGCCGACCTGCCCGATCGGGGCGGGGTTCCGCCGGGATCGTGCTCATGTGATGCCCCGGCGTCGCGGCCGTCGGCCTTCGGGCGGAACCGGCTCAGTGGTCGTGCGGCAGCACCTCGGTCGAGCCCGTCGTCGAGAACACGACGTAGCGGCCGGCGCGGGTCGCGCGCACGCTGCCCGGCAGGTCGAGTGGGCCCTGGCCGTGCCAGTCGGTGACGAGCCGAGCGACCTCGAGGGTCTGCACCCGCGAGAGCGAGACGCCGAACTCGCTGCCGATCACGTGCCGGATGATGCGCTGGCGCAGGGCCGCCGGGTTCGCGGCGAGCACCCCGACCGACACCGCGATGCCGGCCTCGGCGGGCTCGCAGATCTCCTCGATGAGCTCCTCGATCTGGGCCTCGAACGCGTCGTCGTCTTCACGCAACTGCTCGGCGGTGCGCACGAGCGCCTCGGCGATGCCGGGCCCGAGCTCGGCCTCGAGCACGGGCAGCACGCGCTCGCGCACGCGCACCCGCGCATAGGAGGGGTCGGCGTTGTGCGGGTCGTGCCACGGCTCGAGTCCGGCGTCGGCGCACGCCTCGAGGGTCGTCGCGCGCCGGATGCCGAGCAGCGGCCGCGCGTAGCGCCCCGAGTGGGCGGGCATGCCCGCGAGGCTCGCGGCGCCCGATCCGCGTGCGAGGCCGAGCAGCACGGTCTCGGCCTGGTCGTCGAGCGTGTGCCCGAGCAGTACGCACGCGGCATCCGTCGACCGTGCAGCCTCGTCGAGCGCGGCGTAGCGGGCGCGGCGGGCGGATGCCTCGGGGCCGCCCTCGCCGTCGACCTCGACGCGCTGCACGAGCACTGGGTCGAGCCCGAGGTCGCTCGCCTGGGCCGCCGCGCGCGCCGCGACCTCGGCGGACCCGGCCTGCAGCCCGTGGTCGACGATCACGGCGCCAGCGCGAAGCCCGGCCCGCGGCGCCTCGAAGGCGGTGGCCGCGGCGAGCGCGAGCGAATCCGGCCCTCCCGACAGCGCCACGAGCACGAGCGGCGCGGCGCCATCAGCGGTCGGCAGCACGGCGCGCACCGCCCGTCGGACGTCGGCGATCGACGGAGTCAGACGCGGACGACGGCTCGTCGCGGCATCCGTCGACTCGTCCGGTTCGGTGGCAGGAGGCATCGAGTAACCTTATTCCGCCGATCGCGGCCGGGCACCCGAAGCGGGTTCCCGGCGCACGTGACACCGAGCTTCCGACATCAAGGAGAACCCACATGGGCGAGTACGCCGCCGTCATCGAGATCCCCAAGGGGAGCCGCAACAAGTTCGAGGTCGACCACGAGACCGGCCGGGTGTTCCTCGACCGCGTGCTCTACACGACCTTCGTGTACCCGACCGACTACGGCTACTTCGAGAACACGCTCGGCCTCGACGGCGACCCCGTCGACGTGCTCGTGCTGCTCGACTACCCGCTGTACCCAGGCGTGGGCGTCAAGGTGCGCCCCGTCGGCGTCTTCAACATGACCGACGACGGCGGCAGCGACGCCAAGGTCATCGCGGTGCCGGCCGGCGACCCTCGCTGGAACCACATCCAGGACGTCGACTCGATCCCCGAGTTCACCCGCAAGGAGATCGAGCACTTCTTCGAGCACTACAAGGACCTCGAGCCCGGCAAGTGGGTCAAGACCGAGGGCTGGGGCGACGCCGCAGAGGCCGAGGCGATCATCCAGGCCGGCATCGAGGCGTTCCCGGGTCACTGAGGCCCAGGGTCATCGAGACCGAGCGGATGCCGCGGCATCCGTGAACCCGAAGGGGGCGAGCCGTGACGGCTCGCCCCCTTCGGCGTCCGCTTGGTCCGCCGGTCGAGGAGGCGCGCCAGCGACGTCTCGAGACCAGCGGATGCCGCGTGCGGGCGCTGGTCTCGAGACGCTTCGCTCCTCGACCGGCGAGGATCCGTCAGCCGGTGGGGCGGGCCGCCGCCGAGGGCGAGCCCCAGATGAAGTACTCGCGCACGGGCACGCCCTCGCGGGGTGCCTCGAGGATCCGTCCGCCGCCGAGGTAGATGGCGACGTGGTAGTAGTCGCCGCCTCCGCCCCAGAAGAGCAGGTCGCCGCGCTGGATCTGCGAGAGCGGCACGCCCTTGCCCTGCCCCGCGAGCGTGCGGTACTGGTTCGTCGCCGAGTGGGTTCCGATGCCGACGCCGACCGACGCGTACGCCGCTCGGGTCAGACCCGAGCAGTCCCACACGTCGGGGCCGGCGCCGCCGAGACGGTACGGCTCGCCGAGCTGCTGGCTCGCGAACCAGATGGCGCCTTCGACCGCACTCGAGTTCGGCGGGGCGACGGCGCCGCCGCCCGAACCACCGGAACCGCCGGAACCGCCTGAGCCGCCGCTCGATCCCCCGCCGGAGCTCCCCGAGCCGCCGGCCGCGGCCTCGGCAGCCGCGCGCGCCGCCGCCTCGGCGGCCGCCGCCGCGGCGGCAGCGGCCGCAGCCGCCTCGCGCGCCTGGCCTTCGGCCCGCTCGCGCTCGAGCTCGGCGGTCGTTCCCTGCAGGCTCGCGAGCTGCGCGTAGAGCTCCTGGGAGCGCTGCTGCTGCTCGGCCACGGCGGCGTTCGCGGCATCCGCTGCGGCGGAGGCCTCGTCGGCACGGGCCTCGGCGAGGCCTGCCAGGCGCTCGCGCTCGGCCGCGGCATCCGCTGCCTGGGCCCGGAGCGCATCGGCCGTGTTGCGATCGCTCGTGGCCTGCTCGTAGAGGTCGTTCGCCTGCTCGCCGAGCTTGGACGCCATGCCCAGCTGCTGCAGGAGCTTCGACGCGTCATCGCCCGAGAGCACGAGCTCGGCCGAGAGGTCGTTGCCCGCGGTCTTCGCGAGGTGCGCGGCGAGGAGTCCGGCGCGCATCTTGGAGATCTCGGCGACCGCGTCGGCCTCGTCGGCCTGGGTCGCGAGCTTCTGCTCTCGGTCGGCCGCACGATCGCGCTCGTCGACGGCGACCCGCCACGCCTCGTCGGCGCGCATCGACGCCTCGGCCGCGACATCCGCCGCCGTCTGCAGTCCGGCGAGCAACTCGCCGACGCGATCGATCTCGGCCTGCTTGGTCTGCTCGTTCGCCTTGGCCTGCTCGATGTCGCTCCACGACGGATAGTCGGGATCGGCCATCGCCGGGCCGCCGGCCGCCGCGACCGAGGCCGCGACCGCACCGACCGCGACGGTCGAGAACAGCGTCGCCGGCTTCACCCGCGAGAGCGGCCTGGTGCGGTTGTCATCCAAGTCGGATCCCCCGATCGGCCATGAACGGCAGCGGGTTGATGCGGCTGCCGCCCACGAAGACCTCGAAGTGCAGGTGGCAGCCGGTGGATGCACCCGTCGTGCCGCTCGAGGCGATGTTCTGCCCGGCGTCGACCCACTGGCCGGCACTCACGAACGTGCCGCCCTCCCGGATGTGCGCGTAGCCGGTCCACACGCCGCCGCCGTGGTCGATCTGCACGTAGTTGCCGTACGTGCCCGACCATCCGGCGAAGCGCACGACGCCGCCGTTCGCCGCGTAGATCGGAGCGGAGCATCCCGTGCCGAGGTCGACGGCGTAGTGGAAGCTGCCCGAGCAACCGCCACCCGAGCAGATCGAGGATCGCGGCCCGTACGTGCCCGTGATGCCGCCGTTGGCGGGCTTCGCCCACCCCGAACCCACCACGGCACCGGCCGAGCCGCCCGACTGCATGGCCGCGCGGATCTGCTCCTCGGCGAGCTTGCGGAGCCGCTCCTCCTCGGCCTTGCGGACGCGCTCGCCCTCCTCGTAGGCCGCGGAGGTCTTGGCCTCGGTGTCCTGCAGGAACAACAGCTGCTGGTCGAGCTCGATCTTCTTCGCCTCTGACTCCGCGAGTGCGGCCTCGGCAGCGGCCTGCGCCTCCTGCGCGGCGACGAGGGCCGCCTCCGCGGCGATGCGGAGTTCCTCGCGCTCACTCCGCGCGACCTCGGCCTGCCCAGCGAGCGAGCTCGCCGTGTTGGCCGCCTCGTTGGCGCCGTCGTAGATGGCGGACGTGCGCTCGACCATCTTCTCCATGCTGCCCAGCCTGCCGAGCAGCGTCTCGGTCGCGACCGAGTCGCCCGCGTCGAGGAACAGCGTGATGCCGACGTCGGTGTTGCCCGTGCGGTAGAGCTGCGCGGCGACCTGCCCGGCGTTCGCCTCGGCCTTGGCGGCCTCCTGCGCCGCGGCATCCGCCTGCGCCTGGATCTGGTCGGCGCGCAGGACCGCGTCGTCGTACTTCTGCTGGGCGACGAAGAGCTCATCGGTGCGTTTCTCCGCCTCGGCGCGGGTGACCTCGACGTTCGTCTCGAGTTGGGCGATGAGCGACGTGATCTGCTGCACGGCTGCTGCGGCCGCCGCAGTGTTCGCCTTCGCGGCCTGCAGGTCGTCCCACGACGGGTAGTCGACGGCCCACGCCGACGGCGGCGTCGAGACCGGCTGCACCACCCCCACGAGCGCAGCGGCGAGCACCGCGAGTCCCGCGATGAAGCGGCGGGTGCGGGCGGTCGACGTGCGTGAAGTGGTCTGTTCCATGGATGTCGTGCGGGCGTGCGAGGCCCGTCGCTCCTCAGTTCTCCGCGTAGGGTGGCAGGCTCACCATAGGCACGCCTCGAGCGCGATTCGGGCATTTCGGCGCGCGTGTGGCGGATGCCGCAGCCACCGTCGCGAGCGGTCGAAACCGACCGCGCCGGCCTCGTTTTGCCATTCTGCGAAACGTCTCGTATGCTTGCTTCTCGGCGGTCATGCCCCAGGCAAGACCTCCGGCCCCATCGTTTAGTGGCCTAGGACACCGCCCTTTCACGGCGGCAGCACGGGTTCGAATCCCGTTGGGGTCACTCACGAAGGTCAAAATCTGAAGGTCGAAAGCCACTCAGAACATCACGTACAATTGAATAGCTTCACCGTGCGAAAGCACATCGAGGCCCTGTAGCGCAGTTGGTTAGCGTGCCGCCCTGTCACGGCGGAGGTCGCGGGTTCAAGTCCCGTCAGGGTCGCTCAGGCGACAAGCCCTTTCCCTTACGAGAGAAGGGGCTTTCTCCTTATTCAGGCTCCATTCGAGCCTGAGGCTCTGTAGCTCAGTTGGTAGAGCGCACGACTGAAAATCGTGAGGTCACGGGATCGACGCCCGTCGGAGCCACCACCAGCCCCCGGTTCGCCGGGGGCTTTTTTCGTTGGCCCTCCATCCGCCGACGCGGACGGGCGACCGGTGCGACCGGCGCGGCAGACCGCGGCGCGACGGTGGGGCGTAGGGTCGCACCGTGACGAGAACACCTGCGGCCCCATTCGGCGGTGATGCGTACCGCCGAGTTCCGGCGGGCGACGCCGGGAGCCGTCGTGCGCGAACGCGGCCGCGGGTTCGGCAGCCGGGTCGGCAGCCGAACGCGTGCCGGCGGTGAGGATCGCGATGCTCGGGCCGATCGCCTGGCGCACGCCGCCGCGGCACTACGGCCCGTGGGAGCGGGTGACGAGCCTGCTCACCGAGGGGCTGGTGCGCCGAGGGGTCGACGTCACCCTCTTCGCGACGGCGGATTCGCTGACCTCGGCGACGCTCGAGTCCGTGGCCCCGCACGGCTACGCCGAAGACCCGGACATGGACGGCCGGGTCTGGGAGGCCCTGCACGTCGCGCACGCGATGGACCTCTCGGCCGACTTCGACCTCGTGCACAACCAGCTCGACTGGCTTCCACTCGCCTTCGACGCCCAATGGCGCGCGCCGATGGTCACGACCATCCACGGCTTCTCGGGCGCGGCGATCCTGCCGGCCTACGAACGCGCGCATTCGGCCTTCGTGTCGATCTCCGACGCCGACCGCTCGCCGGCGCTCGCCTATGCGGCGACCGTGCATCACGGCATCGACCTGAGCGAGTTCGACGCCCCGGAGGTCGAGGACGCATCGACCGTTCGCGAGGACCTCGTCGTCTTCGGCCGCATCCACCCGGACAAGGGCATCGCCGACGCGATCGACATCGCCGCCCTGGCGGGCCGCAGACTCGTCATCTGCGGCATCATCCAGGACGCCGAGTACTTCGCCGAGCAGATCGAGCCGCGCATCGACGGCGACCGGGTCGTCTATCGCGGATCGGTCGGCCCCGCGGAGCGGACCGCGGTCCTCGCGTCGGCGGCCGTCCTGCTGCATCCGATCCACTTCGCGGAACCCTTCGGCCTCTCGGTCGTCGAGGCGATGGCGTGCGGAACACCGGTGATCGCCTACCGTCGGGGCTCGATGCCGGAGGTGGTCGACGACGGCCTGACGGGCTTCGTCGTGGACGGGGTCGCCGAGGCGGCGGATGCGGTGCCGCTCGCCACAGCACTGGACCGCGCCGCCGTGCGCCGACGTGCGGGCGAGCGCTTCGACGTGGAACGCATGGTCGACGGGTACCTCGAGGTCTACGACGGACTGCTCCGGCGCCCCGAACGGCTCGCATAGCCGTGGTGTATGGTGCCGAGCACAGCGCGCCCCTCTCGGGCCGCGTGAACCGGACCGCGGCAGCGCAGGCGTAGTTCCACGAGGGATGCCGTTGGCAGACGTCTCGAAGGCACGGGCATCGAACGACGCCCGTCGAAAGAGAAGATCGCCATGACCCGATTCGGATTCCTCTCCACCTACCCGCCGACCCGCTGCGGACTCGCGACCTTCACCGAGGCCCTCTCGGGTGCCCTCTCCGGCGACGGCACGCCCGAAGCGACGATCGTGCGGGTCCTGGATGCATCGGACGAACGATCCGCCCCGAACGTCATCGGCCGCATCCCGAACACGCGGGAGCTCATCGCGGGCGACACGGTCAGCATGGTCGCGTCGGTCCGGGCGCTCGAGGCCTGCGATGTCGCGATCGTGCAGCACGAGTACGGCATCTACGGCGGGCCGGACGGCGACGAGGTCGTGCCGCTGCTCCGAACGCTCGGCACGCCGACGATCGTCGTCCTGCACACCGTGCTCGCCGCGCCGACGCGACATCAGCGCGAGGTCCTCGAGGCGGTCTGCGATGCGGCCGCGGCGGTCGTGGTGATGACGCAGAACGCGCACGACATCCTGATGCGGACCGCTCGCGTCGCGGCGACGAAGGTGCGCGTCATCCCCCATGGAGTCCCGGTGCAGCACGCGGCATCCGCCCCCGGGCGTAACTCGACCAAGCGGGTGCTGACGTGGGGCCTGATCTCCCCCGGCAAGGGCCTCGAATGGGGCATCCGCGCGATCGCCGAACTGAGCGGACTCTCGTCTCCGGTCGAGTACGTCATCGCCGGGCAGACCCATCCCAAGGTGCTCGCGCACGAAGGCGAACGGTACCGCGAAGCACTCCAGGCACTCATCGCCGAGCTCGGACTGGATGCCTCGGTCACCATGGACGACCGGTATCTCGACGCCGCGCAACTGGCCGAGCTGGTCACGACGGCCGACGTGGTGCTGCTGCCCTACGACTCCCGCGATCAGGCGACGTCCGGCGTCCTCGTCGAGGCGATCGCGGCGGGCGTCCCGGTCGTGGCGACCGGGTTCCCGCACGCGGTCGAACTGCTGAGCGGCGGGTCGGGACTGATCGCCCGGCACGGCGATCCCGAGTCGATGGCGGCCGCGATCCGCACGATCGTCGAGACCGACGAGACGGCGAGGCAGATGCACGAGGCGGCGCTCCGCGACGCGCACGACTCGTCGTGGCCGGTCGTCGGCGAGCGCTACCGAGCGCTCGCCGTCCAGATCACCGCGGCGCGCGCCGCGTGAACACGACCGGTCGACCGCCGTCGTACTCCCACCTCGCCGCGCTCATGGACGAGCACGGCATCTTCGAACACGCACTGTTCGAGGTCCCTCGCCGCGACCACGGGTACTGCGTCGACGACGTCGCCCGCGCCCTCATCGTGCTCGTCCGCGAACCCGACCAGACACCGGAGCTCGGCGCCCTCGCCGAGACCTGCCTGCGGTTCCTCGAGGATGCCGTCGACCTCGAGGGGCGTGTGCACAACCGCATGGCCGCGGGCGGCGGCTGGACCGATGCCCCCGCACTCGGCGACTGGTGGGGGCGCGCACTGTGGGCGCTCGGCGTCGCATCCGCCCGCGCACCCACGGAGGACGCACGATCGCGCGCGCTCGAGATGTTCCACCGCGCGGCATCCGTCAGGTCGCCGCACGGCCGAGCGATGGCGTTCGCGACGCTCGGGGCGGCAGACGTGCTGACGGTGCATCCCGACGATCCGGCCGCGCATGCACTGGTGCTCGACGGGGTGTCGACGATCCCCGCTCCACAGGATGACGCATGGTCGTGGCCCGAACCGCGTCTCCGCTACGCCAATGCGGTGCTCCCCGACGCGGTGATGGCCGCGGGGGTCGCGATGGACAACGCACGCGTCGTGGGCCACGGACTCGGGATGCTGCGATTCCTCCTCGGCGTCGAGACGTCGGGAGGACACCTCTCCGTCGCCGGAACCGACGGCCGTGGCCCGGCGCAGACCGGCCGACAGTTCGACCAGCAGCCGATCGAGGTCGCCGCCATCGCCGACGCCTGTGCGCGGGCGTTCGACATCACGCACGAGCCGTCGTGGCGCGACGCCGTCGCCATGAGTTGGGCGTGGTTCCTGGGCGACAACGATGCGTCCACCCCCATGTTCGACCCGGATTCCGGAGCCGGCTACGACGGCCTCGAGACCGGCGGACGCAACGAGAACCGCGGGGCCGAATCGACGCTCGCGGCGCTGAGCACGTACCAGCAGGCCCGACGTCTCAACGTGCTCGACGCAGCGGGCACGCGATGATGCGCGCGCACTCGGCACACCTCGACCACGACCCGTCGCGCGTCGTCGCCAGGTTCTTCCTCCCAGGCGAAGGACTCGCGTCGTCGCACTCCCGCCTCACGCAGATCGTCGCCCGCGTACTCGACAGCCCCCCGCAACTCACGCAGGAGAGCGCCGACCGGGTCGTCGAGGACCTCGCGGAGCGGGGGCTCGACAGGGGCGGGATCGACCTGATCCTCGCCAATGCCAGGGCCGTGCGCAGTCGCGTCTTGGATTCCGCCGTGCTCACCCCGTCGCAGGCGCTCGTGATCGGCGCCGCCTTCACGGCGGAGTACGCCGTCGAGGGGGCGGCCCTCTGCAACCCGAGCGCGATGGTGCATCCGTCTCAGGAGGGCCTCGCGCCCGACCAGCTCAGGGTGGCGGTCGCGCTTCGCTGCATCGGCGAAGGCCACATCTCCTCGATCGGCTTCGCCGAGGCCATGATCGACGCCGACGACACCTGGACGTTCCTGCCGAGGGCCGCACCGGTCACCGGGCCCGTGATCTCGGCCGGCGACTGGTCCCGACACCATTTCGGCCGGGCGCTCGAGCACGAGGGCCAGCTCAGCGATCTTGCGAACGCGGTCGTCGGCACCCTGCCCGATCGGTTCAGCGTCCCCGAGCTCGAACGGGCCCTGCTCACCCTGCCCGACGAGCTGTCCAGCCGTCCAGACAGCCGCGAACCGATCCGGGCGCTGCGCGACATGGCGGCATCGGCGTATCGCGCCGACTTCGCGACATCCGCACCGCTGAGTGCCCGGGTCCTCCTTCCGGTCGCACCCCAGGAGGACCACGGCGTAGAGGATGCACGGTTCGTTCGCTTCACCGACGAGGGCGGGACCACCGGGTACCGTGCGACCTACACGGCCTACGACGGGCGGGACATCGCGCCCCGGCTCATCACCTCCCCCGACCTGCGGTCGTTCGCCGTGCATCGCCTGACCGGCACCGGCGCCCGGAACAAGGGCATGGCGCTGTTCCCCCGGCTCGTCGGGGGCCGGCACCTGGCGCTCAGCCGCACCGACGGGGAGAACATCTCGCTCGCGCGCTCCGACGACGGCGTCATCTGGGACGACGTCGCGATCGTGCACCGCCCCACGGAGCTGTGGGAGCTCGTGCAGCTGGGCAACTGCGGCTCCCCCCTCGAGACCGAGGAAGGCTGGATCGTGCTCACCCATGGCGTCGGGCCGCTGCGCACGTATTCGCTCGGTGCGCTGCTGCTGGACCTCGACGATCCGTCCCGGGTGATCGCGCGGTCGACGACGCCGTTGCTCGAGCCGAGGGGCGACCTGCAGGACGGTTACGTCCCGCGAGTCGTGTACTCGTGCGGCGGGATCGTGCACCGGGGCATCCTGTGGGTTCCCGTCGGCGTCGGGGACGCCCGCGTGCAGGTGTACTCGATCGCGATCGACGAGCTCGTCTCGTCGATGACCCCGCATCGACGCTGAGCGCAGCGCGTACGACGTCGCGCGCCGTCCGACCGTGAAGCACGTCGACGCCCGAACGGGTCGTGACGACCCGGGACAGTCGAGACGACCCGGGACTTGAGTCCATTCTCACCGGGCCGGCCGCCTTGCAGGATGATCTCGAGCGCTCTGCGACGCGCCTTCGATGACGAGGCGATGCATGTCCGGGCGGTCGGCGTCGACTCCTCGGCCGATGCCTCCGATCGATCTCGAGGTGCGACCAATGAAGAGACTCACCGCCGCACTCACCGCGGCCGCGATCGCCGCGGGACTCACGATCGGCGCCGTCACCCTCGCCGCGCCGGCGATGGCCGACGACGACCTGCCAGGGGTGCCCGCGTCCGAAGCCGCCGCCGTCGACCTCCCCGATGCAGACGAAGACGCAGCCGCAGCCGCAGCCGCAGACGACGCCCTTGCGGCCGTCGACGCCGCTGCCGTGGTTCCGGGCGTCATCTGGGCTGACTTCACCCTCTCGCGAGTCACCCTCGACAGCGGTGGCGCGTTCGGCACTCCCGTCGGCGAGATGTCGGCGGTCACGGCGAATGTCGGCGCCGACACTCGCGGCG
This sequence comes from Agromyces aureus, assembly GCF_001660485.1. Taxonomy (GTDB): domain Bacteria; phylum Actinomycetota; class Actinomycetes; order Actinomycetales; family Microbacteriaceae; genus Agromyces; species Agromyces aureus. The sequence continues at coordinate 3,548,993 of NZ_CP013979.1, forward strand.
TCTTCCACGTGTCGGGTGAGACGGCCGGCATCGACACCGGCATCGACGGAGCGGCGGTCTTCCAGGTCGTGATGCTCGGCAAGGAATCGGGATACTGGATCGCGAGCAGGGTGTGGGCGACCGGCGACATCGCCAACGCCTCGTGTCGGGTGTTCCAGGGCGACCCGCGCGCAGGCGGAACGCCAGCCGCCGTGAGTCCGTTCATCTGCGACGTGAGCTACACGCAGGGGTTCCCGAACACGCGCTACACCTTCGCACTCTCGCTCAACCGGTACGTCGAAACGGCCGCCGTGTTCACGACGACCGGGCCGATCTCGCTGACCGCCGGTCACTTCGAGTTCGACGTGCCCTACGGCGTCGCGGGCACCGCCGAGGTCGCGAAGAACAGCAGCACGAGAACCGAGACCGTGGTGCGCGACGGAGACAAGGGCGTCTACGCCGACAACTCGCGAGTCGAGTTCACCTACCGAATCGTCGACGACGGCACCCCGACGCAGTTCTGGATCGCGGGCTGGTCGAACAACTACCGTTCGAGCGGGGTGCATTTCCCGCGTGATGGAACGTGCTTCGTCGTCGACACCGATCCCATCGCCAACGGCGCACCGCCCCTCGACAAGGCGGTACGCGTGAAGGTCTCGCCCTACAGCTGCGAACTGACCAGTGAAGCAGGGGTGAACACCGGCGCCTACGAAGCGCATTTCACCGTGGCGCGACGCGCGATGACCGTGCTCGACGGCTCGGGCCACGGAGCCAACACCCTGCTGGCGCGCGAGCTCGTCGCCGATGTCTGCGGTGCCCGCCCGGACGACTGCGGCCTGAGCCTCGCGAGCGCCACGACCGTGCTGGGCAAGGAGCGTCCCATGTCGGAGACCGTGCTGAACGGCACCGATATCGAGCAGACGGCGACGAAGACCGTCAGCTCGTCGGAGACGGTCACCAATTCCGGCGGGTTCGAGTTCACGATCAAGTCGGAGTTCGACGGCATAGGTGCGAAGTGGGAGGCCTCGCTCATGGTCCACTACGAACGCTCGGTCGCCACGACGACGAGCACGACGTTGAGCCTGCCGATCACGGCCCCTCCGCACACGAAGGCCTGGTGGGTCGGATCGCCGCCGATGGTGCACTCCGAGGGCACGGTGATCGTGCTGAAGGACGGGGTCTACTACGAGATCATCGACGTCTCGGCCGACTTCCCCGACGCGAGCGCGGGAGCGCAGTGGGCGATCAAGCCGAAGACCGAGCCCTACCTGGGCACGTCGGTGCCCGGTGGACCGACCACGCCCGACGCCGGGACGAGTCCGCCCGACGCCGACTCGCCGGTCGGCGACCCCTCGGCCACCGCGGGGTCCTCGCGCACGCTCGCCTCGACGGGCGTCTCCGAGATCGAGGTGCGTGGATCGATCGCCGCCGGGGCGTTCCTGCTCGCGGGTGGAGCGGTCCTGATGCTCGTACGCCGTCGCCGCTCGCGCACGACCGGGTAGGGGCACCGCGGCGGCGCCGAAGGCACAGCTCGTGCGTTCGGCGCCGTCACCGGCACCGGTGCCGTCGGCGCTCAGCTCGGATTCGGGATCACGGATGCCGCGGCGCGGTGTCCGCCGAGGCTGCGAGGTAGCGCACGACCGCCAGCACCCGTCGGTGGTCGTCGGAGTCGACCGGCAGGCCGAGCGCGTCGTAGATGTTCGAGGTGTGCTGCACCACGGCCTTCTCGGTCAGGAACAACTGCGCGGCGATCGCCGCGTTGCTGCGCCCCTCGGCCATGAGGCCGAGCACCTCGCGCTGTCGGGGCGTCAGCCCGCCGATCACGCCGTCACCGCGGCTGGCGCGGTTCACCATGACCGCGACGATCTCCGGGTCGAGCGCGGTGCCGCCCGCTGCGACACGTCGGAGGCTGGCCGTGAAGGTCTTGACGTCGGCGATGCGCTGCTTGAGGAGGTATCCGACCCCGCCGCTGTCCTGGTTCACGAGTTCCGTCGCGTAGCGGCGCTGCACATGCTGCGACAGCACCACGACGCCGATGGCCGGGTGGGCGTGGCGGATGCGCAACGCCGAGACGAGCCCCTCGTCGGTGTAGCTCGGCGGCATCCGGATGTCGGTGATCGCGAGGTCGGGCAGGTGACGGGCGACCTCGCGCTCGAGTTGCGCGGCGGTGCCGACGGCGGCCAGGACGGTCACGCCGTCGCTCTCGAGCACGTGCGCCAGGCCCTCGCGCAGGAGGACCTCGTCTTCGGCGATGACTACTCGCATGGGAGCTCGACCTTCACTCGTGTGCCGGTTCCGGGATCGGATGCGATCTCGATCGTTCCGTCGATCGCGGCGACGCGGTCGACGAGTCCGCGCAGGCCCGTGCCGCCGTTCATGCGGGCGCCGCCGACGCCGTCGTCGCTCATCTCCACGACGAGCCGCCCGTCGGCACGACCGAGCGAGACGTGCACCGAGGAGGCCCGCGAGTGCTTGACCGCGTTGGAGAGCAGCTCGGCCAGCACGAAGAAGGCCGTGTGCACCGTGGCATCCGAGAGCCCGTGTTCATCGAGGTCGGCCGCGAGCGTCGCCGGAATCTCGAGGCGGTCGACGAGGTCTTCGATCGCCGCGGTCAGTCCCTGCTCGAGCAGGCTCGCCGGGAGCACGTTGTGCACGAGGCTGCGCAGGTCGGCCGCCGCCGCATCGATGCCCCGTCGCAACTGCTCGGATGCCGCGCTGACGGCGGGTGCGGCATCCGCCGAGTTCGCGATGGTCTGGGCCTCGAGCGCGAGCAGGACCAGTTGCACCTGGAGCCCGTCGTGGAGGTCGCGTGCGATGCGCGAGCGCTCGCGGTAGGCGGCCTCGACCAGTCGCAGCCGCGACCTCGTCAGCTCTTTGTTGCTGGCGAGCAACTCGGCCGTGAGGAGCTCGCGATCGATCGCGATGGCGAGCACCTCGCCCGCCCGGCGCACCTCGGAAGGGTCGCCGATCATCCGCGTGTCGTAGCCGATCTCGCCGACGAGCCGGTCGCCGACCCGCACGTCGACCCACCCTCGACCGGGGTCGTGCTCGTCGCGTTCGATCGCGGCGCCGGCCTCGTCGACGAACGCGCCTCGATCCGACGACCAGTAGGCGACCCGCAGGGATTCGTCGCCGAGGGTGGCGGCGAGTGCGCGACCGGCGGCAGGCCGGGTCGCACCGTCGATGGCGAGCCAGGCGCTGAGCGCCTCGAGGGCCGTCGTGCGCCGGAACCCGCCGAGCAGCACCCCGAGGAGGAAGGCGATCGGAAGGCAGGCGATGACGGCCAGTTGCACCAGGCCGACCACCTCCCGATCGAGTTCGAGCGCCCGAGCGATCACCGGGATCGTCGGCACCAGGAGCACCGCGAGGGTGCCGTAGGCGAACATCGGGAGCAGCACGCGCCGGTGACGCGCATCTGCCGCCACGAGTCGTCGTGCCAGCACGACGGCGGTCACCGTCATCACCCCGATGCCCAGCACCGTCTGCGCCTCCTCGAACAGTTCGAGGCCGCCGACGGTGACGGGCGGGAGGAGGTTCGTGACGATGTCGAACCCGATCGCCACGACGTAGCCCGCGATCACCGCGGCGATCGACAGCCGCCCGCGGAGCCGCCCCGACGGGAACGCGTGCAGGATGTGCACGGTGACCGCGAGCACGCTCGTCGCGAAGATCGAGTTGAGGAACACGAAGAGCGGTGCCGGCACGTTCGCGATGCCGCCGAGGTAGATCGCGATGCCGCCGACGATGATCAGCGGGCCGACGCCGTTGCCCGGCCGACGCCACCACGCGATGAGGCCGGCCGCGATCCACGTCAGGAACACGATCGTGAAGGCGGCCACCGGCCAGAACGGGGTGGAGTAGGCGGAGCCCGCACCGAGCTGGGCGACCGCGAGGATCAGCGCGAGGGCCAGGATCACCCGCAGGGCGCGCTCGAGCGAGCCGTCCCGCACTCGCGGACGCGGCGGGTCGGTGCGCGACACCGTGTCGATCGACGGCTGCGAGGTCATGCCACCGAACCTACCGGCCCGGCACGTTCGGCCGAATGGGCCTAGGCCCCCTCGACCCGAACGCAGACCTAGGTCCATTCCGTCGGGCTCCCCGCCGACCTACGGTGAATCGGAGCCTCGGAATCCCGGGACTCGGCGACGAAGGGGAGCGGCACATGCAGTCACGCGTCACGAAGGACCGGGGAGCGCGGGCGGCTCGAACCATCGTCGCCGTCGCGGTGTCGACGCTCGTGCTCGGGGCGACCGCCGCGTGCACGGCCGAGTCCACCGGTAGCAGCAGCTCCGGTGGCACGCCGATCACCGTCGAGACGGGCGATGCGCCGAACCAGGACGTCATCCCCCTGTACACCGATCAGGATGCCGCCATCGAAGCCGCAGTGAAGAACCTGCCCGGACACGTCGAGGAGGCACTCGACCGCACGGGTGTTCCCGGCGCGCAGGTCGCCGTGGTCTCGGGCGGCGAGACGGTCTACCAGGGCTCGTTCGGCGTGCGCGACGTCACCACCGAGGAGAAGGTCGACGACGACACGCTCTTCATGATCGCCTCGCTCTCCAAGCCCGTCTCGGGGACCGTCGTCGCCAAGGCCATCACGGAGGATCCGGACCTGTCGTGGTCGACGCCCGTCAAGGACCTGATGCCCGACTTCACGATGGGCGACCCGTACGTGACCGACAACGCGCAGATCGGCGACTACTTCACCCACCGCACCGGCATTCCGACCGGCGGCGGCGACGATCTCGAGGACGTCGGCTTCGACCGCGACTACATCCTCGCCCACCTGAACCAGATTCCGCTGGCACCGTTCCGGATCACGTACCAGTACTCGAACTTCGGCCTCACGACGGGTGCCGAGGCCGTCGCGGTGTCCCGTGGCGCGACGTGGGAGCAGACCGCCGAGGAGCTGTTGTTCGAGCCGCTCGGCATGGACTCGACCACGTCGTCGCACGCGGACTTCCTCGCCGCCGACAACCGAGCCGTGCAGCACGCGCGCCTCGGCGACAAGGACTTCCAGCCGGAGTTCGATCGCGACCCCGACGCCGAGGCCCCCGCGGGCGGCATCGCGTCGACCGCCGGCGACCTCGCGAAGTGGATGAACCTGGTGCTCGCCGACGGCGAACTCGACGGCGAGGCCTTCATCGACCCCGCGACGATGACGCAGGCGTTCTCGGCGCAGATCGTCAGCTCGCACAACCAGACCCTCGATCAGCGGCCGGGTCACTACGGCTTCGGCGTCAACGTCGGCTCGGGCGCCGGCGGCCGCGTGGTGCTGAGCCACTCGGGCGGCTTCGGGCTGGGCACGGCGACGGCCGCGTCGATGGTGCCCGACCTCGACCTCGGCATCGTCGTGCTGACGAACGGTGCGCCGATCGGCGCCCCGGAGGCGGTCGCGCAGGAGTTCCTCGACGACGTGCTGTACGGCGCCCAGACGCGCGACTGGGTCGAGCTCACGGGCGGTTACTTCGAGCACTTCAACGCGCCGGCCGGCGACCTGGTCGGTGAGGAGGCGCCGACGGATGCCGCGGCATCCGGCCCTGCATCGGACTACGTCGGCACGTACGAGAGCCCGTACTTCGGCACGCTCACCATCACCGAGGAGGGCGGCTCGCTGCAGGGCGCCATGGGCCCGGAGGGCGACTACACCTTCGCGATCGAGCCGTGGGACGGCGACACGATGGCGTTCGCGCCCACCGGCGAGAACGCGCTGCCCGGGTCGCTGTCGTCGGCCGTCTTCGCCCGAGGGGGCGCGGGAGTCTCCGGAGTCACGCTGACCTACTTCAACCAGTACCCGCAGGTGGAGGAGCCTTCCGGGCTCGGCGTGTTCACGCGCGTCGGCTAGGGCTGAGGCCGACGACGACACGAGAGCCCCCGGTTCGCCGGGGGCTCTCGTTCGTGCGGTGCCTCAGGCCACGGCCGCCTCGAGTCCCTGCTCGGCGCGCTCGGCGCTGCCCTCGGCGAGCCCGCGCTCGATCGCGCGGCGCGACGCGATCCACGTGATGACGCCGACGACGAGCACGATCACCTCGGTGACGGTCAGCGCCCAGATGATGCCGGCCAGTCCGAACCAGAGGTTGCCGAGCAGCACGATGGGGATGAACAGCACGCCCTGCGCGAGCGACATGACGATGGCCGCGCTCGCCCGGCCGGTCGCCTGGAAGAACGAGATGATCAGCCCGGCGAAGCCGTTCGCGATCATGGCCACGAGCTGCGCTGTGAGGATCGTGACGCCGATCGCGAGCACCGACCGGTCGGCGACGAACACCTGGAACACCTGCTCGCCGAACACGATCAGCGTGGTCGCGGCGACCAGCACGATGCCGCCGACGGTGATCGCCGAGACCCGCAGCGCGGACCGGAGCCTGGCCCGATCGCCCTTGCCGTACGCGTAGGCGAGCAGCGGCAGCACGCCGAGCGTGACGCCCATGACGAGGAACTCGGGCACCTGCGCGATGCGCACGGCCACGCCCATGGCCGCGAGCGCGGTGTCGCCGTAGGCCACGGCGAGGTTGTTGAGCACGAGCGCGGTGACGATGAGGAACCCCGACTGCAGCAGCTCGCCCACGCCGACGCCGAAGACGGGCTTCACCACGGCGGGCGCCAGCGTGAACCATCTGGGCGCGAGACTGAGGTGGTCGCTGTGCCGGTGCAGCCAGATCGCGAAGTACGCCACGACACCCACGTTCGACAGGCCCATGGCGAGCGCCGCACCTGCGACACCCCAGGGCAGTACGAGGATGAACAGGATGTCGAACACGACGTTCGCGACAGCCGAGGCGATGAGCGCGATCATCACCTGTCGCGCGGCGCCCTCGGCGCGCACGAGCTGCTCGAGGCAGAACGCGGCGGCGAGCACGGGCACGAACGCGAGCATCACGCCGACGAAGGCGCTGGTCGCCGGCACGGCGGCGGCATCCGCCCCCAGGAGCGAGACGAGCGGATGCAGCAGCAGCAGGCCGATGCCGCCGAGCACGGCGCCCGTCACGACCGAGCCCCAGAGCGCGAACGACGAGACGCGCTTGATCTCCCCCGCCTTCGACGGGTCGTGCTCGGACGCCCCGAGCAACCGGGAGATGAGGGCGCCGCCGCCAACGCCGAACACGCCGCCGACACCCATGACGAGGCCGAGGAGCGGTGCGGCGAAGGTGATCGCGGCGAGGAGCGTCGCGTCGTGGAGCGAGCCGATGAAGCCGGCATTGATGACGTTGTAGATCGCGCCGACGATCATGGCCGCCGCCATCGGCACGCAGAGGTGCACGAGCGCACGGATGATCGGGGCGGAAGCGAGGTACCAGCGGTCGGTGCCGACCTTCGCGGCCGCCGAGACTTCGGGGGTGGAGGCCGGATCGACGGCCGGCCGGGGTGCCGGCTCGATCGCCGGGGTTTCGAGGTTCGAGATGCTCATGACTGCTCCCTTCCGGGCAGGTTCGAGCGCGCGCCGACGAGCGCCGGCACGGCGAGGTGAAGCATGAGGTGCGAGGCGCTCGAGCCGGAACGGCGGGGCGCCTCCCGGTTACGACCGGGTGGGCTGCGGGAGTTCCGCGGTGATCTTCTGGAGGAGTGCGAGCAGTTCTGCCCGCTCGGTGCGGTTCAACGGCGCGAGGATCGTGTCGTCGGCGGCCGCCATGGCGGTTTCGAAGCCCGAGATGAGCTCGGCTCCGGCATCCGTCGCGTACACGCGCTTGCTGCGTTCGTTGCCGGCATCGGTTCGACGCTCGACGAGGCCGCGGCGCTCGAGCCCCTGCAGGAGGCTCGTGACGCTCGCCGCACTCGTGCGGGTGATCTCTGCGATGTCGCGTTGGATGGCGCCGGGGTTCTGCACGAGGTACCCGAGGACGAAGCTCTGCGCGTGGCTGAGTTCGCGTTCGCGGGTCCAGTCTTCGCCCGCCTTCATCTGCGCCCACCCGATCCATCGAACGAGCTCGAGCGCACTGGTGAGGCGAGGTCCCTGAGCATCCATACTCAGAAGACTAACTGTTAGATCTCTAACTGTCAAGTCTCGAACTCGGACGCCGGATGACGGATCGCTTGTCGCCCCGGCGCACGTCCGCGAGAATTCGACGATGACCAACCTCACGATCGGCCGCTCGTCAGAGCCCGCCCGCCGCACGGCACGGCGCGGTCGGCGCCCGCGGAGGTCGATCGCCGAGAAGGTGCACGCCGTGGGGCAGAACCGCATCGGCGCGCTGCTCCTGCTGCTCGCCACCGTCGCGGCCGTCGTCTGGGCGAACGTGTCGTTCGGGGCGTACGAGAGCTTCTGGGAGACGCACCTGTCGGTCGGCGTCGGCGACCTCACCCTCGACTTCACGTTGCACGCCGTCGTGAACGACGCGCTGATGGCGATCTTCTTCTTCACCGTGGGGCTCGAGGTGCGCCGCGAGTTCGCGATCGGCGAGCTCACGAGCTGGTCGCGCGCGGTCGTTCCCGTCGTCGCCGCCATCGCCGGACTCGTCGTTCCCGCGGTGCTGTTCGTCCTCATCGCCCGGGGGTCCGGTCAGGAGCACGCCTGGGGCATCGTGATCTCGACCGACACGGCGTTCCTCGTCGGCGCGCTCGCGCTGATCGGGCCGCGTGTGCCCGGCCGCCTCCGCGTCTTCCTGCTCGCGCTCGCGGTCGTCGACGACATCGGCGCCCTCAGCATCATCGCCCTCGTCTACACCGCGGACTTCAACCCGATGCCGCTCATCATCGCGGCACTCGGCCTCGCGGGCGTGTACTTCACCAGATACCTGCGCGGCGGCCGCGGTCCCGTCTACGCGACGCTGTCGATCATCGTGTGGATGTCGTTCCTCGCATCGGGCGTGCACCCGACCCTCGCCGGCGTCGCGATCGCCCTGCTCGTACCCGTGTACCGCCCGAACCGCCGCGACGTCGAGCACGCGCTCGACCTGGCGCGTACCTTCCGGCAGTCGCCGAACACCGAGTACGCGCGGGCCGCCGCGAACAGCCTGCGCGAGTCGATCTCGATCAACGAACGCCTCCAGTCCGCGTATGCGCCGTACGTCGCGTACGTGATCCTGCCCCTCTTCGCGCTCGCCAACGCGGGCGTGCAGCTCTCCCCCGAGATCCTGACCGACGCCCTCGGCTCCTCGATCACGTGGGGCATCGTCGTCGGCCTCGTGCTCGGCAAGCTCATCGGCGTGTTCGGGTCGACGGCGCTCCTCCGAGTGTTCAAGCTCGGCGAGTTCGGCCCGGGGCTCACGCTCGATCGCATCCTCGGCGGTGCTGCGCTCTGCGGCATCGGCTTCACGATCTCGCTCTTCATCGTCGACCTCGCGATAACCGACGAGGCCGCGCAGAACGAGGCCAGGGTCGGCGTGCTCGCGGCATCCGTCATCGCCTTCGTGCTGGCGACCGTCATCTTCAGGATCTCGGATGCCTCGCGGCCCGACGAGGACAGCGGTCAGACGCTCGCCCGCCCCATCGACCCCGCGCGCGACCACGTCTTCGGTTCGGCCGACGCGCCGTACACGATCGTCGAGTACGGCGACTTCCAGTGCCCGTTCTGCCTCAAGGCGTCGGGATCGATCCAGGAGGTCAAGGAGGAGCTCGGCGACCGACTCCGGTACGTGTGGCGGCATGCTCCGCTCGAGCAGGTGCACCCCAACGCCCTGGCGGGTGCCGAGGCGGCCGAGGCGGCCTCGCTGCAGGGCAAGTTCTTCGAGTTCGAGCGGGGACTCTTCGCCGACCAGGACAACCAGCGACCCACGGACATCATCCGGCTGGCCGGCGAGCTCGGACTCGACGTCGAGAAGTTCGAGCGCGACCTCACCTCGTCGAAGGTCACGGGCCGCGTGCGCGACGACATGCTCGACGCCGAGGCCATGGGGATCAGCTCGGTGCCGACGCTCTTCATCAACGGGCGCCGGCACACCGGGCCGTACGACGCCCAGTCGTTGATCCGCGCGCTCGCCGCCACGGATCCGGTCGAGGCGCCCGCACCGTAGCGGTCCACGCGACGCGGGATCGCACGGGCCCGCTGCACGCCCCGATGCTCGTTGGATGGCGAACGCCGCCGCGTCCGAAACCTCCGACGTGCACTCGAAGATCGTTAGGATCATCGGACGGCCACCGCTGTCTCCGACCCACCCGGAATGGATCGATGCCCGACCTCGAACTCGACCGCGCGATGCTCGAACAGCTCGCGCGTCGCATCCGAGACGCAGCCGACTCGTCATCGCTCCCGGCGCACCGACGTCCGCCCCGAACGAACGGCCCGTTCTATGACCCGACCAACTCATCCGCGGAACTCCCGGCTCGCCAGGGCCGGGTGCGCCACGGCTGCGACGATGCTCGTCGTCGCGCTCTGCGGCTGCACGGCAGGAGAAGGATCGACGACGGACCCGCAGACCGCACGCGATGAGCTCTCGGCGCTCTTCGACGAGACCCAGGACCTCATCGACGGCGACTGGACGAACGAGGATCAGGTCGTGCCGCTGAGCTGCACCACGCGCGAGGGCGTCGACGGGGTCCAGTTCGAGCTGCACCGCACCGGGCCGGGTACCGACGACGCCGACGCCGCCGCCCGAGTCGCCGACCTCTGGAAGGCGAACGGCTACGAGATCCTGCGCACCGGCGAGGCCGGCGCCTTCGGATTCGAGGTCGCCGCCGAGAACGCACGCCGGTCGAGCATCGTCTTCACGACGACCGAGGACGCGAGCATCGTGACCGGCGGCTCGGGTTGCGAACCCGGCGACGTCGCGGATCCGACGTATTCGCCGTGGCTCACCGACTCACCGTCGGAGCCGACGGACTGAACGGGTCACCTCTCGGTGCTCGCGGGGATGTCGGCCGCGGCGAACATGCCTTCGGGCAGGCCGTAGGCGTCCTTGGCGACCCGGCCGCGGATGAAGAAGAGCAGCACGAGCCCCGTGAAGATCACGGCGAAGTTGCCGAGCCCGCCGAACGCGGCGAGCGGCCCACCGGTCGAGTACTCGGTCGAGAGGAAGATCGTCGGGTCGGTCGAGGCGTGCAGCAGGATCGGCCAGATCAGGTTGCCGGTGACGCGCAGCGCCAGGTACATGCAGATGCCGAAGAAGAACGTGTAGACGACCTGGAAGAGGGTGGCGGTCAGACCCTGCGTCGACGTGAAGACGTTGCCGAGGTGCATCGCGGCGAAGAGGCCGGCCGACGCCAGCGCGACGAGGATCTCTCGGTGCCCGGCCCGGCGCATGAGGTTCACGACGAACCCGCGGGTCACCGTCTCTTCGGCGAAACCGATGAAGAGCCCGGCGAGCAGCCACGACCCGACGACATCGGCGCCCGCCTTCTCGTAGTCGATCGTGAACAGGTGGATGACGTTGAACACCACGACCACGGCGACGGGGATCCACATCCACCACGATCCGCGGATCGGCTGGCGGCCGAAGAGCTCCTTCAGCCATCCGATCGAGATCGCGAAGACCACGAGCACGATGCACGCGAGGACGATCGGCAGCGCGGTCGTGAGCAGGATGTACTGGGCGCTGCCCTCTTCGCCGAAGGATCCGCCGAGCAGCGGCGCGACGATGAGGTTGCCGAGCGCGAGGTAGACGCCGTAGTAGACGGCGACGAAGAGCAGTGCCTTCCACCAGCCGCCACGATCCCAGAACCGCTTCCATCCCGACTTCGCCACGGCTTCGCCCATGTCTCCGACCCCTCATCTGTGTTCTCGAACTGCACGGCCGCGCCGTTGCCGCCTCGTTTCGACCTTAGCTGTGCGCGTCGGATCCGTGCACGTGCGCTGGGGGCGAACGCCCGCGAGCCGTCGGCGGCGCGCGTGTAGCTTCGGAAGGACCGGCGGCGATCGGCCATCGGCGAGATGCGGCATCCTTCACCGGGAGCCGCGAGCGAGGGAGCACCGTGAGCGACGACCATCTTCCGCGTCGATTCCAGATCGACCTGCCGGCCGACCGCGCACAGGGCGTGTTCGCCGACTTCGCGCGCGTCTGGCACACGCCGAACGTGTTCGTGATCGACTACGTCGCGCTCACGCAGCCGCCGTCGACGGTGGAGGATGCCGACGGGTCGCGCGCGGTCGCCGTGCCCGGGCAGGTCGTCAGCCGCATCCGGATCCCACCCGAGCAGGTGTTCGAGCTCGCCAAGGCGCTCACCCAGCAGCTCGAGGCGTGGGAGCAGGAGACCGGGCGCAAGCCGCCCGAGCGTCCGCTGTTCGGGCACGGGCACCCCGGAGAGTGATGGGCTGAGGCGCGGCGCGGGTTTCGTGCGTCGAGCGGATGCCGCGGCATCCGCCCCTCGATCGCAAGCCCTTGTGCTGTGCTCGGCCCGATGGTGGACTGTCGCCTGTCGCCGCCGGACGAGGGCCGCGACATCCGTCACGAGAATCAGGGGACCTCATGCCGTATGTGACCGTCGGAACCGAGAATTCCGCTCCGATCGAGCTGTACTACGAAGACCACGGGGCCGGTTCACCGGTCGTGCTCATTCACGGATACCCGCTCGACGGCGCGTCGTGGGAGAAGCAGGCGCGGGCGCTGCTCGACGCCGGGCACCGCGTCATCACGTACGACCGCCGCGGGTTCGGGGCCTCGAGCAAGCCGACGACCGGGTACGACTACGACACCTTCGCGGGCGACCTGAACACGCTGCTCGAGACGCTCGACCTGCAGGAGGTCACGCTCGTCGGCTTCTCGATGGGCACGGGCGAGGTCGGCCGCTACCTCGGCACCTACGGCAGCGGGCGCGTCGCGAGGGCGGCGTTCCTCGGCAGCCTCGAACCGTACCTGCGGCAGACCTCCGACAACCCCGCCGGCGCGGCGCCCGACTTCGACGACCTGAAGGCCGCCGCGACCGGCGACCGGTTCGCCTGGTTCACGGGCTTCTTCGAGAACTTCTACAACCTCGACGAGAACCTCGGCACCCGCATCTCCGAGGACGCGGTGCGCGGCAGCTGGCAGGTCGCCGCCGGAGCCTCCTGGTACGCCGCGTCGGCGTGCGTCGACACGTGGCTCACCGACTTCCGCGGTGACGTCGAGAAGATCGACGTGCCCGCGCTGATCCTGCACGGCACGGCCGACCGGATCCTGCCGATCGACGCGACGGCGCGCGAGTTCGCCAAGCGGCTGCCGGATGCCACGGTCGTCGAGATCGAGGGCGCACCCCACGGGCTGCTCTGGACGCACGCCGACGAGGTCAACGCGGCGCTGCTGGCGTTCGTCGACGGCTGAGCCCGCGCACCGACGGTCGACCTGTTCGAGGGCTCCGCGGCCCGCCTGACAGAACGCACAACCTGCGATACCGGTTACGCGTATGATGCACAGGCGGGCCGGGCCTGCGAACGTGCCCGGGGGTGGGGCCCGCGAACAGGGCGAGAGCCCGCGGCCCTCCCGATCCCGACGTCGCCCGTCGTCGTGGATCACCCTGATCCCCCGGAGGCCCACTGTGGGCACGCTCGTGTACAACGGCAACGGCAGCATCCCCATCGACGACCGCGTGCTCGCGCACCTGCAGGTCGTGATCATCGACAAGCTCCGCCGCAAGGAGTTCTTCGCGTTCACGTGGCAGCTCTCCGGGCGCGAGTCCACGGTGTGGTTCGGCCCCACGATCGCGCTCGAGTTCGTCTACTCCGGCGGGCGCGTGCCGACCCTCAATCGCGCCTGGCTCCATCGGCTCGCCGAGGCCGCGTCGTCGAACGCCGGGCTCTCGCTGCTGCCCGAGCCGGCCGACGGCGTTGCCGCTCCGGCACTCCGGATTCCGGTCCCGGCGCCGATGCGCGAGGTCGCCGGGTCGACGCGGGCGCGCGCGACCATCTGACCGATCGAGGCGCGCACGTCAGCGCGCCGCGGCCCAGTCGAGCAGCTGCTCGGCGGGCCAGGTGTTCACGATGCGCTCGGGGGGCACGCCGTTCGCCTCGGCCCGCGCAGCTCCGAGTTCGAGGAACGCGAAGTGGCCGGGCGCGTGCGCGTCGCTGTCGATCGAGAAGCGGCATCCGGCCTCGAGTGCGAGCTGGATGAGGTCGTCGGGCGGGTCCTGGCGTTCGGGGCGCGAGTTGATCTCGACGGCGACGTCGTGCTCGGCGCACGCGTCGAACACGGCCTTCGCGTCGAACGTCGACTGCGGGCGCGTGCCACGCGAACCCTCGACGAGGCGGCCGGTGCAGTGCCCGAGCACGTTCGTGCGCGGGTTGCGCACCGCGCGCAGCATCCGCTCGGACAGCTCCTTCGACTCGGTGCGGAGCTTGGAGTGGATGCTCGCGACGACCACGTCGAGCCGCTCCAGCATCTCGGGCGACTGGTCGAGCGAACCGTCGAGCAGGATGTCGACCTCGATGCCCGAGAGCAGGCGGATGCCGCCGCCCGCGCGCTCGTCGCGGTTCAGGCGCTCGAGCACGTCGAGCTGGTCGAGCAGGCGCTCGACGCTGAGGCCGTTCGCGATGGTGAGGTTCGGCGAGTGGTCGCTGACCACCAGGTACTCCAGTCCGACGAGTTGGGCCGCGCGGGCCATCGTCGAGATCGGGGTCGTGCCGTCGGACCAGTCGGTGTGACTGTGCAGATCGCCGCGGAGCTTCGCCCGCAAGCCGGTCGGGGATGCACCGGCCGCCGGCCCGCTCTTCTCGCGGAGCGCCACGAGATAGGCGGGCACCTCGCCGCCCACGGCCTCGGCGATGACCGCGAACGTGGTGTCGCCGATGCCCGGCGTGCGCTTCAAGCGCCCGTCGCGCACGCGCTCGGCGAGGTCGTCGGCGTCGAACTCGCCGATGATCCCGGCCGCCTTGCGGAACGCCTTCGACTTGAACGCCGATGCCCGGTCGCGCTCGAGCAGGAAGGCGATCTCCTCGAGCGCCGCGATGGGTTCCATGCGCCCATTCTGGCCCGGACCAGGGTGCCGGGCTAGACTTCGACGACCGTCATGCCCGAGCCCGTCGCCCCGGCCGTGCCCATCGCCGCGAGCGCGTCGGGCACCTCGTCGAGGCTGATGCGGCGCCCGACGAGCTCGATCGGACGGAAGTACTCCGACGCGACGGCGTCGAGCATCGACGGGTACTCGTGTGCGGCCATGCCGTGGCTGCCGAGGATCTCGAGCTCGCCCGCGATGACCGCGTCCATGGGCATCGCGGCGAGCGCGCTGGTGCCGACCATGAGGCCGATCTGCACGTGCCGCCCGCGCTTCTTCAGGCTCTGCACCGAAGCGAACGCGGTCTCGCTGCTGCCGAACGCGTCGACCGAGACGTCGACTCCGCCTCCGGATGCCTCGAGGATGCGCTCTGCGGCACCGTCGCCGCCGCGCACCGGCACGGCGCCGAGCTTCTCGGCGGCGTCGAGTGCGGCGTCCGACACGTCGACGCCGTAGACCCTGACGCCCGCCGCGACGGCGATCATGATGGCCGAGAGGCCGACCCCGCCGCATCCGTGCACCGCGATCTGCTCGCCGGGGGCGAGGCGGCTGCGCGAGATGATGGCGCGATAGGCGGTTGCGAACCGGCAGCCGAGCGAGGCGGCCTCGACGAAGCCGATCACCTCGGGCAGGCGGATGAGGTTCAGCTCGGCCTCGTCGATCGCGACGTACTCGGCGAACGAGCCCCACCGGGTGAACCCTGGCTGGGACTGCGCGTCGCAGACCTGCTCGTTGCCGTCGAGGCACTCGGGGCAGCGTCCGCACGCGCAGATGAACGGTGCCGTGACGCGGTCGCCGACGGCCCAGCCGGAGTCGGCCGAGATCTCGGAGCCGAGCTCGGCGATCTCGCCGGCGAATTCGTGGCCGGGCACGTGCGGCAGGGTGATCGTGTCGTCGTGGCCCATCCAGCCGTGCCAGTCGCTGCGGCAGACGCCGGTCGCCCGCACCCTGATCACCGCGCCGCGCGGCGGGCACTCGGGTTCGGGCACGTCGGCGAGCTCGGGTCGCTCGCCGAATTCGCTGAAGAGCACGGCACGCACGGGGTCCTCCGTTGGGTCGACGGATGTCGCAGCTGAACGGGCCGCGTCGGGTCGGCGGGGCGCTGGGGGACGCGCATCCGCCATGCGGCTTCGCTGGCGACAGGATGCGAGCCTACCGGCCCGGGGAGCCCGAGCCTGCCGCGCCCGCGCGCGTGATCCGAGCGCGTGGCCCGGATGGGTTGGCCGTGTGCGTGGGCCCTACCGCTCGCGCACGCGGTGACGACCCGTGACGCGCGGTCGAAATTGTGGAACAATCGCCGTCATGCGTTTCGTCGTGGCCGTGCTGCTCGCGTCCGTGTGCTTCGGCACCACGGGCGCCGCCCAGGCGCTCGGGCCCGATGCGGACCCGTTCTCGATCGGTGCCGCGCGCATCCTCATCGGCGGCGGTGCGCTGGCGCTCGTAGCCGGCGTCATGACGTGGCGTCGACGCAGTGCGGCGGCGGGGGCGGGGGCAGCAGCGAACGCTGTCGCCACGGGGCCCGGTGCGACGGGTGCGCCGACGCCGGGCGCCCGCCCGCGGCATCCGCTCGGCACCGTGCTCGTCGTCGCGATCGGCGCTGCGGGCGTGCTCGCCTACCAGCCGGCGTTCTTCGCGGGCACGGCCTCGAACGGCGTCGCGGTGGGCACGGTCGTCGCCCTCGGTTCGGCACCGGTCATCACGGGCGCGCTCGACTGGGCGCTCCGCCGACGCTTCCCGGGCCGCCGCTGGCTCGTCGCGACCGCGATCGCGACCGCCGGAGTCGCCGTGCTCGCGGTGGCATCCGACCCCTCGCAAGCCTCGTCGAACCCGCTCGGCATCGCCGCCTCGGTCGCCGCCGGCGCCTCCTACGCGGTCTACACGCTCGCCGCGAAGCACCTGCTCGACCGGGGCTGGTCGCCGACCGGGAGCATGGGTGCGCTGTTCGGCACCGCGGCGGTGGCGAGCCTGCCGATCCTGCTGATGACGGATGCCGAGTGGCTGACCACGGGCGCCGGACTCGCGATGGCCCTGTGGCTCGGCCTCGTCGCGACCACGCTCGCCTACACGCTCTTCGGCGCGGGGCTCGCCGGACTCTCGCCCGCCGTCGTCTCGACGCTCACGCTCGCCGAGCCGATCACCGCGAGCGCGCTGGGCGTGCTCGTGCTCGGCGAGACCCTCGCCACGGGGTCGGTGCTCGGCCTCGCGACCCTCGGCGCGGGCATCGTGGTGCTCGCCTCGGGCGGATGTCGGAGGTCGAACGTACGTTCGAAGACATGGACCTCATCCTCATCCCCGGCTTCTGGCTCGATGCCGCTTCGTGGAACGACGTCGTCCCCCTCCTCGAGGAGCAGGGGCACCGAACCCACCCCGTGACCCTGCCCGGGCTCGACTCCGTCGACGCCGACCGCTCGCGCATCGGCCTGCGCGAGCACATCGACGCCGTCGTGCGCCTCGTCGACGGGTTCGACGAGCCAGTGGTGCTCGTGGGCCACTCCGGCGGCGGTGCCATCGCGCATGGCGTGGCCGACCGGCGCCCCGACCGCATCGCGCGCATCGTCTACGTCGATTCCGGCCCGCTCGCCGACGGCCAGGCGATCAACGACGGGCTGGCCGTGGTCGACGGCGAGATCCCGCTGCCCATGTGGGACGAGTTCGACGATGCCGATCTCGTCGACCTCGACGACGGGCTGCGCACGGCGTTCCGTGCCCGGGCGGTGCCGCAGCCCGCTGCCGTCGCGACCGACCCGATCGTGCTGCACGACGAGCGCCGCTACGACGTGCCCATCACCGTGATCGCGTGCGAGTTCCCGAGCGCAGTGCTGCAGGAGTACCTGGCGGCCGATGCGCCCTTCACGCGCGAGCTCGCCCAAGTGCGGCAGGTCGACTACGTCGACCTGCCGACGGGGCACTGGCCTCAGTTCACGAAGCCAGTGCAGCTGGGGCAGGCGATCGCCTCGGCGATCCGCTGACACTTCGGGTCTGCGTCGGGCGGATCTGCGTCAGGCGGGTCTGCGTCGGACGGGTCTCCGACGGCCCGGTCCCCGACGGCCGGGTCGTCACCTGGTCGGCGACCGCCTGCCCCGGCTGCGACTGGTCGATGGGGCCGCCCGGCCGCGAGTACCAATGGTCGGCCCCGCGCCCGCAGGTACAGGCGAGCTCGACGGTCTCCTGAAGTCCGGCGGCCTTGAAGAGTTCACGGTGCGGCACGGTAGGGGTGCTCTTGCGGCGCATGGGATGCTCCCGTCGCTCACGGCACGCGGGCTGCGTGCCTTCATGTGAGAGACGCGGATCGGGCACGATCATGACGCGGAGGCCGCGACGAATTCCACTGGGCCGTTCTAAGCGCGCCGCGCCCAGCCGGCATGGCCGAGCCGAATCCCGATCAGAGCTGCGAGCCGTCGATGCCGAACGTGTCGCAGGCGGCCGCGCCCTGCTCGTACCCGGTCGTGAACCAGGCCTGGCGCTGCTCGCTCGTGCCGTGCGTGAAGGTGTGCGGGGTCACCTGCCCCTGAGCGGCCTCCTGGATGCGGTCGTCGCCCACCGCTGCGGCCGCGCTCAGCGCGTCCGCGACCTCGGCCGAGGTCGGCGGCACCAGGAACGACACGCCCTTGGGGTCGGTCGTGTTCGCGGCGTTCGCGACCCAGGCGCCGGCGAAGCAGTCGGCCTGCAGCTCGGTGCGCACGCTGTTCGAGTCGGGGCCCGTCTGCCCGTCCTGTGCGGCACTGAGCGTGCCCGCGAGGTTCTGCACGTGGTGGCCCCACTCGTGCGCGACGACGTACATCTGCGCGAGCGGCCCGCCGCTCGAACCGAACCGGGTCTCGAGCTCGTCGAAGAACGTCACGTCGACGTAGACGACCTGGTCGGGCGGGCAGTAGAACGGGCCCGTCGCGCTCGTGGCGGCACCGCACCCGGTATTCACCGACTGGTCGAAGAGCACGAAGTCCTGCGGGGCCGTGTACGCGACCCCGAGCTCCTGCGGCGCGGCCTGCTCCCAGTACGCCTCGAGCGACGCCGAGGCGCCCCGCATGCGGCAGTCGACCCGCTGGTTCGCGTCCTGCCCGGTCAGGCACTCCTCGATGCTCGAGTCGGGAGCGGCCTCCTGGCCGCCGCCGCCGCCGAGCAGCCCGGTCAGGTCGACGCCGAGCAACTGCGACACGATGACGAGCGCGATCACACCCAGGCCGCCGCCGACGGCGATGCCGGTGTTGCGTCCTCGCTTGGAGGCCTTCCCGCCGCTGATGTCGGCGTTGGGGTTGAAGGTCATGCGCCGACGCTACTCCACGCGTCGACCCTTAGGAGATTCGTCCGCTCCGTCGGGGTCGGCCTTGACATCGGCGTCAGCGTTGGCGTATGCGTCTGCCGCGCCCGCGTCCGCGCCGGCTTCGTCGCCCTCGCCCGAGTCCCCGCCGGCTTCGTCCCCCTCGGCCGAGTCCCCCTCGCCCTCCCCGTCGCTCGCGTCACCGCTCGCATCGCCGAAGACGTCTTCGTCGACGTCGTCGATGAGGTCGACGTCCTCGATCGGGTCGTCGTCGACCTGGTCGCCGGCGGCGGCAGTCGAGCCCGCGGCATCCGCCTCCCCCGCGACCTCCGCCTCCGTCGCGACATCCGCCTCCGCCGCGACCTCCGCACCGCCCTCGAAGGTGCGCGCCGACGCACCGCCGCCCCCGTGCGCGCGCTCGGCGAAGCGGTCGGTGGCCTCGATCAGCGCATCGAGGATGCCGGGTTCGTCGAACGCGTGCCCGGCGTCGCCGATGATGCGGAGCTCCGCGCCGGGCAGCGCCCTGGCGAGGTCCCACGCGGTCATCACCGGCGTGCACATGTCGTACCGGCCCTGCACGATGACCGTCGGGATGTCGGCGAGCCGGTGCGCGTCGCGGATGAGCTGCCCCTCGTCCCACCATCCGCCGTGTCGGAAGT
Source organism: Agromyces aureus (assembly GCF_001660485.1). Lineage (GTDB taxonomy): Bacteria > Actinomycetota > Actinomycetes > Actinomycetales > Microbacteriaceae > Agromyces > Agromyces aureus. The sequence continues at coordinate 3,568,724 of NZ_CP013979.1, forward strand.
AGTGGTTCTCGATGCGCGCGAACGCGGTCGCGTACTCGGGCGAGACGAACTTCGAGATGGTCTCGATCTGGGGCAGGAGCGTGATCGTCGTGCCCTCCCACCGCGACCAGGCGATCGCGGCCGGTTGGTGCACCCCGGGGTCGGGGTCGGCGAGCAGCCGCCCGTACGCCTCGATCAGGTGCGTGCGCTCGATCGAGGGGACCGGCGCGAGGAAGTCCTCCCACAGGTCGGGGAAGATCGCCGAGGCGCCGCCCTCGTAGAACCAGTCGAGCTCCTGGCGGCGGAGTGTGAAGATGCCGCGCAGCACGAGTTCGGTGACGCGCTCGGGGTGCGTCTCGGCATAGGCGAGGGCGAGGGCACTGCCCCACGAGCCGCCGAACACCTGCCACCGGTCGACGCCGAGGTGCACGCGCAGCCGCTCGATGTCGGCGACGAGGTGCCAGGTCGTGTTCGCCGAGAGGTCGGCGTCGGGCTCGCTGGCATGCGGGATCGACAGGCCGCAGCCGCGCTGGTCGAAGAGCACGATCCGGTACTTCTCCGGGTCGAACAGGCGCCGATGCGCCGGGCTCGTGCCGCCCCCCGGGCCGCCGTGCAGGAACACCACCGGCTTGCCCTCCCGGTTGCCCGAGATCTCCCAATAGATGTGCTGTCCGTCCCCCACGTCGAGCATGCCCGTTTCGAGCGGCTCGATCTCCGGATACAGGTCTCTCATGACCACACGGTAGCGATCCGCCCCCCGTGCGCGGCGTAGGCTCGGCTCATGAGCGTGAAACCGGTCACCATCACCATCACGGGGGCGGGCGGCCAGATCGGCTACGCCCTGCTCTTCCGCATCGCCTCGGGCGCGATGCTCGGCGCCGAGACGCCGGTGCGATTGCACCTCCTCGAGATTCCGCAGGGCGTGCGGGCGGCCGAGGGTGCCGCCCTCGAACTTCAGGATGCCGCGTTCCCGCTGCTGCACGGCGTCGAGGTGTTCGACGACCCGGCATCCGCGTTCCAGGGCACCGAGATCGCGATGCTCGTCGGCGCACGTCCACGCACCGCGGGCATGGAGCGCGGCGACCTGCTCGCGGCCAACGGCGGCATCTTCGGGCCGCAGGGCGCGGCCATCAACGCGGGTGCCGCCGACGGCATCCGCGTGGTCGTGGTCGGCAACCCGGCCAACACGAACGCGCTCATCGCGGCCTCGCATGCTCCGGATGTCCCGGCCGACCGCTTCACGGCACTGACCCGACTCGACCACAACCGTGCGCTCGGCCAGCTCGCCGCGACGCTCGGCGCGCAGGTCGGGTCGCTCCGCGACGTCACGATCTGGGGCAATCACTCCGCCACCCAGTTCCCGGACGTCTCCCACGCCACGATCGACGGCGAGTCCGTGCCCGCACTGCTCGCCGCCCGACTCGGCGGTGTCGACACCGCGAAGGAGTGGCTCGTCGACACGTTCATCCCGCGCGTGGCCAAGCGCGGAGCCGAGATCATCGAGGTGCGCGGATCCTCGTCGGTCGCGTCGGCGGCGAGCGCCGCGATCGACCACGTGCGCGACTGGGTGCACGGCACCGAGAACGGGTGGACGAGTGCCGCCGTCGTCTCCGACGGCTCCTACGGCGTGCCCGAAGGCCTCGTCTCGTCGTTCCCGGTCGAATCGGTCGACGGCGCGTGGCGCATCGTGCAGGGGCTCGAGGTCGACGCCTTCGCCGAACACCGCATCGCGGCATCCGTCGCCGAACTCGTCGAGGAGCGCGAGGCGGTGCGCGCGCTCGGACTCATCTGAGCCGGTGCCGAACGGCGCGGGGCGGGCACGGCCATCATGGTGCGCGGACGAGCGCGGCATCCGCTCGACGTAGGCTTGACGCCATGGCCAGACTCACGCCCGCGCGTCGCAAGCAGCTCATCGTCGGACTCGTCATGGGCATCATCGTCGGCGTCGTGATCAGCTTCTTCACGGGCTTCTGGCTGTGGCTCGCCGCCGGCGTGGTCATGGGCCTCGCGACCGGCGCGATCATGAAGCCGCCGACGGAGTAGCGCGCCCCCGCACGTACGCCTCGATGCCGTCGATCACCCGTTCGAGGCCGAACGTGAAGCTGCGTCGGGGGTCCGAGGCCGAGCCGTACGCCTCCCCGGCCGCCAGGCCGACCCGACCAGAAAGCGGGTAGCGGGCCGGGTCCATGATCTCCTCGAGGATCGGCGCGTTTCGCTCCCACCACTCCTCGTCGGTCTCGGCGACGGCGCGGTGCAGACGCTCGGCGTCGAGGTGGGCCCGTGCCGGTCCGCTGACGTACCCCGTGATCAGCGTGATGATCTGGTCCATGTCGAGGTCGTCGAGGCCGAGGCCGTCGATGGCGCGCAGGCTCCATTCCCAGCGATCGGAGACGTTCGGCCCGAGCGGCGGGCGGCTCGTGTCGATCGAGAGCAGCCACGGATGCCGCAGGTACTCGTTCCACGCGAGGTGCGCGATGCGGGCGAGCCGCTCGCGCAACGGGCCGTCGAGTTCGGGCAGCGCTTGCTCGCCCGCGACCCGGTCGACCATGAGGTCGATGAGCTCGGCCTTGCCCGGCACGTAGGTGTAGATCGACATGGGCTTCAAGCCGAGGCGTTCGGCGATGCGCCGCATCGAGAGCGCCTCGACGCCCTCGTCGTCGGCGATCTCGATGGCGGCGTCGACGACGGCGTCGACGCTCGTGCGCTGCTTCGGGCCCCGTGATCCGACCGGATCACCGAGCCGATCGCGCCACAGCAGGCGGAGGGTGCGGTCGGGCTCTCCTCGCCCCGTGGATTCGGTCGGCATGCAGGCCAGCATACATTCTCCGTATGGTGTACGGTTAATTCCTCCGCAACTCCGTACACAGTACGTTGAAAGGAAGCGATGCATCCCCGACCGGTTCCACCCCGCCCCGCCCTCGAGGCCGTCGGACTCCGCAAGCACTATGCGAAGACCCCGGCACTCGACGGCTTCGACCTGCACGTCGCCGCCGGCACCGTGCACGGCCTCCTCGGCCCGAACGGCGCAGGCAAGACCACCGCCGTGCGCTGCCTCACGACGCTCACCGACCTCGACGAGGGCTCGGCTGCGATCGACGGCATCGACGTGCGCCGCGATCCGGCTGCAGTGCGCGAGCGCATCGGGCTCGTCGGGCAGTTCCACGCCGTCGACGAGGCCCTCACCGCGCACCAGAACCTCGTGCTCTTCGCGCGACTCAGCGGGATCTCGAAGCCGCGCGCGACGTCACGGGCCGATCACCTCCTCGAGGCGTTCGGATTGACGGATGCCTCGAGCCGCCCCGTGTCCGGCTTCTCGGGCGGCATGCGGCGACGGCTCGACATCGCCTCGAGCCTCGTGCTCACGCCGGCCGTCCTGTTCCTCGACGAACCCACCACCGGTCTCGATCCTCGCGGGCGCGCGACGGTCTGGCAGGCGGTGCGGGAGGTCGCGTCGATGGGCACGACCGTGCTCCTCACCACCCAGCTGCTCGACGAGGCCGACCAGCTCGCCGACCGCGTCAGCGTGATGGACCGCGGCCGCGTCATCGCCGAGGGCACGCCGTCGGAGCTGAAGCGCCGGCTGGGCGGCGACCGCATCACGGCTGCGTTCGCCGCCGCGGACCTCGACCGGGCGGCGGCCGTCGTCGCGAGCGCGGTCGGCGCCGAGGCATCCGTCGATCCCGACTCGTCGACCGTCACGGTCGAGGTCGAGAACGGATCGGCCGCACTCGCCCCGATCGTCCGGGCGCTCGACGCGGACGGTCTCACGGTGGACGACCTGGCACTTCGACGACCCACCCTCGACGAGGTGTTCCTGCACCTGACGGGCGCCGCGCCCGCCGACGCGGCCGCGAGCGACGCGACCGCCCCCGAACCGACCGACGAGGAGGCACGATGACGACCACCATCACCGCGACCGCAGGACTGCGCGACCGGCGCCCCAACCCCCTCCGGGAGGGCTGGCTCATCGCCGGGCGCGACCTGCTGCACTGGGTGCGCGAACCCTGGGGACTCGTCTTCGGGCTCGCGTTCAACATCATGCTGATCCTGCTGTTCGGCTTCCTCTTCGGCGGCGCCATCGACGTGCCGGGAGGCGGCGACTACATCGCGTTCCTCCTCCCCGGCATGTTCGCGCTCACGATGCTGTTCGGCCTCGAGAGCACGATGACCGCCATGGCCGAGGACGCGAAACGCGGCATCACCGATCGGTTCCGCTCGCTGCCCATCTCGAGTGCCGCGGTCGCACTCGGGCGGGCCATCGCCGACCTCGCGAATTCGGCGCTCAGCCTCGGCGTGCTCATGGTCGGCGGGCTCGTCATCGGCTGGCGTCCGACCACCGGGCCCGCCGAGATCGCGCTGGGCGTCGTGCTGCTGCTCTGGCTCCGGTTCGCCCTGCTCTGGCTCGGCATCTTCCTCGGCCTGAGCTTTCGCGGCACGGGCGCGACGACCGCGGTGCAGGTGCTCGTCTGGCCGATCGGGTTCCTCTCGACCGTGTTCGTCTCGGCCGAGACGATGCCGGGATGGCTCGGGGTCATCGCCACGTGGAACCCGGTGTCGGCCACGGCGACGGCGGCCCGGGAGCTGTTCGGCAACCCGACCGGCGTCACCAGCGGGTGGATGGCCGAGAACGCCGTGCTCGCGGCATCCGTCTGGCCGCTCGTGATCACCCTGGTGTTCCTGCCGCTGACGGCCGCGGCCTACCGCCACCTGCGCCGATAGCCGCACCGCAGGTCTGCGGGCAGCGAGAAGGCCGGACCCGATCGGGCCCGGCCTTCTCGGCGGGTGACGCTCCTACTTCTTGCTCTTCTCCGGAACCGGCAGCGTGCCGTCGGCGCGCTTGGCCGCGTAGTAGGCCCGCGCTTCGTCTTGACGCTCCTGCTCGGCGCCCGAGGCGATCTTCGCGCGCAGGTGCTCGGGGCCGTAGCCGAACGCGTCGACGAGGTCCTGCGCGTGCGGGCGGAGCCGCTCGATGAGCCGGTCGAGGTACGCGGTCACCGACTGGGCGCGCTTCGGCGAGAGGCGGCCGTTGATGAGGTACCAGGCGGCGTGCTGCTCGATGAGTCCCAGCCCGAACAGGTCGCGCACCCACGTCAGCACCTGCTTGGTGCCCGGGTCGGTGACCTTCGCGAGGCCGCGCGTGAACGCCTCCCACTGCAGCAGCTCCGCGTGGGCACGGGCGGCCTCGATGAGCTCGTTCTGGTTGCGGTTGAACAGTGCGGCGCCCTCGATCTTCGACAGCTTGCGGGCCTCGCGCAGCCGGCCGGCGATCTCGGCGATCATCGTCTCGACGCGATCGGTCAGCATCGAGCGCTGCGTGTCGGCGTCGCGGAGCTCCGCGACCGAGCGCGCGGTCGAGCCGAGGTCGGCGATGTTCTGCCCGAGGCGTCGCAGGCCAGTGCCGTGGTACGCGCGCTCCGCCGTCTCGGTGACGACGTAGCGGGCCATGGCCCCGACATCCGCCTTCGCGAACTGCTTGGAGTAGTCGGTGAGCAGGCGCTTCGCGACGAGCTGGAGCAGCACGTTGTTGTCGCCCTCGAACGTGACGTACACGTCGAGGTCGGCGCGGAGCCCGACGAGACGGTTCTCGGCGAGGAAGCCGGACCCGCCGCAGGCCTCACGAGCCTCTTGCAGCGTCTCGAGCGCGTGCCAGGTCGACAGCGGCTTGAGGGATGCGGCGATGGTCTCGAGGTCCTGGCGGTCCCCGTCGGTGTCGGCCTTGCCCGAGAACACGGCGTCGAACTTCACGAGGAACTCGTCGTGCGCGAAGATCTGCGCGTACGTCGTGGCGAGCTTCGGCAGCAGGCGGCGCTGGTGGCGCTGGTAGTCGAGGAGCACCTCTTCGTCGGTCTCGCTCGCGGCGTTGAACTGGCGACGCTGGTTGCCGTAGGTCACGGCGATCGCGAGCGCCGCGGCCGATGCCGCGTTCGCGGCGCCGTCGAGCGAGACGCGGCCCTGCACGAGCGTGCCGAGCATCGTGAAGAAGCGGCGGCCCGGGCTCGAGATCGGGCTGGCGTAGGTGCCGTCCTCGGCGACCGAGCCGTAGCGGTTCAGCAGGTTGACGCGGGGAACGCGCACGCCGGTGAAGTGCAGGCGGCCGTTGTCGATGCCGTTGAGGCCGCCCTTCAGGCCGTCGTCCTCGCCGCCGATGCCCTCGAGGAACGCGCCGTCGGCGTCGCGGAGCGGCACGTAGAACGCGTGCACGCCGTGGTTGACGCCCTTCGTCACGAGCTGCGCGAACACGACCGCGGCCGTGCCGTGCACCGCGGCGTTGCCGAGGTAGTCCTTCCACGCGCCGCGGAACGGGGTGTCGATGACGAACTCCTGCGTCGCCTCGTCGTAGGTGGCGGTCGTGCCGATGGACGCGACATCCGACCCGTGACCCGTCTCGGTCATCGCGAACGCGCCGGGCACCTCGAGCGACATGATCGCCGGCAGGAAGGTCTCGTGGTGGTACTCGGTGCCGAGGTGCAGCACGGCCGCACCGAAGAGGCCCCACTGCACACCCGACTTGATCTGCAGGCTCGGATCGGCGAGCACGAGCTCCTCGAACGCGGCGATGTTGCCGCCGTGGTCGTCGTGACCGCCGACCGACTTCGGGAACGCGCGGTGCACGGCGCCCTGGTCGACGAGGATCTTCAACTGGCCGAGCACGCGCTCGCGGTGCTCGTCCATCGACTGCCCCTCGATGCGCTGCAGCTCTGGCGAACCGACGCGCTTGCGCGCCTCGAGGCGGATCTCGGGCCACGAGCCGAGCAGCTGGTGACCGAGCGATGCGACGTCGATGCGGGGGCCGGCGGGCCGGGCGCCTGCGGGGGGCGCCGGGATCGGGGCCGCGGCCGCCTCACGTGCGGGCGTGGCGGGAACGGTCGCGTCGGTCGTCGCGTCGCGGTTCTTCGCGTCGTTCTTCGTGGATCGGGATGCCGTGTCAACCATCGTCGGTTCGTCCTTCGTCTGCGCGGGATCAGCTCATTCCACGGTATGACCGGCCGGCGCACCGCCAAAGCACTGCAGACGAGGCCGACAAAGGCGCGCGGAGACGGCTCGGTGCAGCCTGTGCCAAAGCTACAAAACGGATGCCGCGGGCCTATGCGATGCGCACAAGCGTGCGGGCCGATGGGCGTTGGTCACCACGGCACGGGCCGCACCGTGGCTGATGCGACGACGGCCGCCACGCGGCATCCGCGCATCGCGCTCAGCTGTTGAAGAACGCGCTCGCCTTCTTGGACCAGAGCAGCATCAGCCCGATGAACGTGACGAGGATGCTCAACCACTCGCCGACCGGGTTGCCGAGGTTGGCGACCGCGATGAACAGCGACGAGATGAGGGAGAACACCATGACCACCGTGATGATGAGGCGCGCCGCCGTGTTGCCGCTGAGCAGGCCGCCCGCGACGATGACCGTGATGAGGCCGAGGATGATCGAGACGATCGCCGCCGTGTAGACGGCCCCCGCGCCGCCCCACTGCGGATCGACCGCGATCGCGCTCGCCTGGAAGAACTGGATCGTGCCGACGACGATGTCGATCGCACCCGAGATCCACGCGATGATCGCGACGATGGTGACGCCCGCTGGGCGAGCGGTGTTTTGTGCCATGGTGGATCCCCCTCCGCCGGGCCGAACGGCGACGACCGGCTTCACGATGATCGTAGCGAGCCGGAGCCCCGGAATGGGCGGATGCCGCGGACGAATCGCCCGCGTCACCCGCCGAGTCGGATGGCGACGATGCCCGAGACCGCGCAGACGGTGGCCGTGAGCCGCCACCGGCTGAACGGCTCGCGGAACACGAAGTAGCCGATCAGCCCGGCGGCGAGCACCCCCGTCTCGCGCAGGGCGGAGACCACCGCGAGCGGAGCCAGCGACTGGGCCCAGACGACGATCGTGTAGGCGGCGAGCGAGAGGATGCCGCCGAGCACGCCCATCGGCGCATGCCGCCGCATGCCGCGGAGCAGCTCGGCCCGGTCGCGCGAGAGCACGAGGCAGACGAGCGGGATCGTGACGCCCTGCATGAGGAACAGCCACGACGCGTATCCGAACGGCTCGCCCGAGAGCCGCACGCCGATGCCGTCGAGCACCGAGTAGGCGGTGATCGTGACGCCGACCGCGACCGCCATCAGCGTTCCGGCCGGGCCCCCGCGCCCCTTCGGCGACCACGACAGCGCGAACAGGGCGATCGCGACGACGGCGACCCCGGCGAGCTGGGCCGGGGTCATCCGCTCGCCGAGGAACACCGTCGCGATCAGCGTGATGCCGAGCACCGCGATGCCCCGGGTCAGCGGATAGGTGCGGCCGAACTCCGACTTCGCGTACGCCGCCGTCAGCAGCACGAGGTACAGCGTCTGCACGGCGGCCGAGACCAGCAGGTAGGGCCAGACCTCCCGCGGGGGGAACGGGAGCACGAGGCATCCGATCGCTCCCACCACGAGGTAGACCGTTCCGATCAGCGCAGACGAGACGAGCCGCGCGGGGATCGCCTTCGCGATCGCGTTCCAGGTGCCGTGCAGCAGCGCGGCGCCCAGCACGGCGAGGAGGACGCCTGCGCTCACGCGGCGGCACCTCCAGGCTCGGCGACGGCGTCGGCAACGGCGCCGTCGACACGCACGGCGCGCAGCAGCACCGCCTGCTCCGGCCGGAGCGCGGGCATCACGACGCCGATCGCGGCCAGTGCCGCGCCGGTCGACTCGAGTGGGCCGGCCTCCCACCACGGCGCGGGGTCGGCCCCGTGCGGCACCCCGCCGACGAGCACGGGCTCGACACGGTAGCGCTCGCCCGCGTCGAGTCCGGGCAGGCGGATGCGCCCGGGGCTCGCCACCGAGGATCGCGCGAGCGACACGAACGCGAAGAGGCCCGCCGAGCCGTCGGCCGCGACGACGCCGTTGACCGCGAGCGAGGCGTCGGGATGGTCGAGTCGCACCAGCTCGCCGCTGTGGAGCAGCTCGCGATGCTCCTTGTGGAACCGGATCCATGCCTCGAGCTCGGCGAGTTCGGCCGCGCTCGCCTGACGCAGGTCCCATTCGACGCCGAGGTGGCCGAACAGCGCGGTGATGGCCCGGAACGAGAGCGCGTGAAGCCGGTTCGTCGTGTGCGAGGCGCCCGACGCGATGTGGGCCCCCATGAGCTCCGGCGGCACCAGCTGCGTCGTCCACCGATTGGTCTGCTGGCGGTCGACGGGGTCGTTGTTGTCGGAGACCCAGATGCGATCGGTGCGCTCGAGGACGCCGAGGTCGACCCGGCCGCCACCCGACGAGCACGACTCGATCTCGAGGCCGGGATACCGGGACTTGATCTCGTCGACGAGTCGGTAGAACGCGAGCGTCTGCTCGTGGACCCCGGCACGGCCGAACGGCGCCGTGCCGGCATCCACGAGGTCGCGGTTGTGATCCCACTTGATGTACGCGATGTCGTACTCGGCGAGGATCGCGCACATCGCGTCGCGAACGTGGGCGTACGCCTCGGGGATGCCGAGGTTCAGCACCTGCTGGTTGCGCGACTCCACCGGGAGCCTGCCGCCCGTCGACATGATCCACTCGGGATGCGACCGCGCGAGGTCGGAGTCCGGGTTCACCATCTCGGGTTCGAACCAGAGGCCGAACCGCATGCCGAGGTCGCGCACGCGATCGACGAGCGGATGCAGCCCGTTCGGCCAGACGTCGGCCGACACGGTCCAGTCGCCGAGGCCCGCACGATCGCTGCGACGCGCGCCGAACCATCCGTCGTCGAGCACGAAGCGTTCGATGCCGATCGCCGCCGCCCGCTCGGCGAGGTCGACGAGCGTGTCCTCGTCGTGGTCGAAGTACACCGCCTCCCACACGTTGAGCGTGACCGGCCTCGGTGAGCGCGGATGCTGCGTGCGTGCCCTGAGGTGACGATGCATGCGTCTCGCCGCATCGTCGAGTCCGGCACCGTAGATGCCGTAGACCCACGGGCTCTCGTAGTGCTCGCCCTGGGCGAGGCGCACCTCGCCGGGCAGCAGGAGCTCGCCGCCGCCGAGCAGTTGCTCGCCGCTCAGCACCCGCTCGACCTGGTGCACGTGATTGCCCGACCACGCGGTGTGGACGCCCCAGACCTCGCCGTGGGCGAAGCCGAAGCCCGGCGTGCCCACCGAGAGGATCGTCGCCGCGTCGAGCCCGGTGCGGCCGCGGCGGCCCTCGCGCCGATGCGCGCCGACCGTCAGCGTGCGACGTTGCGGCGCGCGCTCCCCCGCCCAGCGCCCGGCGAAGTCGAGCACCTCGCTCGCGATGGCCGGCGTCGGCAGGCAGAGCATGAGGTCGTTGAGCTGGTAGGCCTCCGCCCCGAGGTTCTGCAGGTCGGCGCGGGTGCGCACGATGCCGGCCTCGCTGAGTTCCACCGTGAGGGTGAGCGACAGCCGGGCGTCGGCGTCGGCCGCGGTCACGACGAGGGTTCCAGAGCCGTGGTCCACCACGGTTCGAGCGGATGCCCCGGCCAGCGGGACACCGTCGAGCGTCACCCCGGTCACGCGCCAGAGCGGCGACCACGCGGCGCCGGCCCTCGACCCGCTGACGCCGGGGCGACCCATCCAGCCGCGGGCGTGCTCGGGGAGGATCGAGATCCGAACGGGCACGTCGACCTCGCTCGCGCCGACCGGAAGCACGCCGGTCTCGAGCAGCGCTCGATACGCCGACGGGTCGAGCGCACCGCTGTCGGCGCCCCAGTGCACGACCGCGGGCAGCCCGTTCTCGCCGAGGTCGAGCACGAGGGCGACGCCGCCCGCGCGCATCACCAGACCGAAGTCTTCGATCAGTGTCATGTCAATTCCTCTCGAGGGACCCTCGCGATAGTGTTTACGTCACCATGTCGCCCGAATCGAACACTCCGTCTGGACCGGTGCCGCATTCCAGAGCGCGTGCATCGATCATGGACGTCGCCGCGCACGCCGGCGTCTCCGCGCAGACCGTCTCGCGCGTGGCGAACGGCCAGAACAACGTGCGCCCCACGACCCGCGACAAGGTGCTCGCCTCGATGCAGGCGCTCGGCTACCGCCCGAACAGCGCGGCGCGGAACCTCAAGTCCGGCCGGTTCCGGAGCATCGGCTTCGTCACCTTCAACCTCGCGACGCTCGGCAACGAGCGCACGCTCAACGCGGTCGCCGAGGCATCCGAGGCCGCCGGCTACACGACGACCCTGCTGCCGGTCTTCGACCCGACGCAGCTCGACGTCGCCGGTGCGTTCAGCCGACTCGAGGAGCAGGCCGTCGACGGCATCATCCTCGTGATGTCCGCCGAGGTCGGCCCACTCGACGACCGGAAGTTCACGGCCGGGCTGCCGCTCGTCATCGTCGACTCCGATGCCAAGCTGCCGTACACGATCGTCGACACCGACCAGGAGCAGGGCGCGAAGCTCGCGATGCAGCACCTGCTCGACCTCGGCCACCGCGACATCGCGCACGTCTCCGGACCCGAGAGCTCGTTCTCGTCGCGGCGTCGCACCGTCACCTACGTGCAGACCATGGCCGACGAGAACCTCCCCGCACGCCCCGTGCTCGTGGGCGACTGGAGTGCCGCGTCCGGCCTCGCACTGGGGCGCGAGCTCCTCGCGAGCGGCCCCCCGCCGACCGCGGTCTTCGCGGGCAACGACCAGATGGCCCTCGGCGTCATGCATGCGATCAAGGAACGCGGATGGAGCGTGCCGCGGGACATCAGCGTGGTCGGGTTCGACGACTCCGAGGAGGCGCTGGTCTACTGGCCCTCGCTCACCACGATCCACCAGAACTTCGACAAGGTCGGCAAGAGTGCCACCTCCCTGCTGCTCTCGCTCATCGACGGCGAGCCCGACACCCGGCAGAAGGTCCTCGTCGAGACGCGACTCGTCGTCCGTGACAGCACCGGGCCCGTGCGACGCGACTGACGTCGCCCCGACGAGCGCGGCCCGGTTCGATCGCCCGAGCACGCTCATGCCTCGGTCTGGCCGAGCTCGGGGTGGGCGACGAAGCGGGCGCTCGCCGAGACCGCACCGAGGCTCTCGAAGATCAGGAGCTCGTTCTCGCCCGCCCGCACGACGGGCGCCGGAACGTAGAGCGTGCGCTGCGGGCCGCGGCTCCAGTAGCGTCCGAGGTTCACGCCGTTGACCCACACGACGCCCTTGGTCCAGCCGGTCAGCTCGAGCTGGAGGTCGGCCGACGACGCCACCTCGAAGGTGCCGCTCGCGAACACCGGACCCGAGAGCGGGGCGCCGCGTCGCTGCGAGCCGGCGCCGGGCCCGGCCGCGAGCCCGGCCGCGAGCGCGGTGCGCACGGGTGCGAGGTCGTCGAGGAGGATCGGGGCGGCCGACCATTCGGTGAGCGGCACGCCGTCGAGGGTCGCGGGCGCGATGAGCCCCTTCGCCTCGCCGAGGCGGGGCCCGTAGTTCACCCCGCCGAGGTTCTCCACGAGCACGGTGAGCTCGCCCCGCGCGTCCTCCGGCAGCGGCAGCACCCGCTCGTGGAGCTCTCGGTCGAGCGTGCCGACGAACGCCCCGTCGACGAACACCTGGGCCCGGTCGCGCACCTCGCCGAAGGCGAGCAGCCCGCCGTGCTCGATCTGCGTCGAGTACCGCATGAATCCCCGGATCGAGCCGAACTCCGCGGCGACCGGGAGACGGTCGAAGGGCTGCGACTCGAAGATCGGCACCGACCACAGCGAGGCGCTGCGGTCGAGGAGCACGTCGAGCTCGGGGGCATCCGCTCGCTCGGCCGGCACCTCGTCGGGCACCGGGGCGTACTTCGAGATGACCTCGCGGAAGCGCCAGAACTTCTCGGTCGGCGTGCCGTCCTCGGCGAGCGGGGCGTCGTAGTCGTACGAGGTCGCGATCGGGCGGTACGTGCCCTTGTCGTTCGCGCCGCCCGTGAAGGCGAAGTTGGTACCGCCGTGGAACATGTACACGTTGACGGATGCCCCGGCCGCGAGCAGTTCGTCGAGCTCGCGGGCGGCGTCCTCCGCCGAGGTCGTGTGGTGGATCTCGCCCCAGCTGTCGAACCATCCGCACCAGAATTCGGAGCACATCAGCGGACCGGTCGGCTGGTGGCGGCGCAGGGTGGCCAGCCGCTCCCCCACCCGCGAGCCGAACGACCCCGTGCGGTGCAGGCCGTCGAGGCTTCCGTTCTCGAGCATCTCGTCGAACGGCTGGTCGACGGTGGTCAGCGGCACGTCGATGCCGTGCTCGCGGCTCAGCTCGGTGAGCCGGCGGAGGTAGTCCTCGTCGGCGCCGTAGGCACCGTACTCGTTCTCGATCTGCACGAGGATCACGGGGCCGCCGAGCTGGACCTGGCGGGGACGCACGATGGCGTAGACCTCGTCGAGGTACTCCCCGACGGCCGCGAGGTAGGCCTCGTCGTGCGATCGCAGCACGATCGCCTCGTCGGCGACGAGCCACGAGGGAAGGCCGCCGTCATGCCATTCGGCGCAGATGTAGGGGCCGGGCCGCACGATCGCGTGCATGCCCTCGGCGTGCACCAGGTCGAGGAATCGCGCCAGGTCGAGCTGCCCGGCGGTGCGGAACTCGCCGCGGGTCGGGGAGTGCTCGTTCCACGGCACGTACGTCTCGATGGCGTTGAGGCCCATGAGGCGCGCCTTGCGGATGCTCTCGCGCCACTGGTCGGGGTGCACGCGGAAGTAGTGCAGCGCGCCGGAGAGCACGCGGTGGGGCGAGCCGTCGAGGAGGAAGTCGGTGTCACCGATGGTGAAGTTGGGCATGCGCTGGTCCTGTGTCGAGAAATGGACCGCGGGGCAGCCGCCGTGACGGCGACTGCCCCGCGGGATGATGCGTCCTACTGGTTGACCGTGAAGCCCTGCTCGTCGCCGAACTTGACGAGGGTGTCCTGCCACTCGAGGAGCGCCTCGTTCAGGTCGCCGCCCGAGCCGAGCGCCTTGCCGACGGAGTCGGAGAAGACGTTGTTCGCATAGCCCTGGTACGGCAGGTACTGCCACCCGGGCAGGACCGACTCGGCCGAGGCCGCGCCGACCTGGTTCGCCGGCTGGCCGCCGTACGATTCGTACGGGTGGTCGAGCCACTCGGGGTTCTCGAGGTCGGCGATCGTCGACGGGAAGCCGTTCTCGTTCAACAGCGCACGCCCCTCGCCCTCCGCGAGGTACTTCAGGACACCGGCCGCGGCGGCCTTGTTGGCACTCTGCGCGGTGACGGCAAGGCCGCTGCCGCCGTTCTCGGCCGAAGCCGGCTCGCCGTCCCACGTCGGCATCGGAGCGACCTCGAACCGGCCGGCGGGGCCGTAGTCGTCCATGCCGCTGATCATCCAGGAGCCCATGAGCAGGGTGCCGAGCTTGTCCTGGGTGAGCGCCTTGGTCCATTCGTCCGACCAGGTGGACAGGCCGGAGAGCTCGCCGGCTGCGAGGCGCTCGCCCCAGAAGTCCGCGAACTTCTTCGTGCCCTCGTCCTGCAGGTCGATGGTGACGTTCTCACCGTCGGTCGTGAACGGCTGGCCGCCCGACGCCCAGATCATGCTGGTGAAGAAGCCGGCGTCGCCGCTGTTCGCGATGTACGCCTCGGGGTCGGCAGCGTGGATCGCCGCCGAGGCCGTGGCGAACTCGTCCCACGTGGTGGGGGCCTCGGTGATGCCCGCCTTCTCGTAGAGCCCCGTGTTGTAGATCATGACCATGGGGCCGGAGTCCGACGGCATCGCGACGAGCTTGCCCTCGACGTTGACGGAGTTCCACGTCGACGCGGTGAAGGAGCTCTCGTAGCTGTCGAGGCCGTAGGGCGTCAGGTCGGCGAGGGCGCCGCCGAGGGTCAGCTGCGGCACCGTCTGGTACTCGACCGGCACGATGTCGGGAGCGCCCTTGCCCGCCTTGACGGCGTTCTGGAGCTTCGTGACGACGGCGTCGGGGTTCTCGAGCTTGACGACGTCGAACGTGACGTTCGGGTACGCCTCGGAGATGGCGTCGGCCTGCGCCTGGGTGTTGTCGCTCCACGTCCACCAGGTGAGCGTGACGTCCTGCGCCAGCGCGGCGTCGGTGTCGGTCTCGCCGCTGTCGGCGCCCGGTGCTGCGCCGCTGCAGCCCGAGAGCACGCCGACGAGCAGCGCACCGGAGCCGAGGACGGCTCCGAGTCGCATCCATCGGCGGGTGGTGTTTCGTTCCATTGCTGTGGTTCCCTTCGCTTGGTGTTCTGGGGTTTGGGGTGCCGGCGTACCGGCTTCGCCGGGCGGGCCGGACTACTTGACGCTCCCGGCGGTCAGTCCCGACTGCCAGTAGCGCTGCAGGTAGAGGAACGCCGCGGAGATCGGGATGACGGTGAGGAGCGAGCCCGTGATGACGAGGTTCGGGATGGCCTGGCCGCCGATCGCGCTCGACTGCGCCGACCACTGGGCGAGGCCGACCGGCAGCGGGTACCACTGCGCGTCGCTCAGCATGATGAGGGGCAGGAAGTAGTTGTTCCAGGTCGCGACGACGGTGAACATCAGCACCGTGATGAGGGCCGGTGCGAGCTGGCGCAGGGCGATCACGAAGAAGATGCGGATCTCGCCCGCGCCGTCGAGGCGTGCGGCCTCGAGCAGCTCGTCGGGGATCGCTTCACGGGCGTACACCCAGACGAGGTAGAGGCCGAAGGCGCTCACCATCGAGGGGATGATCACCGACCAGGGCGTGTTCGTCAGCCCGAGCCCGCTGAAGAGCAGGAACTGGGGCACCGCGAGCGCCGAGGCCGGAATGGCCATCGCGCCGAGGATGATCGCGAACACCCAGCGCCGGCCCGGGAAGTCGTACTTCGCGAGGCCGTAGCCGGCGAGCGTCGCGAACAACGTGGCACCGCCGGCACCCACGACGACGTAGGCCAGGGTGTTGCCGAGCCAGCGCAGGAAGATGCCGTCCTGGTAGGTGAACGTGTCGACGATGTTCTGGAAGAGGGCGAACTCGCCGCTGAACCAGAACGCGAAGGAGTCGTAGAGCGAGTCCATCGTCTTGGTCGAGCTCACGACGAGCCACCAGAGCGGTACGAGGCAGTAGAGCAGCATGACCGTCATCAGGATGCCGAGGGTGATGGAGGCGCGCTTGTGCCGCGGCGTCGCCCGGTCGCGCCTGCCCGGCCGGCGAGCGATCCTGCCGCTCGCGAGCCGGCTCGGCGCCGGCCTGGACCCGACGCCCGATTCGACCGCGCTCATGCCTTCGTCCCGTTCCGGTCGCCGCCGAGTTGGACGAGGTAGGCGACGATCATGGTGATGACTCCCGAGATGATCGCGATCGCGGCGGCGTAGTTGAACTGCGAGCCGGCGAACGACAGGTTGAAGGCGTAGAGGTTCGGCGTGAAGTAGGTGGTGATCGAGTTCGGGGCGATCGTCTGCAGGATCGACGGCTCGTTGAAGAGCTGGAAGCTGCCGATCACGGAGAAGATCGTCGCGATGACGATCGCGCCGCGGATCGAGGGCAGCTTGATCGAGAAGATCGTGCGGAACGTGCCGGCGCCGTCGATCTCGGCCGCCTCGTAGAGCTCCTGCGGCACGGCCTTCAGCGCGGAGAAGAAGATGAGCATGTTGTAGCCCACGAACTCCCACGTGACGATGTTGCCGATCGACGTCAGGATCAGGTTCTCGGCCAGCGGGGAGGGCAGCTGCATGCCGAAGAACCGGTTCAGGTCGGCGACGAGGCCGAACTGCGAGCCGTACATGTAGCCCCAGATCATCACCGCGACGACACCGGGAACGGCGTAGGGCAGGAAGATCGAGAGCCGGTAGAACGGCACCCAGCGCAGCCGCGCACTGTCGAGTGCGAGTGCGGCGAAGAGCGCGAGTCCGAGCATGATCGGCACCTGCACGAGCAGGAACAACGAGACCCGGAGCATGGCCTCCCAGAACTTCGGGTCGACCAGGGCGATGGCGTAGTTCTCGAGCCCGACGAACGAGTTGCCGCCCATGAGCGTCTCGCGGAAGAGCGAGAGGTAGATCGCGTACACCAGCGGCGCGATGAACACGAGCGTGAAGATGAGCATGAATGGCCCGACGAACCACCATCCCGCCCAGTTGCGACGAGCCCGCCTGCGGCGGGTTCCGACGGTGCGGCCGGTCGTGCCCCCGGATGCTGCGCCGGTCGCGGCGACCGTCGCGTACGTCTCGGTGGAGACCCCGGCGGGGGTCTGGGCATGCGCGTGCGCCACGGTCATCCGCGGCCTGCTTCCGCACCTCGGGTGGGCGATGAGTTCGTCATTCGCGTCCGCACTCCTTCGTGAATGTTTGCGTTGCCATCACCGTATACGCGACAATAATGTTTACGCAAACAGAAGCCGGGAACCCGAAGATCACAATGACGTCACGCTCACCGAGACCCGCATGATTCCGGGGCGCACCCCGGTTCCCGACCCCGAGCCCCGTGGTTCACCGCGAGCGGCACCCGCCGCTCGAAGGCATCACGACCCGAGAAGACCCATCCCCGACACCGCAGTTTGGATGCACGCATGATCACCACCGTCCACGTCGTCTTCAAGACGCACCTCGACCTCGGCTTCACCGACACCGCCGCGAACGTCACCGACCGGTACGTGCACGAGTACCTCCCCCGCGCGATCGCACTCGCCGAGGAGCTCGAGCGCCGCGACGGGCCCGCGCGGTTCGTCTGGACCACGGGCTCCTGGCTGATCCACGAGGCGCTCCGGCTCGGCGACGACGGCGAGCGCACCGCCCTCGAGCGTGCGATCCGGGCCGGTCACGTGACCTGGCACGGCCTGCCGATGACGACGCACACCGAGCTCATGGACGCGGGGCTCGTCGAGCACGCCATCGCGATCGGCCGCAGGCTCGACGCCCGCTTCGGTCACGCCACGAGCGCAGCGAAGATGACGGATGTCCCGGGCCACACGATCGGCCTCGTACCCTTCCTCGCCCGGGGCGGCCTCGACTTCCTGCACCTCGGCGTCAACGGGGCCTCCGCGGTGCCCGACGTGCCGGAGTTCTTCGCCTGGCGCGCCCCCGACGGCAGCGAGGTCGTCGTCAACTACGCCCGGAGTTACGGGGCCACCGAGCTCGGGGTGGCCGTGGTACCCGGCGGCACGGAGGCACTGCACCTCGCGCACACCGGCGACAACTTCGGCCCGCCCCCCGTCGAGGAGGTCGAGGCGCTGTTCGCCGCGCTCCAGGCCGCACACCCGGGCGCCAGGGTGATCGCCTCGACGCTCGACGCCTTCAGCCGCGAGGCGGTCGCCGCCCGCGCGAGCCTGCCGGTGCTCGAGCAGGAGATCGGCGACACCTGGATCCACGGCGTCGCGAGCGACCCCGTGCAGACGGCGCGGCTCCGCGCACTGCTGCGCCTGCGAACGGCATGGGTCTTCTTCGGCGCGCTCGTGCCCGGCACCGAGGAATGCGACGCGTTCAGCGACGGCCTGCTGCTCGCGGCCGAGCACACCTGGGGGCAGGACCTGAAGACCTACCTGCCCGACTACGTCAACTACGAGAAGGGCGACTTCCAGCGGGCCCGCGCGGCCGACGTCGTCGATCCGACGGCGAACCCGCCCGGGTTCGACGAGTACGCCTGGGCGTACTCGGAGCACCCGAGCCCGCAGGGACTCGGTTTCTCGGCATTCGAGCGCTCGTGGGCCGAGCAGCGTGCCCACCTCGACCGCGCACTCGCGGCGCTCTCCCCCGAACGCCGTGCCGAGGCGGATGCCGCGATCGCCGAGACGGCTCCGACCGGCGACGTCTCACCGTCGACGGCCGCACGCAAGGCGATCGACCTCTGGGGCGAGCACAGCGCGGGCGGCTACCGGGTTCGATTCGGCGACGACGGCTCGCTCGTCTCCCTCGTCGACGCCGACGGCACGGAGTGGGCCGGGCCGGAGCACCCGCTCGCCGCCTACCGGTACGAGACGTTCGACGAGCGCGACGAGGCCCGCTGGCTGCGGGAGTACTGCCGCGACCTGGACGAGAACGCCATGTGGGCCGTGCCCGACCAGGCGAAGCCGGGGCTCGCGATCGCCGGAACCCTGCCCGCGACGACGTTCGCGCCGCGCGCGATCTCCGCGGAACGCATCGCCGACGGCGCCGACACCGTGTTCACCGTGCGGCTCGCGCTGCCCGCGGCGGCGTGCGAGGCCTGGGGCGGGGCACGGGACATCCGCCTCTCCTATCGGTTCTCGGGCGAGCCCGGGCCGATCGAGGTCACGCTCGATCTCCGCGACAAGGACGCCTCCCGGCTCCCCGAGGCGAGCTGGCTCGGGTTCCGCCCACGGGTCGAGCCCGGCGACTGGCGACTCGCGAAGCTCGGGACGGCGGTCGACCCGCAGTCCGTCGTTCGCAACGGCAACCGCAACCTGCACGCCGTCACCGAGGTGACCCACACGGCCGCGCAAGGCTTCTCGCTGCGCCCCGTCGACGCGGCACTCGTCGCCGTGGGCCGCCGCGCGCTCTACCGCTTCGACAACGCGATCCCCGATCCCGGTGACGGGCTCCATGTGAACCTGCACAACAACGTCTGGGGGACGAACTTCACGATGTGGTTCGACGATGACCTCCGGTTCCGCTTCGTGATCGACCTGGGAGCGACGCGATGACCGGGATCGTGACGAGCCCGCCGGTCGTGATGGCGCCGCGCGCCGACGGCTTCGAGGTCGTCTGGGGCGTTGCGCAGCTCAGCCGCGGCTGGCTCGAATGGGAATCGGCCGGCGGCGCACGCGGCACCGTGACGAGCGACGCGTTCGGCATGGTGCCGCAGGGCGACCGGGTGCTGCGAGTCCGGGCCGAGGGCCTGCCCGCGGGCACCGCAGTGCGCATCCGGGCGATCACCGAGGCGGTCGGCCCTTCGGGCGCACGCCACGAGAGCGACTGGAAGTCCGTGCGCACGCTGGACGCGGCATCCGACACCGCACGCTTCGCCGTGTGGAACGACACCCACCAGCGCGACGACACCATGCGGGCCCTCCACGAGGCCACGCCCGAGGTCGACGTGCTCGTCTGGAACGGCGACCTCTGCAACGACTGGAAGGACCCGTCGTGGTTCACCACGACGGTGCTGAATCCCGCCGGCCTCGACGTGAGCGCCGGGCGCCCCCTCGCGATCGTCGTGGGCAACCACGACGTGCGCGGCACCTGGGCCTACCAGCTCGAGGACTTCGTCGCCACGCCCGAGGGGCGGCCGTTCACCGCGTTCCGCATCGGGCCGGTCGCGTGCATCGTCCTCCACACCGGCGAGGACAAGCCCGACGCCCACCCGACCTTCGAGGGGCGCGTCGCGTTCGAGCCGCTGCGCGCCGAGCAGGCCGAGTGGCTGCGCGAGATCACGGCCCGACCCGAGTTCGCGGATGCCCCGTACCGCGTGGTGTTCTGCCACATCCCGCTGCGGTGGATCGACGAGACCGTCGTCGACTACGACGCCGACGGGTACGACTGGTTCAGCCGCATGAGCCGCGATGCCTGGCACGACGCGCTCGTCGAATGGGGCGCCCAGATCGTCGTCTCGGGGCACACGCACCACCAGACCTGGATGCCGGCGACGGCCGAGTTCCCGTACGCGCAGCTCATCAGCGGCGGGCCCGACGCCGACACCGCCTCCGACGAGGCGGCCGCGTGGGTCGACGGCGAGGCGAGCCCCGACGCGCTCGTGCTCACGATGCGCGACCTCGGCGGTCGCGTGCTGCAGGAGGTGCGGCTCGCGCCGCTCGCCTGACGGACGAACGCGAAGGGGCCGGGTCGCTGCTGCGACCCGGCCCCTTCGTCATCCGCCGATCAGGTCAGCGGCTTGCAGAGCAGCGCGTCGGGCACGCCGCCGTGGTTCCAGCGGTAGGTGAACGCCACGCCGGCGATGTACTCGGTGTCCCTGCACTGGCCCTTGTAGTCGCCTGGGGCCCAGTCGCTCGCGGTCGAGCCGCCGCCGGCCGGGCGGTTGTCACCCTGGTCGAACCAGATCAGGCGTCCCTGGCTCGCGGGCAGCGCGGTGGTGCTCGTCGCGCAGACGAGGTTCCACATCGCCGCCTTGGTGCCGCCGCCGGTGCCCAGGCTGTAGCCGACGGCGACCTCGCCGGGGTTGCACTGCAACTTGTCGTACCCCGACGCCCAGTCGTTCGCGATATTCCCCTGCCCGCTCTGCACGCGCGGGCTCGAGGTGGCGATGCCGCCGACATCCGTGCAGAGCGCCCGGTTGGTGCTCCGCGCGATGCCCTGAAGGCGCTGGCTGTCGGGGCAGGTGCCCTTCCACTGGCCAGGCGACCAGTCACCCGCCTGCAGCATGCGCAGCGACGACTGGCTGTCGACGAGGCTTCCGCTGCCGAGCATGTTCCAGCGGGCGACGGGCGCGACCTGGCCGGTCTTGCCCGTCGCGTCGACGAGCTTCTTCCACTGCGGGAAGCGCCAGTCGTCGGCGATGCTCAGCTTCGTGCCGTCGGGCTTGTAGGCGAGGAGGGCGTAACCGTCGACGAACGTGCCGTCGGCCTTCGCCTGCGCCACGAGCGGCCACGCGGCGAAGTCGCTGTCGTTGGCGATGAGGATGTCGGTGAAGTTCGCCCACCAGGCCTTGTCGAGGGCGCCGGTGTCGCTCGCGTGGCCGATGCCGAACTCGCTGAACCACACGGGGGCGGTGTAGTGCTGATTCGCCGTGGTGACGAACGCCGCGGCCCGGTTCACCTCGGCCGCGAGCTCGCTCGCGGTGAGGTCGCGATAGCGGGAGTCGTGCGTTTCGCCGAGTCCGGTGGCACCCGTGTGCTTCGGCCCGGTGTAGGCGTAGATGTGCGCCGCGTAGACGAGCTTGTCCGGATACGGGAGGGCGTTCGAGAGGTTCGCGACGGGCTTGAGGTGCGGGCGGTCGTGGAACAGGCCGTCGAGCGGGATGCCCTGCCAGTTGATGCCCTCCATGACGACGAGCACCTCGGGGTTCGCCTTCTGGATGGCGACGCCGGCGCGCTGGTACGCCTGGTACAGGTCGTGGTCGTCGCCCCAGCCCCAGTTCGCGTCGTTCAGGATGTCGCGCCGCACCTCGTTGCGCAGGTCCATGCCGACCACGCGAGCATTGTCCTTGTAGCGGGTCGCGAGCATCACCCAGTCGCTGATCCACTTCTCGGTGGTCTGGCTGCTGTTCCACCGCTCGTTGCCGTCGTTGGTGCCGCAGCACCAGTGCGAGGTGGTGGTGTGGTCGTTGAGGATCACCGCGAATCCGTCGGCGGTGAGCGCAGCGACGACCGCGTCGAACACCTGCAGCGGCGTCTTGCCCTTCAGCTGCGGGTTCGCCGTGACCGCGACATCCGGAACCGGCGCCGTCATGCCGAGCATCTCGTTCGAGAACGACAGGCGGATGCTGTTGATGCCGACGCCGTGGAAGTCGCTCATGAGGGTGGCCATCGGCACCCGGTCCAGCCCCATCGGGATGTCGTAGCTGATGCCGCTGTTGTGGTTGGCGGGATCGTTCTTGTCGCCGCTGCCGCTCCAGTGGCCCTGCGCGCCGTCCCAATTGGCGGACTTCAGCTTGAACCGGTCACCGTCGGCGTCGACGACGTAGCGGCCGACGGTGCTGAGCGGCGCCGTCCACGATGCGGCGAGCTCCGGTCCGGTGAGCACGGGGATCGGGTCCTCTGGTGGTGCGGCGCTCGCAGGACTTGCGACCGATATCGCGAGCGCCGCGGTCGCGAGTCCGACCGCGATCCGAAGGGTACGGTGATGCATTCTGCGAACCTCTCTGTTCTGCCGTGCGTGGCGTCCTGTTGCGCCCGAGATGCCGCCTCAGGCTCCTGACGTCGTCAGGTTAGGGGCGCCGTTCTCGAAATGTCAACGCAAACATTTCTGCTACGGTAACGTAAACATTTCGAGAGAGCCGCGGCCCCCGGTCGACGATCGGGGGCGCCCGGACGACGCCCTCGCACACCCGGGGGATCCCGATCGAGCTCGCACCGGAAGCGCCGAGAGGCCACGGACGTTGACGTCCGCGGCCTCTGCAACCGTCGCGAACCGACGGTGCCGTCCGCGCCTCGCCCCTACGCGCTGCGCTGGTAGACCCGGAAGGCGCGGGTCGCGAGCCAGGCGAGCACCATCGTGAACGCCACGAGGTATCCGAGGTACGACCACACGCTCGCCCAGTCGGGATCGGCCGAGAGGAGCGCCTCGCGCCCGGCGACGACCGCCCATTCGAACGGGTTGAAGCGCGCGACATCCGCGACCCAGCCGGCCGACAGCGACGTGTCCATGAGCGCCGAGCTCAGGAACATGAGCGGGATCGTGATGAGCTGCGAGAGCCCGATCAGGATGTTCTGGTCGCGGGCGAGCAACGCCGCCGCGTTCGAGAGCGCCGAGAACGCGGCGGTGAGCAGCATCGCCGCCGCGAGCAGCACGAGCACGCCGGCGAGTCCGCCGTCGAAGCGCGCACCGAGCAGCCATGCGACGCCCAGCACGATGAGCGTCTGCACGAACGTGAGCACCGCCTGGTAGACGAGCGAGGCGACCATGAGCGCGCCGCGATGCGTCGGCGAGGTGAGCAGGCGATCCATGACGCCGCGGTTCATGTCCTCGATGAACGACGTGCCGGCCCACGCGCTGCCGAAGAGGGCCATCATCACGACGATGCCCGGCGTGAGGAACTCGAGGTAGTCGGCGCCGCCCGAGAAGCCCGGGATCTCGACGACCGACTTGAAGAGCTGCCCGAACAGCAGGAGCCAGATGAGCGGCTGCACGAGGTTCATGACGACGAACGCCGGAACCCGCACCGCCGCGCGAAGCTGCCGGAGCGTCAGCACCGCCGTGTGTCGGAGGAATCCCGTGCCCGCGCGCGACGGACGTGACGCCGTGCCGCGCGTGGCGGCGCGTGTCGTGGTGGTCGTGGCGGTCATGCTGCACGCTCCTCTGCGGTCGCGGGGCCGTCGATCGTGGGGCCGTCGATCGTGGGCGTCGCCTGGTCGGTCGCCGAGCCCTCGCTGTGCGCCGACGAGAAGGAACGCCCGGTGTGGGCGAGGTAGACGTCATCGAGGCTCGGCCTCGCGACGGTCGCCGACGCGACCCGCAGCCGCTCGGCGTCGAGCATGGCGAGCGCGAGCGGCAGCGCCTGCCCGCCCTCGTCGGTGCGCGCCCGCACGGTGCGCCCCTCGCGCACCACGTCGCGGAACACCGGGCTGCGCCCGATGAGCGTCAGGGCGCCATCGACATCGGCGGCGTCGAGCAGTTCGAGCACGATGGCGTCGCCGCGGAGCGCCGCCTTCAGCTCTTCCGGCTCGCCCTCGGTCACGACCCGGCCGTTCGCGACGATCGCGAGACGGCTGGCGAGGCGATCGGCCTCTTCGAGGTAGTGCGTGGTGAGCAGCACCGTGGTGCGTTCGTCGGCAGCCATGCGCTCGATCTCGGCCCACATCTCGGTGCGCGCCTCGGGGTCGAGCCCGGTGGTCGGCTCGTCGAGGAAGAGCACGGCGGGGTGATGCATGAGCCCGATCGCGACGTCGAGCTTTCGGGCCATGCCGCCGGAGTAGGTCTTCACCTGGCGTCGCGCCGCAGCGGCGAGGCCGAAGCGATCGAGCAGGTCACCGGCCCGCGACCTCGCATCGCGGGTGCCCATGCCGTGCAGTTGTCCGGCGAGCACGAGGTTCTCGAGGCCGGTGTCCATGGGGTCGGAGACCTGCTTCTGGGCGACGAAGCCGATCGACCGACGCACGTCTGCCGCTCGGCCGCGAACGTCGAAGCCGGCGACGAACGCGTCACCCGAGTCGGCCGCGCTGAGCGTCGCGAGGATCTTCACGGTGGTCGACTTGCCGGCGCCGTTCGGACCGAGGAGCCCGAACACGGTGCCCTCCTCGACGCCGAAGCTCAGCCCGTCGAGGGCGGTGACGGGCGGCTTGCGCCGGCCCTGCGGATAGCGTTTGACGAGGTTCCTGGCCTCGAGGGCCAGCCCCGGTGTCGTGGTGGGCATGCGGTTTCTCCGATCTCGGTCGAGCCCGCCCGGTCGGGCAGGCTCTTCGGAGTCGGTTCAGCGCTGGGCGGTACGCTGGCGGCGCGCACTGGTCTCGCGTTCGGCTTCGCACTGAACGACTCGGTTGCGTGGGCGGCTCGGGTGTTGCAGCACCCGGGCCGCCGTCTTCTGATGTCAGGACGCCTGCCGTCTCGGCATCGCCTGTTGTTCATCTCGATAGGTACTGTATCAGATCAAATACCAGACGAGAAGGAATGATTCGGATGTCGCGGTCCCGCCGGGATCGGGCGCGTCGCGCATCGGGATGCCACCGGCCAGCGCACGACGAGCGGGTGCGGTGCGGATGTCCGCGCACCAGCGCACGACGAGCGGGCTCGGTGCAGATGCCCGCTCGCCGCCCGCCCGGCAGAGCGCAGCGCTAGCGCGCCAGGTGCGCGTCGACGACGGCGACGAGCGCGTCGCCGTAGGCCTCGCGCTTCTTCACGCCGATGCCCGAGATGCCGTCGAGCCCGGCGACCGAACGGGGTCGCTCGGTCGCGACCGCGCGCAGCGTGGCATCGCCGAACACGATGTACGCGGGCACGCCCTGCTCGCGGGCCTCGGCGCCGCGCCAGGCGCGCAGCGCCTCGAACAGTTCGGCATCGTCGGGGCTGAGATCGGCTGCGGCCGACGCGGCCTTCGGGCCCCGCCGCGAGGCGGCGCGTTCGGGCTCGGCTCGGAGCATGACGGTGCGCGTGCCCGAGAGCACCTCGTTGCCCGTGTCGGTGACCGAGAGCGTGCCGTACTCGCCGTGGGTCGCGAGCAGCCCCTGCGCGAGCAGCTGTCGCACGATGCCGCGCCACTGCTGCTCGGACACGTCGGCGCCGATGCCCCACGTGGCGAGCGTGTCGTGGCCGTACTGGCCGACCCGCGGGGTCTGCTTGCCGCGGAGGATGTCGATGAGGTGCCCCGCGCCGTAACGCTGACGCCGTTCACGCTCGAGTCGCACGATCGTCGACATGAACTTCTGCGCGGGCACCGTGCCGTCGAGCGCGACGGGCGGCTCGAGGCAGGTGTCGCAGTTGCCGCATGCCTCGCTCGGCTGGCCGAAGTAGGCGAGGAGGTTCTGCCTGCGGCACTGCACGGTCTCGCACAGGGCGAGCATCGCGTCGAGGTGCGACGCGAGACGGCGCCGATGCGCGAGGTCGCCGGGGCTCTCGTCGATCATGCGGCGCTGCTGCACCACGTCTTGCAGCCCGTAGGCGAGCCACGTCGTGGCGGGCAGGCCGTCGCGGCCGGCACGCCCCGTCTCCTGGTAGTAGCCCTCGACCGACTTCGGCAGGTCGACGTGGGCGACGAAGCGCACGTCGGGCTTGTCGATACCCATGCCGAACGCGATCGTCGCCACGACGACCACGCCGTCTTCGCGAAGGAACCGTTCTTGTGTGCGGCGGCGCACGCCGGCGTCGAGACCGGCGTGGTACGGCAGGGCGTTGACGCCGTTCTGGGCGAGGAAGCCCGCGATCTTCTCGGTGCTCGCGCGCGACAGCGCGTAGACGATGCCCGCGACCGGCGTGCCTTCGGCGTCGACGCCCTCGCTGCGCACGAACTCGAGGAGCTGCTTGCGCACCTCCGACTTGGGCGCGATGCGGTACTGGATGTTCGGCCGGTCGAAGCTCGACACGAAGTGCCGGGCGTCTTCGAGCGAGAGGCGGGTCGTGATCTCGCGGTGCGTCGCCTCGGTCGCGGTCGCGGTGAGCGCGATGCGAGGCACGTCGGGCCAACGCTCGCTGAGTTCGGAGAGCGCGAGGTAGTCGGGCCGGAAGTCGTGGCCCCACTGGGCCACGCAGTGCGCCTCGTCGATCGCGAACAGCGCGACCGTGCCCTGCTGCAGGAACCGCTTGACCGGCTCGGAGCTCAGCCGCTCGGGCGCGATGTAGAGCAGGTCGAGCTCGCCCGCGAGGTAGGCGCGCTCGACCTCGGCACGCTCGAAGGACTGCTGGCTCGAATTGAGGTAGGCCGCGCGGACGCCGTTGCGCTGCAGCGCGTCGACCTGGTCGTGCATGAGCGCGATGAGCGGCGACACGACGATGCCGGTTCCCTCGCGCAGCAGCGACGGGATCTGGTAGCAGAGGCTCTTGCCGCCACTCGTCGGCATGAGCACGACGGCGTCGCCGCCGTCGGCGACCTGAGCGATGATCTCGGCCTGCTCGCCCCGGAAGGCGTCGTAGCCGAACACCGTGTGCAGCGCCTCCTCGGCGCTCGCGAACCGCGCGGGCGCGGCCTGCACCGAGCCGGGTCGCGCCGACGCGACCCGCGCCGTCGCCGCGGCAGGAGTCGAGGCGGGTGTCGAACGCTGCGCCGACCGGAACTCGTCGTCGGCCGGCGGCGCCCACCCGTCGTCGACGGGCGGAACCCACTCGTCGGCCGGCGGTTCGAACTCGTCGAGCGGCCACGGCACGCCGTCGTAGGGGTCGGGTTCGGGGTTGCGGCTCACCCGTCGAGTGTAACGAGCACCCCCGACGGGTGAGCCGGACGATCCCCAGGCTCGGTCGCTCAGCCCCGGCGGCGCACGAACAGCCAGGTCGCGACGCCGGCGACGAGCACCACGACGACGCCCGCCCCGAGCCACAGCAGATCGGTCGAGCCGGATGCCGCGGCATCCGCCCCGCCGTCTTCCGCCTGGTCGGACGCGTCGCCCGTCGCCGACGGATCCGGCTTACCGGAGCCCGTGGCGTCGCCGCCGCACGCGGGCGCATCGGTGCCCGTCGCGAGCACCGCACCCTCGGCCGGCTGCCACTCGAAGGTCCACTCCCCCGAGATCGGGTGGCCGTCGGTCGAGACGACCTGCCAGAGCACGGTGTACGTGCCGGCCTCGCCGAGGTCGACCGCGGAGGACGCCGTCGCCCCGTCGATCGTGGCGCAGCCGTCGCCGTAGTACCGATCGTCGGGACCCTGCACGAGCAGGGCCGCGCCGGTTCCGAGGTCGAGCAGCGCGTCATTGGTCGTGAGCGACACCGTGCCGGGCTGCTCGGTCACGACCGCGCCGTCGGCCGGCGTCGTCGAGATCACGGAGTTGTGCGCCGACGCCGACACCGCCGGCACGGTCACCAGCAGAGCGGATGCCGCGACGAGCAGCGCTGCGCCGAGCACGCCGCGCGCGCCGGCACGACGTCCGACGCCGGGCCGGGCCCGCATCACGCGTCCTTGCGGGGGCGACGCGCCGCGATCGCGACGACGAGGCCGACGACGCCGACCGCGAGGCCGCCGATGCCGAGCACGCGTGCGACGGTGTCGCTCGAGTCGGCGTCGGCCGCGGCATCCGCCTCGTGCTCCTCACCCTCGGCGTCGCCCGCCTCGGCCGCGCCGCCGTGGTGGCCGCCCGCGACGGCCTCGGTGACCGTGATGCTCGGCGCCGGGTGCTCGGGCTCGGCCTCGCCCTCGACCATGGGCTCGTTCCAGTTCGTCTCACCGGTCTCGCAGGTCTGCAGCACGGGGAACTCGAGGGTCTTGCCCGCGGCGTCCTCGGGCAGCGGCATCTGCAGCGCGATCGTGTCGCGGTAGCCGTCGACGAGCGGCGTGACGGCCGTGTAGACGACCTGGCTCGTGCGCTCGCCGTCGGCGACCTTCTCGATGGTCCAGTTCGGGTTGACGGTGGGCGTGACCGACTCGATCTCGTCGGGGATGTCGAACGTGAGGCTCGTGGTCGGGGAGCCCTCGCAGCCGTGTCCGACCGAGAAGGTCAGCACGCTGTAGCTGCCGGCGGCGGTGTCGGTCGGCGTCACGGTGACGTGGGCGCTCGCGGCCAGGGGCGCGCCGAGCGCGAGCAGCGCGCCTCCGACGAGGGCGGACGAGGCGATGGCGGCGGTACGGAAGTTCATGGGTTCCTCTTCGTGGGTGCGCGACGACGGCGATGTTCGGCGGTCGCGGATCAGGTGGTGCATGCAGGTGGTTCGGAGCCGTCGGCCGAGCAGATGCGCGAGGCATGCTTCGAGCGTTCGACGGCGTCGCCGACGTCGGGCGTGGTGCCCGGAGACGTCAGGCGGCGGCGAACCCCTGCGGCGGCCCACGGTGCCGCATCGCGGAGAGGTAGAGCAGGCCCGCGAGCACGCGCGGAGCCTCGAACCGAGCGGCGCGCGCCACGGCGGTCTTCGGTGCGAGCACGACGAGGGTCGGCATCGACGGGAGCACGGATGCCACGAGCAGGCCGCCTGCGCGGAACACGGCGCGGAGTGCCTCGTCGCCGTGCCGGATCGCGAGCACGGTCACGACGACGGCGAGCACGTGGGTCGCGAGCATCGAGAGGTCGTAGGAGAACGCGGCGGAGGTCGTGGCCACGGGCAGCGGGAGGACGGCGTGGTGGTGTGCGCCGGTCGCGCTCGCCAGCCCGCCCGCATCGGCGGCGGTCGCACCCGCAGCACCCTGCACCGAGTACAGCGCGTGCAGCGCGAACTGCGTGAGCGAGACGGCGACGACCGTGCGCACCGGCGAGAGCCGCGCGCCGACCACGGCGATGCAGAGCAGCGCCGAGAAGGCGAACGACAGCCCGATCGCGAGGCCGCCGGGGGCCGAGCCGCCGCCGACCGTGTGCGAGACGGCGGCCACGAACGTCGCGAACGCGGCGATCACGCCGCCGCGCGCAACGCGGGCCCACCTCGAGGTCATGCGCACCAGCCTAGACGAGGCCGAGCGGGTCGAATCGCGGCGGGCACGCCGAAGGGCGGCGGGCACGAGGCCCGCCGCCCTCCGTCGGATCACCAGGCCAGGACGGGAACCTGGAACATGCGCGAGTCCGTGTACGGCGCGGTGCCGTCGAACTCGGCGCGCAGCAGGTGCAGGCCGCGCGACAGCTTCGGAACGGTCACGCTGACGCGACCGTTCGCCGCCGCCGTGAGCTCGACCGTGCCGACGAGCTTCGACCCGTCGAACACCCGGACGGTGCCCACCGGCTTCGATCCGTCGGTCGCGAAGACCTGCGCCTTGTACGTCACCGAGCTGCCGGCGCGCACGAGGAGCGAGGTCGGAGCGCCGAGCGTGATCGTCGCGACCGGAGCCTCGGGCTCGGGTGCGTCGACCGTGATCGGCACACTGACACTCGTCTTCGTGGAGGCCACGGCGATCTCGAGCGCGGTCGCGCCGTCGATGCCCTCGGGGATCGTGATCGTGAGCGAGGCGCGACCCCCCTCGTCGGTCGCGGGAACCGACGTGCGGTCGACCGGCGCCGTGCCGACGGCGATGCCGCCGATCGAGACGGTGACCTCGCCCGCGGCGACCTCGGTGGTGCTGAAGTCGAGCGAGCTGAGCGCGAGGTTCAGCGTCTCGCCGGGCACGTAGGCGGTGCCGTTGGCGGGAGCGGGGAGCACGAGACCCACCGAGCGCTGGGCCAGGTCGGGCGTCGCGGTCTTGTTCGCCGTGAACCAGTCCACCATCGCCTGGAGGTCGACCTTGCCGGTGTCGGCGCGGCCCGTTCCCTTGCCGAGGGTGAAGAAGTTGTCACCGCCCGCCGCGAGGAAGGAGTTCGCCACGACCTTGTAGTTCGCCGCCGGGTCGAGTTCGACGCCGTCGAGCGAGACGTGGGTCACGCGCGACCCCGCCGCAGCCGTCGGGTCGTAGACGACCTCGAGTCCGGCGTTGACGCCGAGCTTCAGGAACGGACGCGATGCGCCGGCCGGCTGCCACTGCTCCTCGAGCACCTGCTTGACCTGGGCGCCCGTGAGCGTCTGGGTGAAGAGGGTGTTCGCGAACGGCTGCACGTTGGCCGCCTCGCGGTAGGTGACGTTGCCGTCGGGGTCGGCGGCACCGGTGCTCTTGAACTTCAGGTCGGTGCGCATGCCGCCCGGGTTCATGAACGCGATGTCGGCCGTGCCGTCCTGCTTGGCGGCCCAGAGCTGCACGTCGGCGACGAAGTTGCCGATCGTCGATTCTGCGCCGCGCGCCTCGACGAGCACCGGGTTGCCGTTCGCATCCGTGCCCGGCATCTGGCCGCGGTTGAAGTCGGCCGTGATGTTGCCCACCTTGACGGCGCCGAGCACGTCGGCCTTCGCCTTGGCGTCGGCCACGATCGCCGCGACCTCGGGGTCGGCCGGGTAGAGCGCCTTGGCGGGCACCGGCGGATTCGTCGTCGCGGTCGTCATGAGGGGCTTGAGCTCGTTCGAGATCGAGAGGAGTTCCTTCGACTCGGGGTCGACCTCGAGCTTCATGAGACCGAACTGCTCGCCGTACTGGCCGGCCGAGACGACCGGGCGGCCGTCGACGACGTGGTTGTACGGGAGGTGGGTGTGCGCGGAGACGATCGCGTTCACCTTCGGGTCGACGCCGGCGACGATCTTGCCGAACACCGAGCCGTCGGTGACGCTCGAGAGCGCGCTCGTCGTCGCACCCTCGTGCACGAGCAGGATGAGCACGTCGGCCTCGCCGTTGTCGGCCACGCCGTCGGTGAGGTTCTCGGCCTGCGCGTTCACCGATGCGACGATCGGGCGAACGTCGAGGTCGGCGATGCCGGCCGGGCTGACGAGCGAGGGCAGTTCCTCAGTGACGGCGCCGATGAAGCCGACGGTCACCCCTTCGAAGGTCTGCGTGTAGTACGGCGCGAGCGCCGTCTCGTTCGTGCCCTTGAGGAAGACGTTCGAGCTGATGTACTCGAAGTCCGCCTCGCCCTGCACGCGGTCCCGGAGGTCCTTCCATCCCTGGTCGAACTCGTGGTTGCCCGCTGCGCTCACGTCGAGTCCGGCCGCGTTGAGGGCGGCGATCGTCGGCGAGTCCTTCTGGATGAAGGACGTGAACGTCGAGGCGCCGATGAGGTCGCCCGCCGCGGCGAAGACCGTGTTCGGGTTCTCGGCGCGGACGGCGTCCGCGGCTCCCGCGAGCACCGCGGCACCGGCAGACGGGGCCGCCTGCTCGATGCGGCCGTGGAAGTCGTTGATCGTCATCACGCTGATGTCGACCACGTCGGTGAGCTTCGCGCTGTCGAGACCGATGACCTGGGGGTCATGGTCGCTCGAGCGGAAGACCGAGTCGTCGGGCGAGCCGTTCTCGTACTGGCGGTCACTCCACTCGGGCGAGTTGATCGCCCAGCGGCCGATGCCCGTGACGCCCTGCACGGCTGCGGCGTTGCCGAGCGCGTGGTCGAGCGAACCCAGCTCGCCGTCGAACGTGTACGTGTACTGGTCGTCGGTGCGGTCGGGCAGCAGGTCGGAGTACCCGGCCTCGGTCAGCACCTGGATCGGGTCCTCTTCGGAGTACGAGTTGAAGTCGCCGAGCAGGAACACCTCGCCGGCCTCGGCCGCGAGGGTGTTCGCGAGCCCCAGGAGCGACGTGGCCTGCGCGATGCGGTCGGCGTTGAAGAAGCCCTGGCCGTCGGCCGGCTGCGTGCCGGAGCCGCTCTTCGACTTGAAGTGGTTGGCGACGACCGAGAAGTCGTTGCCGTTCGGCAGGGTGAAGACCTGGCCGATGGGCTCGCGGGCGTTGCCCCACACGGTCTCGTCGTCCACGGTCTGCGCGGCACCCTTGGGGGTGACGGCGTCGGTGCGGTAGATGATCGCGCTCTGGATGAAGTCCGTGTTGGCCGCCGTGAGCACGGCGGGCGTCGGCACGAACGCCCAGACATCGGAGCCCTGGGCCTCGTTCAGCGCGGCCACGAGCGTGGCGGTCGCCTCGTCACGTGCCTCGCCGAGCTTCAACGAGTTCTCGATCTCCTGGAGGGCGACGACCTCGGCGTTCAACGCGATGATCGCCTTGACGATCTTCTTCTCCTGCAGGGCGAATTCCTCGGCCGTGGCTGCGCCACGCGCGTTCGAGTTCTCGCTCAAGAGGGTCGTGAAGTAGTTGAGCACGTTGAAGACGCCGACCTGGAGGTCGCCGCCCACCGCGGGTGCGGTCGCGACTCGCGGGTTCAGGGTCTCGAACGTGGGCTTCACGGAGGCCGGGCTCGCGCTGTCGATCGGCGTCGTCGGCTGGAGGCGCCACGCGTCGAAGCCGTAGCTCAGCACGTACGGCGTCGAGGGCAGGATCACGCGGTCGCCGTTGCGGACGACCTGGTCCTTCGTCAGGTACGGCTGCTCGTTCGGGTGCGCCGCCGACGTGACGGCACTGTTCCAGCCGTCGTCGAGCACGAGCAGGCGGCCGCGGTTCGCGGCGGCGATCGCGTTCGCGTCGGCACCGGCGTCGACCAGCTCCGTGCTCTTGACGGGCAGCGTGTCGCCAGCAGAGAGCCACAGCGAACCGTAGTTGTAGACCTCGTGCGTGCTCGAGAGCAGGTAGTTGCCGGTGGGTGCGACGAGCATGCTCTCGAGCGCCTCTCGCGCTCCGCCGACGGTGGCGTCGGGTAGCGGCTGCGCATCGGGCACGCCCGCGTCGGCGGTCAGGACCTTCGCGCTCGCGGCATCCGCGGTGATCTGGGTGAGGCCGAAGTACTCGCTGACGGCGCCGGTCACCTGCACCAGGTCGCCGACCTTGCCGACGGTGGGCATGCCGAAGACGAAGAGGCCGTCGGAGACGCCGGGCGTCGTGTCGGGGCCGGGCGTCTGGATGGTCACGCCGTTGTAGCCGCCGGTGCGGTAGTCGCCGGTGACGACACCCTCGACGGTGACCGTCTTGCCGACGAGCGGGCTGGCGTCGCCGCTGCCCTGCACCTCGGCGATGGTCGCGACCTCGGGCTCAGGCTCGGGGTCGACGGGGCCGGCTCCGGAGTTCTGCGGGGTCGGCGTCGAGCTGAACGCGAAGTCGGCGGCGTTGTTGTCGGTGTCGGCGCCGAGCGTGCGGGAGATGCTGCCGGGGACGGTGTTGCCCGGGGGCGTGACGCCGTCGCCGTAGACGGCGGCCGAGCCCTCGAACCCATTGGCGGAGCCGTATCCCACGTAGTCGATGACGTTCGGCGCGTTCACGATCGAGCCGATGCCCGGGTTGATCGCGCTCGTGGCGTTGGAGAGGAAGACGATTCCGTTCGATCCCTGCGGCGACATCGTCCCGCTGGCATCGGGAGTCGGCAGCGCCTCACCGTTGCTGCCATTGCTGGCGAGGGAGATCAGGTAGTGGCCGCCCGACGCGATCGATCCGTCGAGGGCGAGCAGACCGCCAGCAGTGCCCGTGGCGGATCGGTACTGCAGCGACCAGCCCGCGAGCGAGACGGCGGCGTTCGTCGGGTTGTACAGCTCGACGAACTTGTTCGTGTACGGCTGGCTGGCGCTGCCGCCACGTGCGTAGACCTCGTTGATGACCACACCCGAGCCGTCGGTCGCGGCGAACGCCGGCGGCGCCCCCAGCAATCCGACGAACAGTGCCGCCGCAGCCGTAGCTGCGATCGCGGACAGGCGTTGGGCCGTTCGACCACCCTGCATGACGCTCCCCTGTGTCATTCGCTCGTGGACGTTCGCGCTCGGGTTGCGGGAGCGAACACACCCCACATCGGGGGCCACATTGCGCGCCAGCCTATGTTTCCGCTGGGTCTCTGCCAAGGGGTTCCCACCAATCGTGGGCCCGATTTCACGAGTCGTTTACGAATGCGCGCGCACGCGAGCGAACCCGCCGGAGAACCGTGCGCAGATGAGCGAATTCCGGCCTCGCCCTTGCGCCGGAGCCCCCCGTGTGGGTGGCAACCGTGGGGACGCCCGCGCGCGGCATCCGACGCCGTGATCGTCGCTACGATGAGGCCTCATGCTGACCGCGGTGTTCTCGCTCACGGGCGCGCTCGTGTTCGGCGCGGCCGACTTCTTGGGCGGGCTGGCCGCGAAGCGCATCAGCGCCCTGCTCGCGACGGCGATCGCCGCACTCTCGGGGGCCGTGCTGCTGGTGCTCGCCCTGCCCCTGATCGGCGGCGAGTGGAGCGCGCACGACGTGCTCTGGGGTGCGATCTCGGGCGTCGTCGGATGCATCGGCATCGCGCTGCTCTACGCGTGCCTCGCGATCGGGCCGATGAGCATCCTCTCGCCCACGACGGCCGTGGTCTCGGCGATCGTGCCGGTGGTCTACGGACTCGTGGTCGGCGGCGAGCGCTTCGACGCGATCGGGTACTGGGGCCTCGGCCTCGCGCTGGTCGCCGTGGTGCTCGTGGGATTCGTGCCCGAGCGCGGGGCCGTGCGGCCGTCGCTCCGCGGCATCGTCATGGCGGTCGGGTCGGGCGCGGCCATCGGCGGGTTCTACATCGCGATCGACCAGACGAGCGACGAGAGCGGCATCGTGCCGCTCATCCTGAATCGCGGGGTGAACGCGGCCATCATGTTCGCGGCTGTCGCGGCAGTGGCGGTCGTGGCGGGAGTTCGAGCGCGGCGGTCGCGCGTCGGAGTCGGCGCCGGGGGCGGCGCGGCGGTGTCGGGCCCAGGCCTCGGTTCGGCCGCGACGACCGCGGGCGAGCGGATGCCGCGGGCGGCCCGCCCGGCCCTCGCCGCCGGCATCCGGCTCGCCGTGGCCTGCGGCCTGGTCGACGCGACGGCGAACGCGCTGCTGCTCTTCGGCATCCGCGCCGGGGACCTCTCGATCGCCGCCGTGCTGGGTGCGATGTACCCCGCGGGCACGATCCTGCTCGCGGCCCTCGTGCTGCGCGAGCGCATCGCGCCCGTGCAGTGGGCCGGTCTGGTGCTCGCCCTGGCAGCCGCGGCGATGCTCGCCGTGGCCTAGGGCGCACGGCCCCCGCCACCCCTAGAGCCGCACGACCTCGGTCACGCGCAGCACGGCCGTGCCCTCCTCGGCCGACGCCTCGAGATCCACCTCGGCGCGGATGCGCCAGTCGTGGTCGCCGGCCGGGTCGTCGAGGATCTGCTCGGCACGCCAGAGGCCGGCCGCGGCATCCGTCTCGTCGATGACGACGAGCTGCGGCGAGCGCGCGGCGGCGCCCGTGCCGAGGTCGTCGTGCTCGGCGTAGTACCGGTCGAGGGCGTCGGGCCAGCCCGCGTCGGGGTCGAGGGCCGCGAGCTCGTCGTCGCGTTCGAGCGCGGCGAGCTGCACGCGACGGAACAGCTCGTTGCGCACGAGCACCGTGAACGCGCGGCGGTTGGTGACGACCGAGGGCGGCGCGGGGGGCACGACCGCGGCTTCGTCTTCCGGCAGGTGCGCGCTGGGGTCGACCAGCTCGTTCCACTCGTCGACGAGGCTCGAGTCGACCTGGCGCACGACCTCGCCGAGCCACTCGATGAGGTCGAGCAGTTCCTCGGTCTTCGCGTCGTTCGGCACGGTCTGGCGCACGGCGCGGAACGCGTCGGAGAGGTAGCGCAGCACGAGCCCCTCGCTGCGGGCGAGCTGGTAGAACGACACGTACTCGCCGAACGACATGCTGCGCTCGAACATGTCGCGCACGACCGACTTGGGCGAGAGCTCGAAGTCGCGCACCCACGGCTGGCTCGACGCGAAGGTCTCGAACGCCTGCCCGAGGAGCTCGTCGAGCGGTTTCGGCCAGGTGACCTCCTCGAGCAGTTCCATGCGCTGGTCGTACTCGATGCCCTCCTGCTTCATGGCGGCGACGGCTTCGCCACGCGCCTTGAACTGCTGCTGCGAGAGGATCGGGCGGGGGTCGTCGAGGGTCGACTCGATGATGCTCACGACGTCGAGCGCGTAGTGGCCCGTGCCGATGCCGGTGCCGGGGGCGGCCTCGGGGTCGAGCAGGTCGATCGCGGCGAGCGCGAACGGCGAGAGCGGCTGGTTGAGCGCGAAGTTGGGTTGCAGGTCGACCGTGAGGGCGACCTTCACGTCGAGACCGCCGCCCGCGGCATCCGGAGTCAGCTCGACCACGCCCGCATCGGCGAGCGTGCGCAGGATCTCGAGCGCTCGCCGGGCGAGTTCGAAGCGTCGCGTGCGCGACTCGTGGTTGTCGAACACGAGCGAGCGGATGCCGCCGACGACGTCGCCGCCGCGGCCGATCACGTTGATGAGCATCGCCGCGGTGAGCTTCATCTGCGGCACGAGCGGTTCGGGCTCGGCGGCGACGAGCCGGTCGTAGGAGGCCTCGCCCCACGTGATCTGGCCGGCGGGCGCCTTCTTGCGCACGATGCGCTTGAGCTTCTTCGCGTCGTCGCCGGCCTTGCGCACGGCGGCCGCGTTCTCGATCTCGTGCTCGGGCGCGAGCACGACGACCGTTCCGGCGGTGTCGTACCCCGCTCGACCGGCGCGCCCGGCGATCTGGTGGAACTCGCGAGCGCTCAGCTGCCGCATCTTCTGGCCGTCGAACTTGGTGAGCGCCGTGATGAGCACCGACCGGATGGGCACGTTGATGCCGACGCCGAGCGTGTCGGTGCCGCAGATCACGCGCAGGAGCCCGCGCTGCGCGAGGGTCTCGACGAGTCGGCGGTACCGCGGCAGCATGCCCGCGTGGTGCACGCCGATGCCCGCGCGCACGAGCCGAGAGAGGATCTTGCCGAACGCGGTCGTGAAGCGGAACCCGCCGATGGCCTCGGCGATCTCGTCGCGCTGCTCGCGCGTGACGACGCGGATCGACGAGAGCGCCTGCGCGCGTTCCATGGCCGCGGCCTGCGAGAAGTGCACGATGTAGACGGGCGCCTGGCGGGTCTCGAGCAGCTCCTCGACGGTCTCCTGCACGGGGGTCTTCGCGTACGAGTAGTGCAGGGGCACGGGCCGCTCGACGCCGGTGACCCGGGCCGTCGTGCGCCCGGTGCGCCGCTCGAGGTCCTCGGCAATCGACGTCACGTCGCCGAGCGTCGCCGACATGAGGATGAACTGCGCGCGCGGCAGCAGCAGGAGCGGCACCTGCCACGCCCAGCCGCGCTCGGGGTCGCCGTAGTAGTGGAACTCGTCCATGACGACCTGGTCCACATCGGCATCGGCCCCGTGCCGCAACGCGAGGTTCGCGAGGATCTCGGCCGTGCAGCAGATGATCGGTGCATCGGGGTTGACCGAGCTGTCGCCCGTGACCATGCCGACGTTCGCGGCCCCGAAGATGTCGGCGAGCTGGAAGAACTTCTCGCTCACGAGCGCCTTGATCGGCGCCGTGTAATAGGTGCGACCGCCGGCGGCGACGGATGCCGCGTGGGCGGCGACCGCGACGAGGGACTTGCCCGTGCCGGTCGGCGTCGAGAGGATCACGTTCGCGCCCGAGACGATCTCGATGACCGCCTCGTCCTGCGCGGGGTAGAGGTCCAGCCCTCGGTCGGAGGCCCAGTCGACGAACGCGACGTACATGGCGTCGGCGTCGTACGGTCGCGGCGCTCGCTCGAGCAGTGACTGGGTCATCCCCCGAGTCTGCCGTACTACGGCTGGGCGCCCGCCCGGGCAGAAAAGGGGGAGCCGGCCTGCTCGGCGTTTCGGGCGCCGAGCCGGCCGGCTCACTGATCGCGCATGCGGTGACAGTTCCCCCTGCGGTCCGCGCTGTGCGATCGGTTCAACCGTATGGGGGCGAGCGGATGCCGCGCCTCAGTGCTGTCCCTGAGGTTCGCGTCGCTGCGGTCGACCGGCATGCGCGCACCGTCGGTCGAATGCGCGCCGCGGCATCCGTCACCCGAACGGGAGGTCAGTGCAGGCCCGGAATTCCGCGGATCTCACTTGTCGGCATGGTTCGCGGGGGACTATTTTCGGATCGACCTGCACCGCTCGCGCCGCAACCATCCAGGAGGCCGCCATGCGTCTCGCACCCTCGACCGAAGCCGATCCGTCAGAGGCGCGCGCGGCCGACGCCGACCCCGCGGACGGAACGTACGACGCCGCCCTTGTGCTCGTGCACGGCATGGGCGAGGCGACGCGCAGCCAGATCCTGCTCGAGTGGGCCGAGCCGATCCTCGCCCGCATGGACTGGATGACGCGCGACCAGGTCTACGGCGCGGACGACGCGTGCGGCGTGCGCCTCGACTCGTCCGACATCTCGGGCGACGCCCCGCTCATCAGCGCGACCGTGACGTTCCCGAAGCGACGCACCGCCGACGCGGCGCCCGGCGCCCCGGTCGAGCTCGTCACGAAGCGCCTCGCGATCATCGAGGCCCGCTGGTCGGAGGCGTTCGTGCCGCTGAGCACCGCGCAGATCTTCCGCTGGGCGGGCCCGTTCATGTGGCGCGCCGTCACCCGGATGCTTCGGCTGTTCTGGGCGACCATGGTGCTGCTGCCCTGGTACACGCTGATCGAGCACCCCCGAATGCCGCGCAAGCGCCTCGCTCTGCGCTCGAAGGTGCTCACCTTCCTGTTCGATCTCGTGCGGCTGATCGTCGGCCTCGCCGTGTACCTGCCGGTCGCGGCGTTCGTGCTGGTGCTGGCCGTCGTGCTCACGCCGGTCCTGCCGCTCATCAGTCCGCTGCTGCTGATCCCGGCGTTCAAGAAGGCCGCGGGCGACGTCATCCAGGGCTTGGCCGGGTCGATCGGCGACGTCACGGCGTGGAAGGAGACGCCGGTTCGGGCGAGCGCGATGCGGCTGGTCGTGCGCGATGCGGTCGAGCGCGCCAAGGCCTTCGTCGGCGACGGCGACGTGCACGTCTTCGCCCACTCGCAGGGCGCGGCCGTCTCGACGTTCACGCTCTTCGAGGAGATGGACCCGCACGCGTGCAACGTTCGGCAGCTCACGACCGTCGGCGCCGCGGTCAGCCTGCTCGGGCGCGAGCAGTGGCGAGGGCGGAGCGACGTGTACACGCCGGTGCAGAACTGGATCGACCGTCGCGCCGGCCAGGCGCACCCGGTCGCCTGGGCGAATCACTGGGCGATCTGGGACCCGTTCTCGGCCGGCCCGATCGCCGACCGAACCGACCGGGCGCGCGAGCGCTGGCGCGCGTCGTACTTCCCGCGGCTGGCGAGCTCGGCCCTCGGGCCCGAGGAGCACGCGGTGCACAACGTGAGCCAGCCGTTCCTCGACCACTCGTACTACTACAAGAACACGCTGCAGGTCGTCGAGCCGACGATCCGCAACCTGCTCGGACCCGACCTGCCGGGGCCCTCGCCCGAGGTCGCGTACATCGAGAACCGGCTCAACGTCATCAACAAGAAGTCGCTCGGCACGAACATGATCGCGGCCGTCGTGATCGCCGTGCTGCTGCCGGGCATCGCCGCGGTCTCGGCATTCTTCACCGACGTCATCGCCGTCGTCGCGAGCCCGATCGCGTGGGTCGGCGACCTGTTCAACGGGTCGGATGCCGCACCCGACGTCGTGGGCGGCCTCGGGTTCCTGCACGAGGGCGGTCAGCTCACGGGCTGGGGGTGGATCGTCTCGTCGGCGCTCGTCGCCGCGCTCCTCATCTGGCTGAACCAGGTCATCACGGGCTACGTCGAACGCACGCTGCTCTGGGACCGGTGCCCGCTGTCAGTCGGATGGTGGCTCGCCCTCACCAGCCTGCCGCGACTGCTCTACGTGGTCGGCGCCGCGGTCGTGGTGTGGTTCGCCGTCGACCAGTGGGCGCCCGTCGCGCCCGAGTGGCAGCCGCTGCTGGCCGTGGGCTTCGTGATCGTCACGGCGTTCGCGTTCCTCGAGGCGCGGTTCGCCCCGGCGCCCGTGGTGGTGCCGGCCCGCACGAGCGAGGCCGAGGTGAAGGAGGTCATCGCGGCCGCGGCGGAGCCGCTCTCGTTGAGCTTCGCGCGTCGGAGCGCCGCGTACGGT
Source organism: Agromyces aureus (assembly GCF_001660485.1). GTDB lineage: Bacteria > Actinomycetota > Actinomycetes > Actinomycetales > Microbacteriaceae > Agromyces > Agromyces aureus. The sequence continues at coordinate 3,608,994 of NZ_CP013979.1, forward strand.
GCGCTGCTCGCGCAGCGCCGCACGCTGCTCGAGCCGGTCGGGCCGTGGGCCACGTCGTGGGCGTACCTGTTCCACGGTTGGCGGCCGAAGCCGACGGCGGCGGTGGCGGGCGCGCCGAAGCGAGCCTGACGCCGGCTGCGCCCGGTCGCCGGCGAGGCCCGCAGCCGGCACGAAGCCGACGCCGACGCCAGGTCGACGCCTACGCGCGATCGACGCCGCGTTCGGTGAGACCGACCACGGCGTGGTCGACGATGGCCTCGATCGAGGCGTCGACGTCGACCAGCACGCCGAGCTCGTCGGCGCCCAGCGGCTCGAGCGTCGCGAGCTGCGAGGCGAGCAGGCTCGGCGGCATGAAGTGCCCGTTGCGCCCCGCGGCGCGTGCCGCGAGCACGGCGTCGTCGGCGTGCAGGTGCACGAACTCGACGGTCGGCGCCTGCGCGCGCAGCCGGTCGCGATAGGCGCGGCGCAACGCCGAGCACGCGATCACGAGCCCGGATGCCGCGGCGGCGGCCTGCAGTTCGAGCCCGACGATGTCGAGCCACGGCCACCGGTCGTCGTCGTCCAGCGGGGTGCCCGCGCGCATCTTCGCGACGTTCGCCGCGGGGTGCAGGTCGTCGGCGTCGCGGAACGGAACGCCGAGCCGGTCGGCGATGCCGAGGCCGATCGTGGACTTGCCGACGGCGGAGACGCCCATGACGACGATGAGCGGTGCGGTGCGGTGCATGCCACCATCTTGCCTGCGAAGCATCCGGATTACTGGCAGGATTCTTTCCGATGTCTCACGAAGTCCGGGCCGCCCGCTGGTCGCTGCTGGTGCAGTTCGCGCTGTTCGGGCTCATCATGTCGTCGTGGCTCAGCCGCATGCCGTCGATCCGCGAGGCGCTCGACGTGAACGCGGCCCAGCTCGGCGGGCTCCTGGTCGTCGGCGGACTCGGCTCGCTGACCGGTGCGATGACGATCGGCGTGATCGTCGCGCGCTTCGGCGGGCGCCGGGCGCTGCTGGCCGGCACGATCGGCAACGTGGTCGGATTCGGGGCGATCGCGATCGCCACCGCGACCGGCGACGTGCGGTTCTTCATCGTCGGCGCGTTCGTCAACGGGTTCTGCGGCGCGCTCGTGAACGTGCCGATCAACACGAACGCCGCCGAGGTCGAGCACCGCATCGATCGTGCGATCCTGCCGCACTTCCACGCCTGCTTCTCGATCGGCGCGGCACTCGGCGCCCTCGTCGGGGCGGGCTTCGCGGCGTTGCACGTGTCGATCACCGTGCAGATCCTCGCGGTGCTGACCGCGGTGACGGTCACCCGGCTGGTGCTGTTCCGGCCGGCGACGGCGCTGACGCTGCAGGTGCCGGTCACGACCGAGACGGGCTCGATCCACGCCGAGGCGACGAAGCACCGCGACCGCGGAGCCGTCCGCCAGGCGCTCGGCGCCTGGCGCGAACCCCGAACGCTGCTGCTCGGCGTCGTGCTGCTCGCGGCCTCGCTCGCCGAGGGCACCGCCACGACGTGGCTGTCACTCGCCGTGGTCGACGGCTTCGCGACCGCCGAGGCCGCCGGCGCCCTCGCCTACGGCACGTTCGTCGGCGCGATGACGGTGTTCCGGTTCCTGGGCACCCCGCTCATCGATCGCTTCGGCCGCGTCGCGGTGCTGCGGGTCTCCGGCGTCGCCACCTTCACGGGCGTGCTCGTCTTCGTCTTCTCGCCGAGCCTCGCGACCGCGTGGATCGGCGTGCTGCTCTGGGGGTGCGGTGCGGCGCTCGGCAACCCGATCGCGATCTCCGCGGCATCCGACGATCCGGCGCACGCCGGCCCGCGCGTGGCCGTGGTGACCTCGTTCTCGACGGTCTCCGCACTCGCGGCTCCCCCGCTGCTCGGCCTGCTGGCGAGCGAGGTCGGCGCTCGCAACGCGATCCTGGTGGTCGCCGCGGTCGCCGTCGTGAGCTTCTCGGTGGCCTCGCAGGCGAGACGGCGACCGCTCAGCCCAGCAGCAGTGCCACCGCGAGCAGCACCGGAACCGACCCGATCGTCGTGATGAACACGGTGTCGCGCGCGACGATCTCGGCCGTGTCGTACCGCTGCGCGAACACGAACACGTTCTGCGCGGTCGGCAGGGCGGCGAGCACGGTCACCGCGTAGAGGTCGATGCCGTCGAGCCCGAACACGAATCGGCCGAGCGCCCACGCCGCGAGCGGCATCGCGACGAGTTTCAGGGCCGAGGCGAGCAGCACGTCGCGGCGGCCGGTGCCCGGCTCGAGCAGGCGCTGCCCGTGCAGCGAGAGTCCGTAGGCGATGAGCATGAGCGGCACGGCCGCGTGCCCGATGAGCTCGATCGGGTCGATCACGATCGGCGGCAGCTCGATGCCGGAGACCGAGACGAGCACGCCGAGCAGGGATCCGATGATGATCGGGTTGCCGAAGGTCGTGCGCAGGATCATGGGCACCGAGGTGCGGCCCTCGACGCTCGCGCCGAGCACCGAGAGCGCGATCGGCACGAACACGAGCAGCTGCAACAGCACGATCGGCGCCGAGTAGGCGGCATCGCCCAGCATGTAGACGGCGATCGGGATGCCGAAGTTGTTGCCGTTCACGTACCCGGAGGCGAGCGAGCCGATGACCGTTCGTGCGGCGCCCCGACGCCACACGAACAGCGAGACGGCCGCGAAGCACGCCATGATCACGACGGCGACGATCGCCGACACGGGCAGCAGCACCGAGAACAGCGCGTGCACGTCGGCCGTCGCGAGCACCGAGAACAGCAGGAACGGTGCGAGCACGTTGAAGTTCAGCTGCGCGAGCACCGGGCGGGCGCTCGGGCCGAGCACGCCGAGGCGTCCGGCCAGCCACCCGACGAAGACCGCGAGCGCGATGACGGCGAACCCGGTGAAGATGCCGCTCACGCGGAACGCCTCACCAGCGCTCGTGCACCTGCGCGCGAATGCTGCGGTCGTAGAGCTCGTGCACGGCGGCGTCGAAGGACGCGGGAAGCTCGAGTGAGCCCGCCGCGGCGTTCGCGCGCGCCTGGTCGACGTTGCGGGCACCGGGGATCGCCGAGCTGACGCCCGGCTGCGCAGCGATCCACGCGAGCGCGACCTGGGCGGCCGTGGCTCCGGGCGCTGCGGCGGCGGCGAGCGCCGTGAACTCGGCCGCGGCGGCGACGCCGGTCTCGTAGTCGATGCCCGAGAAGGTCTCGCCGACGTCGAACGACTCGCCGTGGCGGTTGAAGTTGCGGTGGTCGTTCGCGGCGAACACGGTGTCGTTCGTGTACCGCCCCGAGAGCAGCCCGCTCGCGAGCGGCACGCGCGCGATGATGCCGACGCCGGCCTCGACCGCGGCGGGCAGCACGGCGTCGAGCGGCTTCAGCCGGAACGCGTTGAGGATGATCTGCACGGTCGCCACGTTCGGCCGGGCGATCGCGGTGAGCGCCTCGTCGACCTTCTCGACGCTGACGCCGTACGCGGCGATCGAGCCGTCGGCCACGAGCGCGTCGAGCGCGTCGAAGACCGCGTCGTCGCCGTAGACCGAGGTCGGCGGGCAGTGCAGCTGCACGAGGTCGAGCGTGTCGACGCCGAGGTTCGCACGCGACCGGTCGACCCACAGGCGGAAGTGCTCGGGCGAGGAATTCTCGTGCTCCTGCGGCAGACGCCGGCCCATCTTCGTGGCGACCGTGACCCCCGCGTCGGGGTTCGCGCGCATCCACGTGCCGATGAGCGACTCGCTGCGGCCGTCGCCGTAGACGTCGGCCGTGTCGAAGAACGTGACGCCCGCCTCGTGCGCGGCGTCGAGCACGGCGAGCGCGTCGGCCTCGTCGACGTCGCCCCAGTCGGCGCCGAGCTGCCAGGTGCCGAGGCCGATCACCGAGACCGAGCGGCCGGTGCGGCCGAGGGTGCGACGCTGCATGGGAGTCCTCCAGGGGTGCGGGGTTCGGTGAACCGATGCGATGACGGATGGCGCGTGCGGCCGTCGTGCGAGCCGTCGATGCGGTCGCCTTCCGAGCCTACGCCGCGCCGCGGCATCCGCTCGGCGACGACGAGGGCCGACACGGCGGCGGAGAGCTCGCGCGCAGGTGCAGGCGCAGGAGCAGGCGCCTCAGGAGGCCTTGGCCGGATGGAACCGCGTGGCCGACCAGGCGTCGGCGATCGCGCTGACCTTGGTGTCGCGCCACCCGTTGTCGCGGAGCGCGCTGCGAACGGCGTTGTCACCGGGCGCCGTCGTGCGCCGGCCCTTGCCGTGCACGATCCACACGGGCGAAGCGACGCCGCACTCGCGGAACCAGACGGGCAGCGAGGCCAGCTCGCCCTGATCGCGCACGACCACGACGACGAGCTCGGCCTCGAACGGCGCCACGCGCGTGGCACCGGCGAGCGCGTCCTCGAGTTCGGCGACCGGCAGTTCGCCGCGCACGGCGACCGTGCGACCCGCGGCGATGCCGAGCTTCTCGGCGAGCGTGGGCGGAGCCGCGACGAGTGCGTGGGCCCAGGCCGGCGCGGCAGCGCCCAGCCGGAACCGGTACGTGTCGCCCTGCGCGACGAACGAGACGACGCCGTCGGTCGCCTCCACCTGCGAGAGTGCCGCCCTCGGCAGACGGGCTCGACGCTCACCCGAGACCTGGAGTCCCCCTGCTTCGAGGTGGAGCGTGACGGCGGCAGACCCGTCGTCGTCGATCCAGGTCGCGCGTGCTTGTCGTCCCATGCAAATCCCCCCGGTTCATGATCGTCGTCCGGCACGCTCGACGCAATGCCCCCGAACGGATGTGACCGCTCGTTCCCGTCGTCGCGGCGTGCGCTCAGTCCGCGGGTGCCGGAATCGGCACGGCGCGCCCGCTCACCGTGATGCCGCCGCTCACGGGGATGTCGACCGTGAGCTCGCCGGGGCGTCCGACGTGGCGCCCCTGCTCGATGACGATGCGCGCCGGGGCGGCGACCGCGCCGAGCGCGCGCAGGTAGCCTCCGACGGCGGCCGCGGCCGACCCCGTCGCGGGGTCCTCGGTGATGCGGCCGACCGGGAACAGGTTGCGCGCCTCGAAGCGGCGCGGGCTCGCGGCAGCCGTCTGCGCGATGGGGTGCAGCACCGTGATGGTCGCGGGCCAGCCCTGCTCGTCCATGAGCGCGCGCACGTCGGCCGGGTCGAACCCGAAGCCGTCGAAGGCCGGCGCGTCGGCGAGCACGAGCACGGGGTGCCAGTTGCCCGCGAAGGCGAGGCGCGGCGGCAACTCGCTCGAGAGCGCCGACGCCTCGAGTCCGAGGAGCCCCAGCACCCGGGCGAGCGTCGCGGGCTCGAACTCGGCGAGGTCGGTGTCGATGCTCGTGAACGCGGCCGTGATGCCGTCGGGCCCCTGCTCGGTGGCGATCTCGATCGGCCCGACCGGCGTGCGGAACCGCAACGACCCGGCTCGGGCATCGCCCTCCCTCGAACGCCCGGCGAGCGCGGTCGAACGCTCGGCGAGCGCGACGGCGGTCGCGACCGTCGCATGTCCGCAGAACGGCACCTCGGCGATCGGCGAGAAGTAGCGCACGACGTACGCGTCGCCGTCGCGCCCGGTGACGAACGCGGTCTCGGCGTAGTCGACCACGGCGGCGATGCGCTGCATCTGCGCGTCGTCGAGACCCGACGCGTCGAGCACGACCCCGGCCGGATTGCCGCCCGTCGGCTGGTCGGCGAAGGCGGCGTAGCGGAGGATCTCGGGCGCGCTGGTCATGCCTCGATCGTCCCACGTACGACCGGGCGCACTGCGCCGGACGTCGGGCGGCGGTGCCGCCGGGCAGCGGGGGAAGTGCCGCAGCGCATCGGACGAGCGGATGCCGCGGGCCGCCCTCGTACGATGGGCGCGCGCCGCGGCATCCGCTCGCTCGACGGCTCTGGTCAGGGCTGCTGCGCGGGCTCCGGCTGCTCCTGCTCGGCGCCGAAGCGCTGCCGCGCGTCGAGCGGGATGAGCGGTCTCGCCGCCCGTGCCTTGAGCTGCTGCACGGCCCAGGTGTTGCCGTCGGGGTCGCTGAAGCCGAAGAACGTGCCGCCGTCGCGCTCGTCGAACACGGTGATCGGGCTCGCGTCGATGCCCCGTTCGATGAGCTCGGCGCGCGCGGCCTCGGCATCGGCGACGACGAGCTGCAGGCCGCGCAACGAGCCCGGCGCCATCTCGTTCTGCGCGGGCAGGTTGCCGATGACGATCGAGCAGCCGGAGCCGCGCGGGGTCAGCTGCGCGATGTGCACCTGCTCGGTGCGGGTGTCGTGGTCGAGGTCGAATCCGACCTGGTCGCGGTAGAAGGCGATCGAGCGGTCGAGGTCGGCGACGGGCACGATGACGACTTCGAGGGTCCAGTCCATGGCGCCGCTCCTCAGCCCAGCAGGCCGTCGAGGCGCTGGTAGCCCTCGGTCAGCCCCTGCTCCATGTTCGACGCGACCATGCCGTCGCGGGACTCGACGCTCGGGTACGTCGAGTGGATGCGCAGGCGCGTGCGCCCGTCGCCGAGGTCTTCGAAGGCCATCGACTCGATCGCGACGACGTCGGGGAAGCCCTCGAACTCGAACGTCTGGATGGCGAACTCGTTCTCGCGCACCGTGTGGAAGGTGCCGTTGAAGCCGTAGGCCTCGCCCGCCGGATCGACGTGCACGTAGCGGTAGCCGCCCTGCGACACGAAGTCCCAGCGCTCGACCTGCATGTCGTAGCCGTTCGGGCCGAGCCAGCGCTTGACGAGCTCGGGGTCTCGGTGCGCCTCGAAGACGGCGCTCACCGGTGCGTCGAACTCGCGCACGATGTCGATGAACGGCAGGCCCTCGGGGGCGGTGATGGTGACGGGGTTGGTGGTGGTGGTCATGATTCCTGTGCCTTGCGTGCGCGGCCGGCCTCGGGGCCGGTCGGTGCGGATGCGGCGGCGGGATCGTCGTCGCGGTCGGTGGCGAGCAGCGCGTCGAGAGAACGGAATCGCTGCTCGTGGATCAGCCGGTAGCGGTCGATCCACGCGGTGAGGGCTTCGAGCTGGGCCGGCGCCAGGTGCACGGGGCGGCGTTGCGCGTCGCGCGTTCGCGTGACGAGACCCGCAGCTTCGAGCACCTGGATGTGCTTGGACACGGCCTGCTTCGTGATCTGGAACGGTTCGGCGAGTTCGTTGACCGTGGCCGAACCACGGCTGAGCCTCGCGACGATGCCGCGACGCACCGGGTCGGCCAGCGCCATGAATGCGCGGTCGAGCCGGTCGTCTGCACCGGGGTCGAGGATCATCTCGTCTAACCAACCATTCCATTGATCAACTGTTTGATTGATTACAACCTACGCCCGTACGACGGGCGGGTCAAGCGTTCTTCGAGAATTCCTCGCGGTAGCGCGGCATCCGGAGCAGAATCGACGACGAACCCTCGACCGATGACGATCTGGAGCACGCCATGCCCGTCACACTGAACCCCTACCTCAACTTCCGCGGCACCGCCCGCGAGGCGCTCGAGTTCTACCACGCGATCTTCGGCGGCACCCTGAACATCAGCACCTTCGCCGACTTCCAGGCCTCCGAGAGCCCCGCCGACGCCGACCTCGTCATGCACGGGCAGATCGATGGAGCCGACGGGCTCACGATCATGGCGGCCGACGTGCCGGCCCACATGGAGTACCACGGCATCTCGGGCGTCTCGGTGTCGATCTCGGGCGATGACGACGCGGTCATCCGGGGCTACTGGAACGGGCTCTCCGACGGCGCGACCGTGCTGCAGCCGCTCGAGGTCGCGCCATGGGGTGACGCGTTCGGCATGCTGCTCGACCGCTTCGGCGCGAGCTGGCTCGTCAACATCTCGGGCACCGCAGCCTAGCGGCGAGCACGCGAGCGTCAGCCCGCGGCGACCGGCGGCGCGATCGCGTGCAGCGCGTCGACGACGGGCGCGAGCTCGGGCTGCGCCTGCGCATCGGCGAGCACGCGCTCGAGCGTCTCGTCGTGGATCGGACGCGCGCGCTCGTACAGCGCCCGGCCCGCGTGCGTGAGCTCGGTGTAGATGCCGCGCCGGTCGTCGGCGCAGAGCACGCGGGTGAGCAGCGCGCGATCCTCGAGCCGGTTCACGAGTCTCGTGGTCGCACTCGGGCTGAGCGCGGTCGCGCGGGCGAGCTGCTGCATGCGCATGTGCCAGCCGTCCTGGCGGCTCAGCGCGTCGAGCACGGTGTACTCGACGACCGAGAGGTCGACGGAGCCCGAGAGGGCCCGCTCGAGCTCGCTCTCGATCAGCCCGTGCAGTGCGGCGAGCGTGCGCCAGCCGTGCGCGCGCACCTCGACGGCGTCGTCGGCGATGCCCATGTCGTCTCCTGATCTCGCGTGCGGTGCGTGTGGTCGGGCGTGCGGTGCGTGTGGTCGGGCGTCGTTCGGCGCCCGGTCGGGGCTCCCGCGAGCACCGTCTCGGCGCGCCCGGGAAAAGTAGTTGCTTGCGCTAGGTAATTGCGTGTGCAACTATTGACCCTGCGTTCGCAATAGTCGGCGCTTGCAACTACTTCCCTCAGTGTACAGGAGAACCTCGCATGCCACTCGGACTGCTCGCCCTCGCGATCGGAGCCTTCGGCATCGGCCTGACCGAGTTCGTGATCATGGGCCTGCTGCCCGACCTCGCCGCCGACTTCGGCGTCACCGAGGCCGCGGCCGGCTGGTTCATCTCGGGCTACGCCCTCGCCGTGGCCGTCGGGGCGATCGCCCTCACGGCGGCCGCCACCCGACTCCCCCGCAAGCCCGTGCTCATGGGCCTGCTCGGACTGTTCATCGCGGGCAACGCCGTCTCGGCGCTCGCCCCGACGTACGAGGCCATGATGGCCGGGCGCATCATCGCCGCACTCTGCCACGGCGCCTTCTTCGGCATCGGCGCGGTGCTCGCGGCCGACCTCGTCGCGCCCGCGAAGCGCGCCGGCGCCATCGCGATCATGTTCACCGGCCTCACCGCCGCGAACGTGCTGGGCGTGCCGTTCGGCACGTTCCTCGGGCAGCAGTACGGCTGGCGCTCGACGTTCTGGGTCATCTCGGCGATCGGGGTGGTGGCGCTCATCGGCATCGCCGCGCTCGTGCCGTCGACCCGCACCATGGCCGCCGGCACGAACATCGCCGGCGCGAACGGCGCCGCGCCGGCCCCGAGCCTCCGCCGCGAGCTCGGCGCATTCCGCTCGGGCCAGGTCTGGCTCTCGCTGACCGTCACCGTGCTCGGCTTCGGCGGCATGTTCGGCGCGTTCACGTACATCGCGTACACGCTCACCGAGGTCAGCGGGTTCGCCGCGACCGACGTGCCGTGGCTGCTCGTGCTCTTCGGCGCGGGCCTCGTCGTCGGCAACTGGATCGGCGGCAAGCTCGCCGACCGGTCGATCGACGGCACGCTGCTCGGCTTCATCGCCACCCTCGTCGTGGTGCTGGCCATGCTCGGCTGGCTCGCGGCCCTCCCCGTCGCCGTCATCGTGCTGCTCGTGCTCATGGGCGGGTTCGGCTTCGGCACGGTGCCCGCGCTGCAGAGCCGCGTCATGCGGTACGCAGACCAGGCGCCGACGCTCGCCTCGGGCGCGAACATCGCCGCCTTCAACATCGGCAACGCCCTCGGCGCGTTCGCAGGCGGCCTCGCGATCTCGGCGGGCCTCGGCTACACCTCGCCCATCTGGGTCGGCGCGATCATCACCGCCGCCGCGCTCCTCGTCATGGTCGTCGCCTGGTCCACCGCCCGCGCCGGTGCGCCGTCCGCCGAACGAGCGGATGCCGCGACCCGCGTCACGACCACGACCGGTGCCATCGCGACATCCGCTCTCTGATCTCGCTCCCGACCCCTCCCGAAAGGAACACCCATGACCGCCACCGTCCCCACCATCGCCCTGAACAACGGCGTGCGGATGCCGCAGCTCGGCTTCGGCGTCTTCCAGGTGCCCGACGACGAGACCGCCGCAGCCGTGACCACGGCCCTCGAGGTCGGCTACCGCAGCATCGACACGGCCGCCGTCTACGGCAACGAGGCCGGAGTCGGCCGCGCCCTCGCCGCCTCGGGCATCGCGCGCGACGAGCTGTTCGTCACCACGAAGGTCTGGAACTCCGACCAGGGCTACGACGAGACCCTTCGCGCGTTCGACGCGAGCGCCGCGAAGCTCGGCCTCGAGCAGCTCGACCTGTACCTGATCCACTGGCCGACGCCCGACCGCGACCGCTACCTCGACACGTGGCGCGCGCTCGAGCGCCTGCTCGCCGACGGCCGCACACGTGCGATCGGCGTCTCGAACTTCGAGCCCGAGCACCTCGACCGACTGATCGCGGCGAGCAGCGTGGTGCCCGCCGTCAACCAGGTCGAGCTGCACCCGGCCATGGCGAATCGCCGCGTCGTCGCCGCCGCCGCGGCACACGGCATCGCGACCGAGGCGTGGAGCCCGCTCGCGCAGGGCGCCGTGCTCGGCGAGGCATCCGTCGTCGCGATCGCCGACCGCCATGGGCGCACGCCCGCACAGGTGGTGCTGCGCTGGCACCTGCAGCAGGGACGCATCGTGATCCCCAAGTCGGTCACCCCCCGCCGCATCGCCGAGAACTTCGACGTGTTCGGCTTCGAGCTCTCGGCCGAGGAGCTCTCGGCGATCGACGCGCTCGAGCGCGACGGCCGCACCGGGCCGCACCCCGCCGAGTTCCACGCGGCCTGAGCCGTCGGGCCGCCGGCCGGCCATCACGCAGAAGACCCACCACGCAGAAACGGAATCCCATGAGCGACATCCTGATGATCGTCACCGCCGCCACGAGCCTCACGCTCAAGGACGGCACCGAACACCCCACCGGCTACTGGGCCGAGGAGCTCGTGACCGCGCACCGCGAGCTCGTCGCGGCCGGCCACGCCGTGACCATCGCGACCCCCGGCGGCGTCGCACCGTCCGTCGACGCGGGCAGCCTCGACCCGTCGCAGACCGGCGGCGAGTCGCGCGCCCGAGAGTTCGCGGACTACCTCGACGCGATCGCCGGCGAGCTCGCGACCCCGCGTGCGATCGCCGACGTCGACGCGGCCGACTACGCGGCGGTCGTGCTGCCCGGCGGGCACGGACCCATGAGCGACCTCGCGTTCGACGACGCGACCGGCCGGGTGCTTGTCGCCGCGAACGAGGCCGGCACGATCATCGCGCCGTTCTGCCACGGCCCGGCCGCCCTGCTCTCGGCGAACCTCGCCGACGGCTCGTTCGCGTTCGCCGGCCGCCGCCTCACCGTCTTCACCGACGAGGAGGAGCGCACGGGCGGCACGGGGGAGAACACGCCGTGGTGGGTCGAGAGCCGCCTCCGCGAGCGCGGCGCCGTCATCGACTCGGCGGCCCCGTGGAGCGACCACGTCGTAGTCGACGGCAACCTCATCACCGGCCAGAACCCGCAGTCCAGCGCCTCGGTCGCCGCGCGAGTGCTCGCCGCGCTCGCCGCCCGCTGAGGGCCGACCGGGCAGGGCCGCCCCCGACGTCGAAGCCGGCGACGGACGACGGATGCCGCGGCACCGCGCTCGAGATGAGCGCCGCGCCGCGGCATCCGTCGTTCGTCGTTCCGGCCGTCGCTGAGCGTTGGGCGCCCCGCGTCAGTCGAAGAGGTCGGACAACCAGTTGTCCTTCTTCTTCTTGCGGTAGCCCTGGTCGCCGTAGCCGCGGTTGTCGTAGCCACGGTTGTCGTACCCGCGATTGTCCTGACCGCGGTTGTCGTACGGCGGCTGGCCGGAGGCGGGCTGGCCGTACTGCGGCTGCGACGGCGGCTGATAGGCCGGCGGGGCGGGCTGCCGGTACGCCGGCTGGGCCGGGGCGGGCGCGGTCGGTGCTGCACCGCTGTCGTTCGCGGCGCGCTCGATGATCTTGTCGAGCTCGCCTCGGTCCAGCCACACGCCGCGGCAGGTCGGGCAGTAGTCGATCTCGATGCCGCTGCGCTCGCTCATCACGAGCACGGCTCCGTCGTTGGGGCACTGCATGGGTGGGGGCTCCTCGTTCGCGGTTGCAAGGGGTCCTGGCCGAGCCTAGGCAGCGAAGCTCCGAGGACGCCCAGATCCGCGCCGGCCGGCAGGGTCGCGCCCCGGTCCGCACCGTCTCGCTCGAGGGCGCACCGGCGAAACGACGACGAGCGGATGCCTCGGCGCACGCCTCACGAGGAGGCGGGCGACCGCGGCATCCGCTCGTCGACCGGCGCGGGGCGCCGATCAGCGTGACGGAGAACTATCCGATGACGCGGATGTTCTCGGCCTGCGGGCCCTTGGGTCCCTGGGCGGTGTCGAACTCGACCTTCTGGTTCTCGTCGAGCGAACGGTAGCCGTCCGACGCGATCGCGCTGAAGTGCGCGAAGACATCGGCCGAGCCGTCGTCGGGAGCGATGAAGCCGAAGCCCTTGTCGGCGTTGAACCACTTGACGGTTCCGGTAGCCATGTTGTATTCCTTCATTCGTTCCGCCCCGCCGAAGCGGGTGCGGTGTGCACGGCGAGGCCGTGCGGGTTCCGGTCGCGAAATCCACAACCGGAGGTTCTAGGGTGTCACACCCGACGGAATTGGTTCACCATCGGGCAGTCGAACGGGTCGCGGGCCGAGAGGCCGACCTGGTTGAGGTAGCGGATGACGATGCCGTACGACTGCACGAGCGTGGTCTCGGTGTAGGGGACGCCGAGGGTCGCGCAGTGCTCGCGCACGATCTCGCGCGCCTTGGCGAGGTGCGGGCGCGGCATGTTCGGGAACAGGTGGTGCTCGACCTGGTAGTTGAGCCCGCCGAGCAGGGCGCTGGCCCACAGCCCGCCCGAGATGTTGCGCGAGGTGAGCACCTGCTTCGAGAAGAAGTCGAGCTTCGAATCGGCCGGGATCAGCGCCATGCCCTTGTGGTTCGGCGCGAACGACGCACCCATGTAGACGCCGAAGACGGCCATCTGCACGCCGATGAACGCGAACGCCATGCCGAGCGGCAGCACCCAGAACAGGGCGCCGAAGTAGACGATGAAGTGCACGGCGATGAGGCTGAGCTCGATCCAGCGTCCCTTGACCGGGCGGCGCTCCATGAGCGTGGTGAGCGAACGAGCGTGCAGGTTCAGGCCCTCGAGCGTGAGGAGCGGGAAGAACAGGTAGCCCTGCTTGCGCGTGATCGCGGCGAGCAGGCCCTTCTGCTTGGCGGCATCGGTCTCGGTGAACGAGATCGTGTCCCACTCGATGTCGGGGTCCTTGCCGATCTTGTTCGGGTTCGCGTGGTGACGCGTGTGCTTCGTCATCCACCACGCGTAGCTGATGCCGACCACGCCGGCGGCGAGGATGCGGCCGACCCGGTCGTTGGCCGGGCCCGACTCGAGCACCTGACGGTGCGAGGCCTCGTGGGCGAGGAAGGCGAACTGCGTGAGGATCAGGCCGAGGGCTCCGGCCATGAGCAGCTGGAACCACGAGTCGCCGAGCAGGATGAACCCGGTGATCACCCCGCCGAGGGCGAGCGAGAGCGTGGTCACGAGTGCGGCGTAGAACCAGCGGGTGCGGGCCAGCAGACCGGACTCGCGAACGACCCGCGAGAGGGCGGTGAAGCTGCGGGTGACGTCAAGGGAGCCGGTGCGAGGCTTGGTGGCCCGAATCGCACCGAGGGAATCGGCGTGAGTGATGATGGGGGTCCCAGCTGGTCGTCGACTTCCCAGCCGTGGGTCACGGGCGAATGCCCGCTGAAGATGCGTCGAACGCTATGGCCTGAGCATGTGAACACGCTGAGAAAATATGCTCGACATATTCCAGAAATGGAATCTATCGTCTAGCTTCGTTGGCTCGTTTCCCGGCTGCAAGACTGTTCCGATGCGCATCATCGTCACCGGAGGATCCGGAAAACTCGGCCGCACGGTCGTCGCGACACTCCGCGACGAGGGCCACGAGGTCGTGAACCTCGACCAGCACGGCGAGCGCGGAACGCTCGTGCGCGTCGACCTGACCGACTACGGGCAGGTGATCGACGCCATCGCGGGCGTCGACGACCAGCACACCGGCACCGACGCGATCGTGCACCTCGCCGCGGTGCCCGCGCCCGGGCTCCTGAGCGACGTGGCGACCTTCCACAACAACATGCTCGCCTCCTTCAACGTCTTCCAGGCGGCCAAGCGCCTCGGCATCACCCGCATCGTCACGGCCTCGAGCGAGACCGTGCTCGGCCTGCCGTTCGACGTGCCGCCGCCGTACATCCCCGTCGACGAGGAGTACCCGGCGCGCCCCGAGTCGACGTACTCGCTCGTGAAGCACCTCGAGGAGACGATGGCGATCGAGCTCGTGCGGTGGAACCCCGAGCTCTCGATCACGGCGCTGCGCTTCTCGAACGTCATGGACCCCGACGACTACACCGCGTTCCCCGCCTTCGACGCCGACGCGACCCTGCGCAAGTGGAACCTCTGGGGCTACATCGACGCCCGGGACGGCGCCCAGGCCGTGAGCCGCGCGCTGGCCACGGCACGCCCGGGATTCGACCGGTTCATCATCGCCGCAGCCGACACCGTCATGACGCGGCCGAACGCCGAGCTCGTCGCCGAGGTGTTCCCGGGCGTCGAGGTGCGCGGCGACCTCGGCACCAACGAGACGCTGCTCTCGATCGACAAGGCGCGTCGCCTGCTCGGCTTCGAACCCGCGCACTCCTGGCGCGATCACCTCGAAGCGGATGCCGCGGGCGGGCGCTGACCGCACCGCCCGCGTGATGCGGTCGGCGATGACCGCACCGCGGCTCGCGCTGCGCGCGACATCCGCTCGACTCAGTCCTGCCGATCGGCGAGCACGGCCTGGATCGGGCGCTCGTCGGCGCCGCCCCGTCGCGGCCAGTGCGAGAGGGCCCGCTCGGCCATCGCGGTGATCGTGAGGGAGGGGTTCACGCCCGGGTTCGCGGGCACGGCCGCACCGTCGACGACGTGCAGCCCCGGGTGCCCCCAGACGCGATGGTAGGGGTCGACGACGCCCTGCTCGGGCGACCCGGAGACGACGGCGCCACCGAGGAAGTGCGCCGTCATCGGGATGCCGAACACTTCAGGCCATGACCCCCGCGCCGCCGCCGGCACACCGCCCGCCGCCTGCATGCGCGCCGCGATCGCCTGCGCGGCGAGGTGCGCGCCGGGCAGGTGGCTCGGGTTCGGCTCGCCCTCCCCCTGCGCGCTCGTGAGCACACGGCGCCCGAAGCTGCGCTTCAGCGAGAGCGTCAACGAGTTGTCGACGGTCTGCATGACGAGCGCGATGATGCCGCGTTCGCTCCACCGCCGGAGCGAGCTCAGGCGGAGCGTCGTGATCGGATGCCGCAGCGCACTGCCGAGCAGCGCTCCGAGTCGGGCGAGCAGGGGCCGCCCGCCGGGCACGAGGCCGCTCGCGAGGGCACCCATGAGGTTGGATCCCGGGCCGTAGCGCACGTTCTCGACGTGGGTGCGCTCGTCGACGTGGAACGAGGTCGTGATCGCGATGCCGCGGGCGAGGCCGAGCCCCTCCGGCACGGAGACGGCGACGGCGCCGTCGAGCGCCTCGGAGTTCGTGCGGGTGAGCCGGCCGACCGCGTCGGAGATGCCGGGCAGCGCCCCCGAGTCCTTCATGCGGTGCAGCAGCTGCTGCGTTCCCCAGGTGCCCGCGGCGAGCACGACCTGCTCGGCCGTGACCGTCCGCCGATCCGGGCGCATCCTCGCGCCCGTGCGCACGCTCGTGACGGCGAAGCCGCCGCCGTCGAGCGCCCGGACCTCGGTCACGGTGCGGAGCGGTTCGATGCTCGCGCCGAGGCGTTCGGCGAGCGGCAGGTAGTTCTTCGCGAGCGTGTTCTTGGCGCCGACGCGACATCCGACCATGCAGTTGCCGCAGAGCGTGCAGCCGGTGCGGTCGGGGCCGTCGCCGCCGAAGAAGGGGTCGGCGACGGTCTCGCCCGGCGTGCCGAAGTAGACGCCGACGGGTGCGCGGCGGAAGCTGTCGCCGACCCCGAGATCGTTCGCCGCGCCGGCCATGATCCGCTCGACGGGGCCATCGTGCGGGTACCGCGCGACGACGCCGAGCATGCGCTTCGCGGTGGCGTAGTGCGGCGCGAGCTCGGCATCCCAGTCGGCGAGCGCCGCCCACTGCGGGTCGGCGAAGAACGCCGGACCGGGTTCGTAGAGGGTGTTCGCGTAGTTCAACGAGCCGCCGCCGACGCCCGCCCCGGCGAGGATCATGACGTGCGGGAGCCGGTGGATGCGCTGCACCCCGTAGCATCCGATCGCCGGCGCCCACAGGTAGCGGCGCAGGTTCCACGAGGTCTTGGCGAAGTCGTCGTCGGCGAACCGACGGCCGGCTTCGTAGACGTGCACGCGGTAGCCCTTGGTCGCGAGCCGCAGGGCCGCGACGGATCCGCCGAAGCCCGAGCCGACGATGACGACGTCGTGGTCGAATGCGAGGGCGGTCATGCGGATGCCTCGCGGTCGGCGTCGGCGAACGAGTGCGACTCGCTCGCGGCGGGCACGAGCACGGTCAGTGCCCCCGGCAGTACCCGGATCAGGGCACGACCCGATCCGACCCGCTCGCCGTCGGCGTAGACGACGAGCTCAGGGGCATCGACCTCGACCGATCGGGCCCTGGCCGTCGTGACCTCCGGCCGGTCGACGTGCGCGCCGCGCAGCAGCAGCGGGAAGAGCCGCACGAGCTTGGCGCGACCCAGCGGCGCGACGTGCGTGACATCCAGCAGTCCGTCGTCCGGCCGTGCGCCAGGGCACACGGGCATGCCGCCGCCGTAGCTGCGCGTGCTGCCGATCGCGATGAGCGTGCCGGGCGCGGCGCGCACCTCGCCGCCGTCGAGGCCGTACTCGAAGGGCATGGGCCGCAGCCGCGCGAGCTCGACGAGCAGGGCCAGGTAGTAGCGGGCGCGCCCCCTGGGCCAGCGCAACCGGTTCGTGCGCTCGCTCACGAGCGCGTCGAATCCGAGGGCCGCGACGGTGAGGAACCGCCGGGTGCCCGACGCGGACTCGACCTCGCCGACGTCGATCGCCCGGGGCCGGCCGCGCACCGCGAGCTCGGCGGCCTCGGCTGCCGCGTCGCCGACCGCGTCGGCCGAGTCGCGAGCGCGCTCGAACGGCAGGCCGAGCGCGCGGGCGAGATCGTTGCCGGTGCCGGCGGGGACGAGCGCGATCGGCACGCCGGAACCGACGACCGCGTCGAGCACCGACGAGAGGGTTCCGTCGCCGCCGACGACGACGAGCGCACGCGGATGCGACGCGACGGCCTCGCGCGCGAGCCGACGGGTGTCCTCGACGGTGCCGCCCTCGAGCACGCGCACACGGGCCTCGCCGACGAGCTCGCCGAGCCTGGCGACGGCGCGGTCGGCGGACTCGGCACCGCGGCCGCGGCCAGAGGTCGGGTTCACGAGCACGACGATGTGCCCGGCCATCTCAGCGACTCCCGGGTTCGGGCGCCGACACCGCGGCGGTCGCACGCGCCGCGACGAGCGCGCCCGGGTTCATGATGCCGTTCGGATCGAGTTCGTCCTTGACCGCGCCGAGCAGCCGGACACCGACGGGTCCGATCTCCCGCTCGAGCCATGGCGCATGGTCGCGGCCGACGCCGTGGTGGTGGCTGATGGTGCCGCCGCCCGCCATGATGACGTCGTTGACGCCCGCCTTCACGGGCTCCCACGCGGCGAGCTGCTCGCCCTTCACCCCCGCGAGGATCGTGAAGTAGAGCGCGGCGCCCGTGGAGTAGATGTGCGAGACGTGGCAGAGCACGAGCGACTTCGCGCCCTGCGCGGCGAACCCGTCGGCGATCGCGGCCGTCACGTCGCGCTTCAGCCGTTCGAGGTTCGACCAGGTGGTCGCCGTCTCGAGGGTCTCGCAGAACACGCCGTGGTCGAGCAGCGCGTCGCGCAGGTACGGCGCGTTGAAGCGGCCGTGCACCCACTCCTCGGCGGCCGCGGCGCCGGTCGAGGTGCCGCCGGCGGCGCGCAGCACCTCGGCCGTGCGCGCGTGCCGCTCGGCGACGAGGTCGGGCTCGCCTTCGAAGACGGTGACGGCGCTCGCGCCCTTGGCGAGCGCCTTGCCGATGCGCCCGACCTGCGCGAGCGAGACGCCGGTCTCGGCCTCGTCGGAGAGCCGGATGACGGTGGGCCCCGCACCGACCTGAGCGACCTGTCGCAGCGCCTCCGCGCCCGCGGCGAAGTCGGGGAAGCTCCACGCCTCGGCGACCTGCGTCGCGGGCACGGGGTGCACGCGAACCCGCACCTCGGTGATGACGCCGAACGCACCCTCCGAGCCGAGGAAGAGGCGCATCAGGTCGGGCCCTGCGGCCGATCCCGGGGCGCGCCCGAGATCGAGGTCACCGGTCGGGGTCGCCACCCGGAGGCCCGTGACCATGGCGTCGAACCGGCCGTTGCCCGCCGAGTTCTGCCCAGAGGAACGAGCGGCGGCGAAGCCGCCGATGGTCGCGTACCGGAAGCTCTGCGGGAAGTGGCCGAGTTCGTGGCCGTGCGCGCCGAGCAGGCGCTCGGCCTCCGGACCGGTGGTGCCTGCGCCGAGCACGGCCTCGCCGCTGGTGGCGTCGAGCGAGACGAGCCCCGAGAGCCGGGCGAGATCGAGGGCGATGACGGCGTGGTGCGCACCGCGTTCGGGGTCGAGGCCGCCGACGACGCTGGTACCGCCGCCGAAGGGCACGACGGCGATGCCGGAGCCGCTCGCGAGCCCGAGCACGGCGAGCACCTGGGTGTGGTCGGCCGGCGAGACGACGGCGTCGGGGGTCGCCTGACGGTGGGCACGGCGCCGCAGCAGGTCGGGCGTCGACCTGCCGCCCGCGTGGCGCAGTCGCGACTGGTCGTCGATGGCGACGTGCGCCTCGCCGACGGTGGCCGCGAGGGCTGCGCGGTCGGCCTCGTCGAGCCGCGACGGCTCGAGCACGACCTCGTCGATCGCGGCGGGCGGGGCCGGCTTCGGCACGCGTCCGAGCAGCATCGGCAGCAGCGTGCGAACGGCGAGCGGCAGTTCCTTCGCCCTGGCGGGGTCGCCCCAGCCGTTCCAGCGCATCGGCGCCGCGGATGTCTCTTCGCCCGGCGTCGTTGCCGAGGGGGCGGTGCCGTCTTCGTCGACCATGCGTTACAGTGTGACACATCATGGAAGATCGTCAAGCAGCAGAGCTCGACCGCCCCTCGTGGAACGAGGCCGAGACGCGCATGCTCGACGCTGCCGTCGAGCTCATCGCCGTCCGCGGGGTCGACGGGGTCACCGTCGCCGAGGTCGCCCGCAACGCCGGCGTCAGTCGTCCGACCGTCTACCGCCGATGGGCGAGCGCCGACGAGATCGTGCGCGCCGCCCTGCACCGCGCGACCGTGTCGCTCATCGAGCAGTTCCCCGATCCGGCGCACTCGCGCGACGAGATCGTGCGCGACGTGCTGCGCTTCTCCGAGCTGTTCCGCACCGACCCGCTCTACGGTCGGCTGCTCGAACGCGAACCCGAGGTCTTCACCCGCTACACGCTCCAGCGCATCGGCTCGAGCCAGCGGGTCATCCTGACCTGGCTCGCCTCGGCGATCGCGAACGCCCAGCGGGGCGGCACCGTGCGCCCCGGCGCCCCGAGCGACCTCGCGGTCATGCTCCTGCTCATCGCCCAGTCGGCGATCCTCTCGTACGACACCGTCTCCGCCCTCATCGACGAGCCGCATTGGAGCACTGAACTTTGGCACGCACTCGACGGACATCTCCGTCCCTGACCACCCCTTCGTCCCCGACCAACACCGTCACAGGAGACCCGGCAGCACCGACCCACTCCTCGGCACTGAACGCCGCGCGCCGCGCGCGCGAGCTCGACGCCCTCGCGGAACACGTCGGCCCCATCGACGTGCTCGTCATCGGCGGCGGCGTCACCGGAGCGGGCGTCGCACTGGATGCCGCCAGCCGCGGTCTCTCGGTCGTGCTCGCCGAGGCGCACGACCTCGCCTTCGGCACCAGCAGGTGGAGCTCGAAACTCGTGCACGGCGGGCTGCGCTACCTCGCGACGGGCGACATCGCCGTCGCCCGCGAGAGCGCCGGCGAACGCCACCTGCTGATGACCCGCATCGCCCCGCACCTCGTGCGGAGCCTGCCGCAGCTCCTCCCGTTCACGCCCGTGCTGTCGACGCGGCAGCGCCTCGCGGGCGCCGCCGGCATGAGACTGGGCGACGGGTTGCGGATGCTCGCCCGGACCCCCGGGGAGGTGCTCGCCCACCCGCGCCGGGTCGGCCGCGACGAAGCGCTGCGCCTGGTGCCCGCGCTCCGCCGCGAGGGCCTTCGCGGCGGCATGCTCGCGCACGACGGACAGCTCGTCGACGACGCGCGCCTCGTGGTCGCCCTCGCCCGAACGGCCGCCGCCTACGGGGCCACCGTGCTGACCCGGGTGCGGGTCGCCGACGCCGACGGCGGGGGCGCGACGCTCACCGACGTGCTCGAGGGCGGCACGATGCGGATCGACGCGCGGGTCGTGGTGAACGCGGCCGGAGTCTGGGCCGGCGACCTCGACCCCGGCATCCGGTTGCGACCGAGCCGCGGCACCCACCTGGTGCTCGATGCCGCAGCGCTCGGCCACCCGACGGCCGCACTCACCGTGCCGCACCCGGGTTCGATCAGCCGCTTCGTCTTCGCGCTGCCGCAGCAGCTCGGCCGCGTCGTCGTCGGCCTCACCGACGAGGATGCCCCGGGGCCGGTGCCCGACGTGCCCCGACCGTCTCCCGACGAGGTCGACTTCCTGCTGCGCACGGTGTCGACCGTGCTCGAACGCCCGCTCGGGCGCGGCGACGTGCTCGGCGCGTATGCGGGCCTGCGACCCCTGATCGACACGGGCGGCGACGGCTCGACCGCCGACCTCTCGCGCCGGCATCACGTCGGCGTCTCGGAGCTCGGCCTCGTGAACGTGCTCGGCGGCAAGCTGACGACCTACCGGGCGATGGCCCGCGACGCCGTCGACCTCGCCTGCCGGCACGCCGGACTGCCCGACCCCGGATGCCGCACCGCGACGCTTCCCCTCGTCGGGGCCGTCGGATCCGAGGTCCGGTTCGCCGAGGCGACAGGCCCCGATCGGGGCGCGACGTCGGATGCCGGCGCACGGCGGGAGTCCGTCGGGCGCGCCTCCGCGCTCGCGTCGCGGTTCGGCGCCGAGGCGTCTGTCGTGCTCGAACTCGCCGCATGCGACGAGCCGAGCGCACGGGTCGCACCCGGCCTCGACGTGACGCGCGCCGAGATCGAGTTCGCCGTGCGCGCCGAAGGGGCCTTCGACGCCGACGACGTGCTCGATCGACGCACGCGCATCGGCCTCGTCGACGCCGACCGCGAACGCGCCTCAGGCCCGGTTCGTGCGCTGGTCGCCGAGTCGCTGGCCGGACTCGGCTGAGCGCCCTGGTTCATGGTCGGAAACGACGAACGCCGCCGTCCCACGTGAGTGGGGCGGCGGCGTTCGGTGATGCGAACGTCGCGGGTCAGAGACCGCGGATGTTCTCCGCCTGCAGGCCCTTGGGGCCCTGAGCGACCTCGAACTCGACCTTCTGGCCCTCATCGAGCGAACGGTAGCCGTTGCCCGTGATGGCGCTGAAGTGCGCGAAGACGTCGGCCGAGCCGTCGTCCGGAGCGATGAAGCCGAAGCCCTTTTCGGCGTTGAACCACTTGACGGTTCCGGTTGCCATACTGCTGTCCTTCTGTCTTGCGGGCCGCACGTGCGGACCCGATGCGATCGTCTCTCGATCGCGACCTCGACGACTCGGTGCCGTCGAAGTTTGGGTCGAGGGACGGGGGTGCCTGAACGGCGTCCGTCGCCTCTCATCGGGTCATGCCACGCGGAAAACCGCCTCCGGGCAATCAGTTCAAATCACGGGCGAGCGCCCGCTTGATGGAGGAATCGTGGGTTCAGCCTACCGGGTTCTGCCCGAGAGTACAGAGCCGTATATCACTTCGTGATATACGGCGTAACCGCATGCGTGCCGTGAAGGCGCCGAACGAGCGCCGAACGGCGTCTGTGAAATGCTCCGGATGGCGCACGGATGCTGCGGAACAGGTGCAGAATCGTGGGATGAACCGCCGCCCCCTGCGATTCGCCGCCATCGTGCTGACGATGGGGGTGCTCTGGGCGACGGTGGGCCCCGCCCCGTGGAGCACCTCCGGGCACGAGATCGAGGGCGGCGTGCTGAACCCCGACGCCTGGACCTCGGACGCCACGTGGTCGACCGGGTACTTCAGCGAGATCGCCTTCAACGTGGCGATGTTCGTGCCCATCGGCGCGGTCGCCGCCCTCCTCATGCACCGACGACACTGGCCGCTCGCGTTGGCGGCGGGCATCGCCCTGACGACGTTCATCGAGCTCGTGCAGCTGTTCTTGCCCGACCGCGTCTCGGACCCCCGCGACCTCGTGCTGAACACGCTCGGCGCGAGCCTCGGCGTCGTGCTCGTGATGGCCGCGCGCGGGGTGCGCCGCGCGGCGGCGGTCGCATCGGGCCCCGCGCTCGGCACGGCCACCGGCACGACGGCGACGGGCGACACTGCCGTGGCCGCGGCATCCCCTCGCTCCGATGCGACGGCCGCGTCGACGGACGCCGGAAAGGTGCCCTTCGACGAACTCGTCGGCGCCGGCGACCGGCCTGCCTGACCGGCCTGCCTGCCTGAACGCACGACCTGAGCGCACGGCCCGGCCGCCCGGCCCGGCCGCACGACGACCGCGGGCGTCGCCGACCCGGCGACTACAGTGGGCTGGTGCCCTCCCCCGCCACGCCAGACGCGACCGACGCGCCCGCGCCGTCGCGCCGGTACCTGGCACTCGCGCTCGTCGGCGCCGCGGGCGGACTGCTGTCGGGTGCGTTCGGCGTCGGCGGCGGCATCCTCATGGTCCCGCTCCTCATCGTGGCCGCCGGCATGGACCAGCGGCGGGCCACCGCGACCTCGCTCGCCGCGATCGTGCCCGCCTCGATCGCCGGCTCGATCACGTACCTCGCGAACGGCCAGGTCGACCTCGTCGCCGCACTGTTCATGGCGCTCGGCGGCATCATCGGCTCGTGGTTCGGCGCATGGCTGCTGCGACGGCTGCCCATCACCTGGTTGCGGTGGATGTTCATCGCGCTGCTCATCGCGGTCGCCGTGCGCATGCTGCTCGTCGTGCCCGAGCGCGGCGGCGGCCACGTGGACTTCGACCTGCTGCCGATCCTCGCGCTCTTCGGCATCGGCATCGTCGTGGGCGTCGCCTCCGGCCTGTTCGGCATCGGCGGCGGAACGATCATGGTGCCCGCGTTCATCGGGTTCTTCGTCATGGGCGACCTCATGGCCAAGGGCACCTCGCTCGCGGTCATGATCCCCACCGCCATCAGCGGCACCGTCTCGAACTCGCGGGCGCGGCTCGTCGACCTGCGCGAGGCCCTCGTCGTCGGCATCGCCGCGACGGTCGCCTCATTCGGCGGAGTCGCCGTCGCGTTCGTGCTCTCTCCCGAGTGGTCGGCGCGCCTGTTCGCCGCGTTCATCCTGATCGCGGCGGCGCAGCTCGCCCTGCGGGCCGTGCGCGCGCAGCGGCGCGAGTCGGGTCTCACCCAGGGTGACGACCTTGCCTGACTCCCGGCGGGTCGCCGGTTGGTACGTCGACGAGACGGATGCCGCGGCGCTCCGATACTGGGACGGCGCCTCGTGGACGCCGCACACCGTGGCGCGCGCCGCGGCGGCGGGCCCCTCGGCCGATGCGTCGACCCTCGGCGTCGACGCTGACGCCGCTGACGCCGCGACGGTGTCGGTCGGCGTGACGGCGCTGCGCGGCACGCCCGTGCGCCGTGCGGGCGCGCGCGGCAGCACGGGCGTGCAGGGCGGTGGCGCGCACAGGTCCGGCGCATCCGACCGGCACGGCGCAGCGCGCGGCGCGAGCACGACCCCCGCGCCCGTCGACACGCTCGCAGACGACTTCTCGATCAGCGAGATGACGAGCATGCGCGCCGGGGTGACGCCGTCGGTAACCCCGATCGCCTCGGGCGCAGCGCCGATCGCCACGGCACCGCCGTCGTTCCCCGCTGCACCTTCGCTCCCCGCTGCACCCTCGTTCGCCGCCGAACCGTCGTTCTCGGCCCCGCTGTCCTTCGTGCGGACGCCGTCGGCACCGAGCGAGCACACGACGGTGCCGTTGCCGCCCACCGGGTTCGGCACGGCATCCGCCCGTCGCGCGTCGGGCGACGAGTCGGCGAACGAGCCGGCCCGCCGACCGACCCGCCGCCGCATCGCGTGGATCGTGACCGGCGCGGTCGTGCTGGCCGGGGTCTTCGCGGCGCTGCTCGCGAACCTCGTCGCGGTGCTCGGCTCGCGCTGATCTCGGTCGGACTCGGCCGGGAGCCCGCCGCTCGCGAAACCGCTCTGGAAGACTCGTCATGGCGCAGACCGGCGCCTTCCCCCAGTTCGAGGAGCATGCATGATCGCCGATTCGACCACGATCGCCGCCGCGCCCGCGCCCGGCCGGGTCGCGCGCACCTTC
This sequence comes from Agromyces aureus, assembly GCF_001660485.1. GTDB lineage: Bacteria > Actinomycetota > Actinomycetes > Actinomycetales > Microbacteriaceae > Agromyces > Agromyces aureus. The sequence goes on from NZ_CP013979.1 coordinate 3,633,348, forward strand.
TGGGTCGGCCTCGCGGCGGCCGCCGTCTACGTGCTGATCGCCGCCGGACTCGGCAACCTCATGGACGTGCTCGTGCCGACGGAATCGCCGGAGCTCGAGTTCGCCCTGTCCCACCTCGTGCCGCTGCCGATCGCGCTCGCGCTCGGGCTCTGGTTCGCGCGCTGGTCGGGATGGTGGAGCGACATCTGGCGCCAGCGCCCCGTGACGTCGCAGCCACCGCGGCGGTACTGGATGCTCGCCGTTCCGGTGCTGCTGCTCGTGGGCCCGGTGCTCGGCCTGTTCGACGTGCCGTGGAGCGACCGATCGGTCGGGCTCGTGCTGTTGCTCGCACTCGGCTGCCTGCTCGTCGGTCTCGGTGAGGAACTGTTCTACCGCGGCATCATCCGCGTCAGCATCCGCGCCCGTCACGGGGAGTTCGTCGCGCTGCTCGTCACGTCGCTACTCTTCGGACTCAGCCACTCGGTCGGCAGCATGATCAACGGAGTGCCGGCGGGCGCCATCGCGTTCCAGGTGGCCGTGACCGCCTTCGACGGCGCGCTCTACTACGTCGTGTTCCGTGCGACCGGGAGGCTCTGGGTGCCCGTGCTGATCCACGCGATCACCGACTGCACGCTCTACCTGCAGAGCGACGAGTGGAGCGCGGCGACCGGCCACGCGGTGCCCGACCCCGGCCCGGTCGCCATCGGTGCGCAATTCGTACTCGGAGCGCTGCTCATCGCGGCGGTGGTCAGCTTCCTCCTCGAGGACGCGCGAGCGCGTCGAGCGCGTCGAGCGCGCCGCGACGAGGCTTCGACGGGCGGGTCGGTCGGATCGGGCGGGTCGGCCGGATCGGCCGCTCCCTCGGGTTCAGCCGCGACGCCTCCGATCGAGGGGTAGGCCGGACCCGTGCGATTCGAGTTCACGGCTCCGCTCTGGGAGTGGTCGGCGCGCGCCGAGTGGTTCTTCGTCACGGTTCCCGACGAGGCGTCCGCCGACATCCGCGAGATCCCGCGCCCACCGCGCGGCTTCGGGTCGGTGCGCGTGAGCGTGCGGGTCGGCGGTTCTTCGTGGACGACGTCGATCTTTCCGGACTCGACGGTCGGCTGCTACGTGCTGCCGATCAAGAAGGCCGTGCGCGTCGCCGAGGGGCTGGCCGAGGGCGGCGAGGTCGCGGTGTCGTTGACGGTGCTCGACCTCTGAAGAACGCCGGTCGGTCGAGAGCGGATGCCGCGGGCCGGCGCCCGTGAGCCCGGCTCGAGTGCGGTTGCCGCCGTGGCCGCTGCCGCCGTCGCCGCGGTCAGGCCATCAGGTCGCGCAGCAGCTCGCCCCACTCGAAGCCGCAGTCGCGGCAGTCGAAGAGGAGGTCGCCATCGCTCAGGGTGACCCCGACGGCCACGCGCGCGGCGTCTGATCCGCACCGCGGGCAGAGCTCGTGGGCCGCCTCCGGAACCAGGATCTGCTGGATCAACTTCGTCATGGCAGACACGGTACGCGCGGCATCCGACATCGCCCGACGCACACGCGCAGACTTCAGGCCCCGCATGCTCACGAGCGTCGGCGGGTCCGGGCTACCGTTGGCGCATGACCGAGACGAGCGCGGGCATCCTGCTGCATCGACGCCGCGCCGCGGCATCCGACCACCGTGACGTCGAGGTGCTGCTCGGGCACATGGGCGGGCCGTTCTGGCGCGGTCGCGACGAGGCCGCCTGGTCGCTGCCGAAGGGCACGTTCACCGACGAGGCGCCGCTCGACGCGGCCAGGCGCGAGTTCGCCGAAGAGCTCGGCAGCCCGGCGCCCGACGTGCCCTACGTGGAACTGGGCGTCTTCCGGTACACGTCGGGCAAGACGGTGACGGTGTTCGCCGCGGAGGCCGACTTCGACGCCTCCTCGATCGCGAGCAACACCTTCGAGATCGAGTGGCCGCCGCGTTCGGGCCGACGCCAGTCGTTCCCCGAACTCGACGCCGCGGCGTGGGTGCCGATCGCCGACGCTCGCGCCCTGCTCGTCAAGGGGCAGCGCCCGGCGCTCGACGCACTGCTCGAGCGACTCGGCTAGGCCCTCGCGGCCGCTGCCGAGCCCGGTCGCCCGGCATCGGAAGCGGGGCATCCGGCGTCAGGGGCGGTAGGCCCTCAGAAAGGCCTCGACCCCGGCCTCGGCCCGTTCGATCGCACGTGCGACGGCGTCGGGGTCGCCGTCTGCCGTCGGGTCGAACAGGGCTCGGTCGAGCGACGACCCGATGGCGAGGAATGCGAAGTGCTCGGCGGCGAGCTCGGCGTCGTCGATCCGGAGCAGGCCACGAGCGGCGAGCGCGTCGAACGCCGCGGCGACCGCCGTGATCACGCGACCCGGCGCGCGCCGGTAGTACTCCCCCGCGAACTCCGGGAACCGGGACGCCTCGCCGATGAGCAGGCGTCGGAGCGGCACCACGCGTCCGCCGAGCACGGATGCCGCGAGCTCGCGCGCGAGGTCGACGAGGGCCACCTCGAGGTCGATCGCGTCGGCGGTCGTGGCGGCGAGGTCGCCCGCGTACCGCTCGGCGGTGCCGATCGCCCCGCCGAGGATCGCTCGGAACAACTGCTCCTTGTCGTCGAACACGTTGTAGACGGTGCGCTTGGAGACCCCGGCCTCGGCCGCGATGTCATCGACGCTGGTGCCAGGGAACCCCCGCTCGAGGAACACCCGTTCGGCGGCGGCCATGATCAGTGCGCGCGACCTCGTGATGCGAGGGTCCTCGTAGTCGACGCCGTCTGTGCTGGTGGTCGCGTTCGCAGGCATACGGTCTCCGATACTTTTGCACTCATCCGTTTACTTCTTTACTGACAAGTGCAATACTACACCGGTGAGGGCAGGTCGTCCCTCGGTGTCCCGCAGAACCAGGAAGGCGAACAGGATGTCCACCACCGCAGAATCACCGCTCCCGACCTTCGATCGCGGGCGCGCCGTCACGAAGTCGCTCCTCGGCTGGGGTGTCGTCGCCGGCCCGTTCTACCTCGTCATCGGGCTGGCACAGGCGTTGTTCGTGCCCGGGTTCGATCTCTCGCAGCACGCCCTGAGCCTGCTGCTGCTCGGTCCGCTCGGGTGGATCCAGGCCGCGAACCTCGTGCTCAGCGGCATCATGGTGCTCGCCGCGGCCACCGGGTTCGCCCGGTTGCTGCCCGCGCCGCGCCGAACGTGGGCGGCCGTGCTCCTCGGGCTCTACGGCGCGAGCCTCTTCGCCGCGGCGCTCTTCCCGCCGGACCCGATGCGCGGGTTCCCCGTCGGAGCTGCGGGTGCCACGACCGCATCGATGAGCGGACTGCTGCACCTCGCGGCCGGGGCGATCGGGTTCGTGAGCCTCGCCGTCGCGGCCGTGGTCATCGGCGCCTGGTTCCGCCATGAGGGCCGGCGCGGTCTCGCCGTCGCCTCGTGGATCGCCGCGGCCGTCATCGTGCTCGGGTTCATGGGCGGCGCGGCGCTCTCGGCGACCTCGGCGGGCGTCGGCATGCTCTGGCTCGCCGTCGTCACCGGCTGGGCGTGGCTCGCCGCAGCGTCGCTCGCCGCGTACCGCATGGCACCCCGGCCCGACTGCTGAGCGGCCCCGCCCGGCCGCCGCAGGTCGGGCGAATCGGCCCGACACCCGCCCGGTCGATCGGATCGGGCGGATGTCGGTGGCCTGCGTCACACTCGAAGAAGCCCCGATCGGGCGGCGAACCCGGCCGGTGTTCGCCCTCCGAGAAACCGGGGTTCGAGGGGCGCCCTGCGCTTGTCTCCGGGTGACTCGCGTGCGAGGCTATAACGCTGCGCGAGCCCAGGGGGTGGGTTTTCGCGCGCCGACTCTGCCGAACCGCTGCGAAACGACCACGCGTCGTGGCGCGACATCCGTCGACCCATCCGCCCTCACCGCTGCATCACCGCCGCACCACCGGAGACCACATCACATGCTCGGAAAACTCCTCGTCAGATATCTGAAGCCCTACGTCTGGTTGCTCGTCGGGGTTCTGGTCTTCCAGATCCTCTCGGCCATCGCCACCTTCAACCTGCCCGACCTCAACGCCAAGATTATCGACAACGGCGTGGCCAAGGGCGACACCGAGTACATCTGGTCGACCGGCGCCGTCATGCTCCTGATCTCCCTCGGGCAGATCACGGCGTCGATCATCGCCACCTACTTCGCCGCGAAGGCCGCCATGCGCCTCGGCCGCGACATCCGCAACGACGTGTTCGAGAAGGTCAGCGGGTTCAGCGAGCGCGAGGTGTCGAAGTTCGGCCCCGGCTCGCTCATCACCCGCAACACCAATGACGTGCAGCAGGTGCAGATGCTCGCGATGATGGGCGCCACCATGCTCGTCACCGCCCCGATCCTCGCGATCGGCGGCATCTACTTCGCGCTCAGGCAAGACGTGGGGCTCGGCTGGATCATCGCGGTCGCCGTGACCGTGCTGCTCGTCATCGCGATCCTCATCATCAGCCGCATGGTGCCGCTGTTCCGCAGCTTCCAGCACAAGCTCGACAACGTGAACCGGATCATGCGCGAGCAGCTCACCGGCGTGCGCGTCGTCCGGGCCTTCGTGCGCGAGCCCATCGAGGAAGAGCGGTTCCGCGAGGCGAACACCGACATCATGATCGTCGGCCGACGCGTCGGGTCGCTCTTCGTGCTGCTCTTCCCGCTCTTCATGCTCGTGCTCAACGTCACGATCGTCGGGGTCGTCTGGTTCGGCGCCTTCGCGGTCGACTCGGGCGACGCGCAGATCGGCACCCTGTTCGCCTTCATGCAGTACGTGATGCTGATCCTCACGGGCGTGCTCATGGCGAGCTTCATGACGATCATGATCCCGCGCGCGGCGGTGTCGGCCGACCGCATCGCCGAGGTGCTCGACAGCACGTCGACGCTCGAGCGGCCCGCGAACCCCGTGCACGTCCTGCCCACCCCGGGCACGGTCGAGCTGACGAACGTCTCGTTCACCTACCCGGGTGCCGAGCACGCCGTGCTCGACGGCATCAGCTTCAGCGCGGCACGCGGTGAGACCGTGGCGATCGTCGGCTCCACCGGCGCCGGCAAGACCACGCTCGTGTCCCTGATCCCCCGCCTGTTCGACACCACCGGCGGCTCCGTCGCGGTCGGCGGGGTCGACGTGCGCGAGGCCGACCTCGACGTGCTCTGGAACTCGATCGGTCTCGTGCCGCAGCGTCCGTTCCTCTTCAGCGGCACCGTCGCCTCGAACCTGCGGTTCGGGCGCGAGGAGGCCACCGACGAAGAGTTGTGGCACGCCCTCGAGATCGCACAGGGTCGCGACTTCGTCGAGGAGATGGAGGGCCAGCTCGACGCGCGCATCGCGCAGGGCGGCACCAACGTCTCGGGCGGCCAGCGCCAGCGGCTCGCGATCGCCAGGGCGATCGTGCACCGCCCAGACCTGCTCGTCTTCGACGACTCGTTCTCGGCGCTCGACCTCACGACCGACGCCAACCTGCGGCACGCGCTCTGGCGCGAGCTGCCCGACGTGACGAAGATCGTCGTCGCGCAGCGCGTCTCGAGCATCACCGATGCCGACCGCATCATCGTGCTCGACGACGGCGCCATGGTCGGTGTCGGCACGCACGAGCAGTTGCTCGAGACATCCGACACCTATCGCGAGATCGTCGAATCCCAGCTCGGCGCGGAGGCAGCCCGATGACCACCGAACCCACCCAGATCTCCGAAGAGGAGAAGTACGAGCTCGAGCTCGCCGAGCAGGCCCGCCTGAACTCCGGCGACTGGGACAGCGTCGCACCCGGCAAGGCCTCGCAGTTCGGCCCGAGCTTCCGCCGTCTCATCGGCCTGCTGAAGCCCCATGCGCTCGCGTTCACGTTCGTCTCGCTGCTCGGCGCCGCCGGCGTCGTGCTCGCCGTGATCGCCCCCAAGGTGCTCGGCGAGGCCACGAACGTGCTGTTCGCCGGCGTCATCGGCAAGCAGCTGCCCGCCGGCATCACGGCCGATCAGGCCGTCGAGCAACTGCGCGCGAGCGGTCAGGACGACCTCGCGAACATCGTGCAGACGGCGGGCGTCGTGCCCGGCGAGGGCATCGACTTCGTCAAGCTCAGCCAGATCCTCATCGTCGTGCTGCTGCTCTACGTGATCTCCGCGATCCTCACGTGGGTGCAGGGCTACGTCGTCAACGTGATCATGGTGCGCACCATGTGGAAGCTGCGCGAAGACGTCGAGGCCAAGCTCAACCGCCTGCCGCTCAGCTACTTCGACAAGGTGCAGCGCGGCGAGCTCATCTCGCGCGTGACGAACGACATCGACAACATCACGCAGACCATGCAGCAGTCGCTGTCGGGTGCCATCACCGCGGTGCTCACCGTGGTCGGCGTGCTCATCATGATGTTCTCGATCTCGTGGCAGCTCGCCATCGTCGCGCTCGTTTCACTGCCGCTCATGGCCGTGATCTTCGGCGTCATCGGCCCGAAGTCGCAGAAGGCGTTCGGCATCCAGTGGCGCAAGGTGGGCCGGCTCAACGCGCGCGTCGAGGAGTCCTTCTCGGGCCACGCGCTCGTCAAGGTCTTCGGTCGCGAGGCCGACTCGCACGCGAAGTTCAAGGCCGAGAACGAGGAGCTCTACGAGGCCTCGTTCAAGGCGCAGTTCCTCTCGGGCATCATCATGCCGGGCATGATGTTCATCGGAAACCTCACCTACGTGGGCATCGCGGTGCTCGGCGGCCTCATGGTCGCGAGCGGCCAGCTGCGCCTCGGTGACGTGCAGGCGTTCATCCAGTACTCGCAGCAGTTCACCCAGCCCCTCTCGGAGCTCGGCGGCATGGCGGCCGTCGTGCAGTCGGGCACCGCCTCCGCGGAGCGCGTGTTCCAGCTGCTCGACGCCGACGAGCAGGACCCCGACGCGGTCGACTCCCCGAAGCCCGCCGAGGGCGACGGCACCATCGAGTTCGAGCACGTGTCGTTCTCGTACGCCCCCGAGCACCCGCTGATCCGCGACCTGTCGTTCCGGGTCGAACCCGGTCAGACGGTGGCGATCGTCGGGCCCACGGGTGCCGGCAAGACGACGCTCGTGAACCTCATCATGCGGTTCTACGAGCTCGACGGCGGGCGCATCCTGCTCAACGGCCAGGACATCGCCGAGCTCACGCGTCGCGACATGCGCGCGAAGACCGGCATGGTGCTCCAGGACCCGTGGCTGTTCGCCGGTTCGATCCGGGAGAACATCCGCTACGGCCGCGAGTCGGCGACCGACGAGGAGATCCTCGAGGCCGCCCGCGCGACCTACGTCGACCGGTTCGTGCACTCGCTGCCCGACGGCTACGACACCGTGCTCGACGAGGAGGCCTCGAACGTCTCGGCGGGCGAGAAGCAGCTCATCACGATCGCCCGTGCGTTCGTGGCGCAGCCCTCGGTGCTGATCCTCGACGAGGCGACCTCGTCGGTCGACACCCGCACCGAACTGCTGCTGCAGAACGCCATGGCCGCGCTCCGCGAGGGGCGCACGTCGTTCGTGATCGCGCACCGTCTCTCGACGATCCGCGACGCCGACCTCATCCTCGTGATGGAGCACGGCGACATCGTCGAGCAGGGCAGCCACGACGAGCTCATCGCTCGCGAGGGCGCCTACTGGCGCCTCTACAACTCGCAGTTCGAGCAGGCCGCGGCCGACCTCGACGCCGAGGCGGCACTCGCCTCCGGTGGCCAGGAGGCCGCACTGGTCGGCGCCTCGACCGGGTCGGTCGAGGCCATCGACGGCGACCGGTCGGGCGAGGCGACGCCCACGAGCGAGGCGTAGCGCGACTCGAGATCCAGAGCCCGGATGCGGCGTCCTCGGACGCGGCATCCGGGCTCTCGTGGTTCTCGGGCCGCGTCAGGCGCTCACGTTCGCGCCCAGCGCGGCATAGACCGCGCGCGTGTAGGCATCGGAACGCGGCGAGCCGATGATGCCCGGCGACATCTGGTTCATCACGTAGGCGAACGTCGTGCGCCGATCGACGTCGTTGATGACGATCGACCCGCCCCAGCCGCCCCAGAACGCGACGCGGCCCTCGGGGATCCAGGGCGTGCTGGCCGGGTTCGATACTGCGAACCCGAGGCCGAAGCGAAGCGGCAGGCCGAGCACGAGGTCGACGTTGTCGGTGTGCTCGGCGAAGATGCGGTCGACCGTCGCCGGCGAGAGCAGGCGCACGCCGTCGACCTCGCCGCCGTTCGAGACGAGCGCGTTGATACGCGCGACCGATCGGGCGTTGCCCTGGCCTCCGGCTCCGCCGACGCCCGCGGCGCGCCATTCCCGCGTCCACGTGACCTCGGCATCGAGCGGCGGGCCGGTGTAGGTCTTGAACGCCGGGGAGTCGGGTGGGATCGCCGAGAAGTCCAGCGTCCCCTGTGGCGGAACGACGTTGCTCACGCGGTGATCCTCGGAGGCGGGAAGTCCGAGCCAGAAGTCCGCGCCGAGCGGGCCGGCGAGCTCCTCGGCGACGTACGTTCCGAGGGAGCGTCCGGTGATGCGGCGCACGAGCTCGCCGATCAGGTGGCCGTAGTCGAGCAGGTGGTAGCCGGAGGCCGCGCCGGCCGGCCACCACGGCGGCTGCGACGCGAGACGCGCGGCTGCGGCATCCGTGTCGAGGATGTCGGCGCCCGTGATCGGCTGCGCCCAGCCCGAGACGCCCGACGTGTGCATGAGCACGTGCTTGACGAGCACGCCCTCCTTGCCGGCGGCGGCGAACTCGGGCCAGTAGTGGGCCACGGGCAGCTCGGGATCGAGTTCGCCGCGGTCGATGAGCACGAGCGCGGCGAGCGCCGTGACGGTCTTCGAGATCGACCAGACGTTCGTGATCGTATCCTGCTGCCATTCGGCGGTGTGCTCGAGGTCGGACCAGCCTCCCCAGAGATCGACGACCGGCTCGCCGTCGACGATCACCGCGAGCGAGGCGCCGAGCTCGGCGCCCGAGGCGAGTCGGCGCTCGAACTCGTCGCGGAGCCCCGCGAAGTCGTCGTGCACGTGTCCGTGGATGGGAAGGCTCATCGTCGAGGCTCCTCGGGTCGAGTGGTGGTCGGGTGCGGCGTCGCGTGCTGCGTGCTGCGTGTTCCTGGTTCGATTCGCGAGCATACCGCGCGGTCGGTATGCTTGTCACGCGCGGTGTCGCCACGACCCGCTCGGCCGTCGAGGAGGACGTGCATGCAGATCATCGGGGCGGTGCTCGAGACATCCGGCGCTGAAGCGCCCTTCGCGGTTTCGCGCCCGTTCACGGTCGGGCCGCTCGAGCTCGATCCACCGGGCGCCGGCGAACTCCTCGTGCGCATCGAGGCCGCGGGCGTGTGTCATTCAGACCTCAGCGTCGTCGACGGCAACCGTCGGCGCCCGACGCCCATGTTGCTGGGCCACGAGGCATCTGGCATCGTCGAGCAGGTCGGCGAGGGCGTGACCGACGTCGCGAGCGGCACGCGCGTGGTCATGACGTTCCTCCCCCGCTGCGGCGAGTGCCCCGAGTGCGCGAGCGACGGGCGCCTGCCCTGCCGCGTCGGCAGCGCCGCGAACGGCGCGGGCACGCTCACGGGCGGCGGCATCCGCCTGCACCGCGACGGCGCGCCCGTGCACCACCACCTCGGCGTCTCGGCGTTCGCGAGCCACGCGGTCGTCAGCCGCACCTCGGTCGTGCCGGTCGACCATGACGTGCCGGCCGAGATCGCCGCGCTCCTCGGCTGCGCGGTGCTCACGGGCGGCGGCGCCGTGATCAACGCCGGCCGGCCATCCCCCGGCTCCCGAGTCACGATCGTCGGCCTCGGCGGCGTCGGCATGGCCGCGCTGCTCGTCGCGGTCGCCCTCGGCCACGAGGTCGTCGGCGTCGATGCGCTGCCCGCCAAGCTCGCGACCGCGATCGAGTTCGGCGCGAGTGCGGCCTACGCGCCCGACGAGGCCCTGCGTGCGGCATCCGCCCCCGAGGCCGGCAACGGCAACGGCCGAGCGGATGCCGCGGGGCTCGCGCCGCTCGTCATCGAGGCCGCCGGCTCGGCCAGAGCCTTCGAGACCGCGCTCGCGTTCACCGCGCCGGGCGGCACGACGGTCACCGTCGGCCTGCCGGCGCCCGATGCCCGCGCGACGATCTCCCCGCTGACGCTCACCGCGGAGGCCCGAACCGTCATCGGCAGTTATCTCGGCTCGGCTGTGCCGGACCGCGACATCCCGCGCTACGTGGAGCTGTGGCGGGCGGGGCGCCTGCCCCTCGAACGGCTCGTCTCGTCGCGCATCCGCCTCGACGAACTCGACGCGGCCATGGATCGCCTCGCCGCCGGCGGGGAACTCCGCCAGCTCATCACGCTCGACTGAACCCGCTCGACTGAACCCGCTCAACCGAACATCACTCGGCCGGCCCTCGGCCGATCACCCCGACGAAAGGAACGTCGCATGACCCGCACCGCCATCGTCACCGGAGCCGCGCGCGGCATCGGAGCCGCCACCGCGAGACGCCTCGCCGCCGACGGGTTCGCCGTCGCCGTGCTCGATCTCGACGCTGCAGCCTGCGCCGACACCGTGGCCGCGATCGAGGCCGACGGGGGCCGCGCGATCGCGGTCGGCGCGAACGTCGCCGACTCGGCCGCCGTCGCGGCTGCCGTCGCCCGGGTCGCCGACGAGCTGGGGGCGCCGACGATCCTCGTGAACAATGCCGGCATCCTGCGCGACAACCTGCTCTTCAAGATGACCGACGACGACTGGGACGCCGTGCTCGGCGTGCACCTGCGCGGCGCGTTCCTGATGACCCGGGCCGTGCAGGCGCACCAGGTCGAGGCGAAATGGGGTCGCATCGTGAACCTCTCGAGCACCTCGGCGCTCGGCAACCGCGGGCAGGCGAACTACGCCGCCGCGAAGGCCGGTATGCAGGGCTTCACGAAGACGCTCGCGATCGAGCTCGGCCGCTACAACGTGACGGCGAACTCGGTCGCGCCGGGCTTCATCGCGACCGACATGCTGCGCCAGACGGCCGAGCGCATGGGCATCACGAACGAGCAGCTGCTCGAGGGCGCGGCCAAGGAGATCCCGGTCGGCCGCGTCGGCCAGCCAGAGGATGTCGCGGCCGCCGTGTCGTTCTTCTGCTCGGATGCCGCGTCGTTCGTCTCGGGCCAGGTGCTCTACGTGGCGGGCGGGCCGAAGGCATGAGCGCGACGCCCGGCTCCCCGCTGCGGCTCGCCTCGCCCGCCGACCTGCTCGACGCGGTCGGCACGGCCATCGGCCCCGGCGCCTGGTTCGAGGTCGACCAGGCCCGCATCGAGCGGTTCGCGGATGCCACCGACGACCACCAGTGGATCCACGTCGACGTCGAGCGGGCCACCGCCGGCCCCTTCGGCGCCCCGATCGCGCACGGGTTCCTCACGCTGTCGCTGCTCACCGCACTCGCCACCCCGCTGCTCGAGGTACCGGGCGTCGCGATGGGCGTGAACTACGGCTTCGAGAAGGTGCGGTTCCTGCAGCCGGTGACCGCGGGCTCGCGCGTGCGAGCGGTCGGAACGCTCGCCTCGGCCGAGCCGACCGGCAGCGGCATCCGGGTGGTGCAGGACCTCACGATCGAGATCGAGGGATCGGAGCGCCCAGCGCTCATCGCCCAGTGGGTCACGCTCCTCGTGCCCGCCTGACCACCGGTTGGCCTCCTGCGCACGAGGACGGTTCGTGCGCAGGAGGACGGTCCGAACCGTCCTCCTGCGCACGAACCGTCCTCAGGTGTGCGGCGCTGGCGTCAGACGCGCTCGAGCACGAGGGCCATGCCCTGGCCGCCGCCGACGCACATGGTCTCGAGGCCGTAGCGTCCGCCGGTGGCGGCGAGCCCGTTGATGAGCGTCGAGGTGATGCGCGCGCCCGTCATGCCGAACGGGTGTCCGACGGCGATCGCACCGCCGTGCACGTTGAGCCGCTCGGGATCGACGCCGAGCTCGCGCGCCGACGGGATCACCTGCGCGGCGAACGCCTCGTTGAGCTCGACGAGGTCGATGTCGTCGATCGAGAGTCCGGCGCGGGCGAGCGCCCGGCGCGACGCCTCGACGGGTCCGAGTCCCATGATCTCGGGCGAGAGCCCGCTGACGCCCGTCGATACGATGCGGGCGAGCGGCTGCAGCCCGAGCTCGTCGACGATGCGGTCGGAGACGACGACGACCGCCGCGGCGCCGTCGTTGAGCGGGCAGCAGTTGCCGGCGGTCACGGTGCCGTCGGGGCGGAACACGGGGTCGAGCCCCGCGAGGGCCTCGACCGTGACGCCGGCGCGCGGTCCGTCGTCGGCCGAGACGACCGTGCCGTCGGCGAGGGTCACGGGAGTGATGTCGTTCGCCCAGAATCCCGAGGCGATCGCCGCTTCGGCACGCTGCTGGCTGCGGGCGGCGAAGGCGTCCTGCTCGTCACGCGTGACGCCGCGCAGCTCGGCGACGTTCTCGGCCGTCTGGCCCATGGCGATGTACGCGTCGGGCAGCAGGCCGTCGATGCGGGGGTCGTGCCAGGGGCGCAGGCCCGCGGCATCCGCCCCACCGACGGCTCGGGCCTGCGTGCGCGCCTCGGCCTCGTCGAAACGCGGGTTGGTGAGCTTCGCGCCCGGGATGTAGTCGGCCGAGCCGACGCCCATGTTCGACACCGACTCGACGCCCGCCGAGATGAACACGTCGCCCTCGCCGGCCTTGATCGCGTGGAAGGCCATGCGCGTCGTCTGCAGGCTCGACGAGCAGTACCGGTTCACGGTCGTGCCCGGCAACCCGTCGAGTCCGAGCAGCACGGCGACGATGCGCGCCAGGTTCATGCCCTGCTCACCGCCGGGCTGGCCGCAGCCGAGCAGCAGGTCCTCGACCCGGGCGGGGTCGAGCGCCGGAACCGCGGCGAGCGCGGCCTCGACCATCTGCACGGTGAGCTCGTCGCCGCGGATGCCGGCGAGCGACCCCTTGCGGGCGCGGCCGATCGGCGAGCGGGCGGTGGCGACGATGTAGGCCTCGGTCATGGGTGGTCTCCTGTCGGGCGGTTCGGGCGGGGAGTAGGGGCTGGCGGTTCGGGCGGGGATGGTTGGGGGCGAGCGGATGCCGCGTGCGATGTCGCTGGTCTCGAGACGGCGCTGGCGCGCCTCCTCGACCGACGAACAGCGAGCGGATGCCGCGGCATCCGGAGTTCAGACGAAGGCGGCGATGCCCGTGATGGCGCGGCCGACGATGAGCGTGTTCATGTCGTACGTGCCCTCGAACGTATAGACGGCCTCGGCGTCGGCGAAGAAGCGCGCGGCACCGTGGTCGAGCTGGATGCCGTTGCCGCCCATGAGTTCGCGACTGCGGGCGACGACCTCGCGCATGCGCTTCGTCGCGAAGGCCTTGGCCATGGCCGAGTGGTGGTCCTTCTGGGCGTCCTCGTCGAGCATCTCGCTCACGCGCACGCAGAGCGCGATCGACGCCGTGATGTCGGCGAGCGAGTCGGCGAGCTTCTGCTGCACGAGCTGGAACGAGGCGATGGGCTTGCCGAACTGCACGCGGGTCTTCGCGTAGGCGAGGGCGGCCTCGTAGGCGCCGACGGCGACGCCGATCGCCTGCCACGCGACATCCGCTCGGGTGAGGCGCAGCACGATGGCGACGTCGCGGAACCCGTGGATCTCCTGCAGCCGGTCGGACTCGGGCACGATCACGTCCTCGAGCACGATGTCGGCGTTCTCGACAGCGCGGAGCGACTGCTTGCGCTCGATCTTCGTGGCGGTGAAGCCCGTGGCCGGCTGGCGCACGAGGTAGCCCTTGACCTGGTCGTCGGCCGTGTCGCGCGCCCAGATGACGACGACGTCGGCGAAGGTCGCGTTGCCGATCCAGCGCTTGGCGCCGTTCAGCACCCACTCGTCGGTGCCGTCGGCGTTCGTGCGACGCGTGGCCGTGGTCTCGAGGCCCTTCGCGGTGTCGGAGCCGTGCAGCGGTTCGGTGAGGCCGAAGGCGCCGATGAGCTCGCCGCGCGCCATCGGCTCGAGCCACTCGGCCTTCTGCTCGGGCGAACCACCGACGGCGATCGCGTTCATCGCGAGCCCGGAGTGCACGCCGATGAAGGTCGCGGTCGACGGGTCGACACGCGCGATCTCGAGGGCGATCCAGCCGCGGTAGACGGCCGAGTTCTCGAAGTGCGCGACCTCGGGGATGCCCGAGCCGAAGAGGCCGAGCTCGGCGAAGCCGGGGATCAGGTGCCGCGGGCTCGTCGTCGCCTCCCAGCGGTCGTCGGCGCCGGGGCGCACCTCGCGCTCGAGGTAGTCGCGGATCTCGGCGACCGAGGCCTGCTCGGCCGGGGTGAGGCGGCCCATGAAGCCGTAGAAGTCGGCGTCGAGCACGGCGCCGGCCGTCGCGGCCTCGGACTGGGGGTCGAGTGTGAGCGTCATCGCTTCTCCGTTCGTCGGTGAACTCCTCCCACTATGCATCATTTTCGAGAATGTTGCACGCTCGTGTTCGGCGGCGAGTAGAGTTCCGGCATGCCGACGACGACCGGAACCGCCCACGAGATCGCCGAGGTGGGCCTGCGCGCCGCACCCTCGTGGCTCTCCGAACGCCTGGCCGACGGCGGGCACGCCGACGCGGTGCGCGCATTCGAGCTCGCACGCGAGACCTTCATCAGCGGCCGTCGCATCGACATGGGCTCGCTCGCGACGACCCTCGGCGTCGACCGCACCTCGCTCTTCCGCTGGGTCGGCAACCGCGACGCCCTGCTCAGCGAGGTGCTGTGGTCGCTCGCCGTACCGACGCTCGTGCTCTCGGAGCACGCGACCGAGCGCCTGCACGGCGCCGAGCGCGTGGCCGAGCAGCTCTCGAGCTTCGCTGGCGCGCTGATCAGTGCGCAGTACTTCCGCGACTTCCTGCGCCGCGAACCCGCCCGCGCGCTGCGCCTGCTCACGACGACCGAGAGCGAGATCCAGCGCCGCTACGTCGCCACCGCCCGCTGGCTCGTCGAACGCGAACTCGGCGGGCGCCCGCTCGGCGGCGCGATCACGACCGACGAGCTCGCCTACCTGCTCGTGCGCGTCTCGGAGTCGTTCACCTACGCCGACCTCATCGCCGGCGACACCCCGAGCGAGGCGCGGGCGCGGCGCGCGTTCCGCATCCTGCTGCGGGCCGACCTCGCCGGGGCGACGGATGCCTCGACGGAGGACGCCGCGCCGACGGATGCCGCAGCCGAGGTCGCGCCGTGACGCACCGCCCCGAGCGCCGCCCGTTCACCACGCGCTGGAACGACAACGACCAGTACGGGCACGTGAACAACACCGTCTACTACGAGGCCATGGACACGGCCGTCAACACGTGGATGATCGAGCACGCCGGCCTCGATCCGCACGGCGACGAGCCGATCGGGCTCGTGGTCTCCTCGAACTGCGAGTTCCGCGCGTCGGCGTCGTTCCCCGAGCCGCTCGAGGTCGCGATCGGCGTCGAGCGCTTGGGCTCGTCGAGCATCACGTGGTCGCTCGGCATCCACCGCAGCGGCGAGGCCGAGCCCATCGCCGAGGGCCGCTTCGTGCACGTCTTCGTCGATGCCGGGTCGCGTCGCCCCGTGCCGATCCCGGCCGGCATCCGCTCCGAGGTCGAGGCGCGCCTGCTCGCGTGAGTCACAGGGGCGAGCGGATGCCGCGGCATCCGGTTCACGAACATACCGACCGCGCGGTATGCTGTCATGACGGGCCGATGAAAGGCCCCTCGCGCACCACGGCGGTGCGGGCACCACGGCGGTGCCGGAAAGGCGATCGACGATGACCGACACCCCAGGGCTGAACCTCGAGGGCTTCTCCGCATGGCTCGCCGAGGCGCACCCCGAGCTCGCCGAGACCGGTGCCGAGACCGGCACCGGCGTGGACCCCGCCCCGTGGTCCGCGACCCTCATCGCCGGCGGGCGCAGCAACCTCACCTATCGCGTCGACGGCCCGCGGGTGCCGCTCATCGTGCGCCGCCCACCGCTCGGCCACGTGCTCGCGAGCGCCCACGACATGGGGCGCGAGCATCGCGTGATCAGCGCGCTCGCCGATTCGGGCGTGCCCGTGCCGCCCGCGGTCGACCTCGTCGACGACACCGAGGCGGCGCGCATCACCGGCACCCCGTTCTTCGTGATGCGCGTCGTCGAGGGCGTCGTGCTCGCGAATCCGCGCCAGAACGCCGACTACACGCCCGCCGGACTGCACGGCCTCGGACTCGAGTTCGCGGCGACGCTCGCCAGACTGCACACGCTCGACGCGGCATCCGTCGGCCTCGCGGACTTCGGTCGACCCGACGGGTACCTCGACCGCCAGCTGCGCACCTGGCGACGACAGCTCGAAGCCTCGCGCAGCCGCGACCTGCCCGAACTCGACCGCCTGCAGCAGCGACTCGAGGAGCGGATGCCGCCGGCGGGCGACCTGCGCAGCGGCATCGTGCACGGCGACTACCGCCTCGACAACGCGATCATCACCGGACCGGCCGACCGGCCGCGCATCGCGGCGATCCTCGACTGGGAGATGGCGACCCTCGGCGACCCGCTCGTCGACCTCGGCATGCTCGGCATGTACTGGAACATCGCGTCGCTCGCCCCCGACGCCGTCGGGCTCACGCGCAGCGCGGTCGACCCGGCCGCGGGCTACCCGGGGTTCGACGAGCTCGTCGATCACTACGCGCAGGCCGCCGGCATCCGCCCGCCCGACCTCACCTGGTACCGGGCGTTCGCGGCCTACAAGCTCGCGGTGATCCTCGAGGGCATCCACTACCGCTACCGCCAGGGTCAGACCCTCGGCGAGGGCTTCGACCGCATCGGCCAGCTCGTCGAACCGCTCGCGAGCACCGGCCTCGCCCATGCCACCACGAGCTCGACGGGCGCCGGTGCGGCGACCACGAACTCGACGACCACGAACTCGACGATCGCAGGAGCCTGACGTATGGATTTCAATCACGACGATCGAACGCTCGACCTCATCGACCGGGTCGAGGCGTTCGTGCACGAACGGGCGATCCCCGCCGAGCCGGTGCTCGACGCACAGCTCGCCGCGACCCCCGGCGAGTGGCGGTTCCGGCCCGTCGTCGACGAGCTGCGCACGGCCGCGCGCGCCGAGGGCCTGTGGAACCTGTTCCTCCCCGGCGAGCGCGGCGCGGGCCTCACGAACGTGCAGTACGCGCCGCTCGCCGAGCGCACGGGCTGGTCGCCCCGCCTGGCCCCGGTCGCGTTCAACTGCGCCGCACCCGACACCGGCAACATGGAGGTGCTCGCCGACTTCGGCACGCCCGAGCAGCAGGCTCAGTGGCTCGACCCACTGCTCGCGGGCGACATCCGCTCGTCGTTCTGCATGACCGAGCCGGATGTCGCGTCGAGCGACGCCACGAACATCGCCACCCGCATCCGCCGAGACGGCGACCACTACGTGATCACGGGTCGCAAGTGGTGGTCGACCGGGGCGATGAACCCCGACGCGGCGATCTTCATCGTGATGGGGCAGACCGATCCGGATGCCGAACGCCACCGGCAGCAGTCGATGATCCTCGTGCCCCGCGACACCCCCGGTGTGCGCATCATCCGGCCTCTGACGGTGTTCGGGTACGACGACCGCGACCACGGCGGGCACGCCGAGATCGCGTTCGACGACGTGCGGGTGCCCGCCGGCAACCTCATCGCCGGCGAGGGCGAGGGGTTCGCGATCGCGCAGGCCCGGCTCGGGCCCGGCCGCATCCACCACTGCATGCGCGCCATCGGCATGGCCGAACGCGCGCTCGCCCTCGTGACCGAACGGGCGAACTCGCGCGTCGCGTTCGGTCGGCCGCTCGCCGAACAGGGCGTCGTGCGCGAGTGGGTGGCCGAATCCCGCATCCAGGTCGAGGCCCTGCGCCTGCTCGTGCTGAAGACCGCATGGCTGATGGACACCGTCGGCAACCGGCAGGCCATGACCGAGATCCAAGCCATCAAGATCGCCGTCCCGAGGGCCGTGCAGCAGATCCTCGACCGCGCCATCCAACTCTTCGGCGCCGCCGGACTCTCGGCCGACCAGCCCCTCGCCGAGATGTTCGCCGGCGCCCGTTCGCTCCGCCTCGCCGACGGCCCCGACGAGGTGCACCTCAACGCCCTCGGGCGGGCCGAGCTGCGCAGGGCACCGCGCGCCTGACCGTCGGCCGCGACATCCGCTCACCCACGAACTCCCGCACCATCAACGACGATGAAAGGACCCCGCGCATGACCCCCACGGCTCCCCACCCCGCCGACCCCGCGGTCGACGGCGACGGCTTCGGCACCCTCTCGGTCGCGAGCATGCTCGCCGAGTCGGCCGCCCGCATGCCGGCCCGCGCCGCCCTGCACTTCATGGGCCAGACGATCGACTACGGCACCCTGTGGGACCAGAGCCGTGCGTACGCCGGCGCCCTGCGCGATCAGGGCATCGGTCGCGGCGACCGGGTCGCGATGCTCGTGCCGAACGTGCCCGACTTCGCCCGCGTCTACTACGCCGCGCTCGCGCTCGGGGCGGTCGTGGTGCCCGTGCACCTGCTCTTCAAGGCCGAGGAGATCGGGTACGTGCTGCGCGACTCCGGCGCCGACGTGCTCGTCGCCGCCGGTCCGCTGCTCGGCGAGGCCGTGCCCGCCGCGACGGCCGCGGGCGTGCCGCTCCTGACCGTGCTCACGCCGCCCGTCGAGGCCGGCGGGCCCGACCTCCCCCGACTCGAGGCGTTGGCCGC
This sequence comes from Agromyces aureus, assembly GCF_001660485.1. Classification (GTDB taxonomy): domain Bacteria; phylum Actinomycetota; class Actinomycetes; order Actinomycetales; family Microbacteriaceae; genus Agromyces; species Agromyces aureus. Next base: position 3,651,930 of record NZ_CP013979.1, read on the forward strand.
GACATCCGCCCCCATCGAACGACACGTGTCGGTACGCCCGACGGATGCCGCGACGATCCTCTACACGAGCGGCACCACCGGCACGCCGAAGGGCGCCGTCGGCTCGCACCTCGCGATCGTCGAGCAGGTGCACTGCGCGCTCATCGACGCGTTCGACATGCGCGCCGACGACGTCGTGTTCGGCGGGCTGCCACTGTTCCACACGTTCGGGCAGACCGCGGTCATGAACATCGCGTTCCGCAAGGGCGCGTCGATCATCCTGCTGCCCAGGTTCGACCCCGACGAGGCGCTCGAGCTCATGAACGCGCACGGCGCGACGGTGTTCACGGCCGTGCCGACGATGTTCGTGGGCATGGTCGAGGCCGCGGCCCGCGCCGACGCGCGTCCGCCGCTGCGCTACGCCGTGTCGGGCGGTGCCGCGCTGCCGGTGGCGCTGCTCGAGGCGTTCGAACGCGCGTACGGCGCCGAGGTGCACGAGGGCTACGGCCTGACCGAGACCTCGCCGACGGTGTCGTTCAACATGGTCGGCGAGCCGATCCGCCCGGGCACCGTCGGCCGCACCTACTGGGGCATCGACGCCGCGATCGCCGACTCCGAGGTCGAGGGGCGCATCGAGTTCGTCGACCAGCCCGGCGCGCTCGGCGAGATCGTCGTGCGCGGCCACAACCTCTTCAAGGGCTACCTCGGCCGACCGGACGCCTCGGCCGAAGCCGTCGTCGACGGCTGGTTCCGCACGGGCGACCTCGGCACGATCGTCGACGGCATCATCACGATCGTCGACCGCAAGAAGGACATGATCGTGCGCAACGGCTACAACGTGTACCCGACCGAGGTCGAGGCCGTGATGATGCGGCATCCGGATGTCGCCATGGCCGCCGTCTTCGGCGTCGCCGACGACACCCGCGGCCAGGAGGTGCACGCCGCGGTCGTCGCCCTCGACGGGCACGAGGTCGACCCCGAGGCGCTCGTCGCCTTCACCAAGGAGCGGATCGCCGCCTACAAGTACCCGCGCGTCGTGCACGTCGCCGAATCGCTCCCACTGGGCGGCAGCGGCAAGGTGCTGAAGCGCCAACTCGTCGAGCAGTACTCGCCGGAGGCGGTGCGCCAGGCGCCCTGACGAGGTCGCATGTCGACACTCCGGCCGGACGTGGTACCTGTGGGCCTGCACATGTTGCCGAGGTAGCGTCCGGTCATGAGTGACACGCATGGCTCGATCCGTCCCTCGCCCGCCGTCCCCGACGCGCAGTTGCACCTCTTCCACGCCGCCGACGTCGAGAATCGCAATGTCGCGGCCTTCTGGGCGCAGTACGACCTTGCCCCTCATAGCCGACGACGGTGGTTCGACGCGGCCGCGGCGTACTGGGGATCGGCTGCCACCACGGAGGTCGGCGCGGAACGCCGTGAGTCGAAATACCGCTGACGAGTCGACCGCGCCACGATCGTGCCATGAACCCGTCCGAGCGCGACACCGGGGGCGCCGAGAGAGCTGAACGCCAGCTCGCCACCAGCGTGCGCCGCCCGATTCGGACTCGCCGGCGACGGCAGCCGGATTGGTGCGGCGTTCGACAGAGGAAGACATACGCATTTCTCCCGTGCCCGTACCCGTGCCCGTGCCGCGAGCATGTGGCGGGCCGGGCGTGCCGCGGCGACCCCTGCTCAGTCCCAGTCGTACGACTCCGGGTCCCGTCCGTGTCGCTCCGCGAACTGCGACCGGAGCTCCGCCTCGGTGACGACCTCGCCCGCGGCAAGACGTTCGAGATGGGGAAGCAGCCAGTCGCCGTCGGCGCCGCCGACCTTGTCCCGAAGCCGGCTGAGGACGAATGCGGGTTCGAAGCGGCCTCCGGCGGACCCGTGACCCGCACCCTCGGAGACGGCCACCTTGGGTTCCGGCCCGGATACGCTCACGTCGATCCAGTACGGCCACGTGAAGGCATCGCCCTCGTTTCGGTCGAGCCAATTCGAGGCGAGTCGCAGATACCGCATGGACCCACCGTACGACGGGGCGATCGGCTCGAACGACGGATGCCCCCGACCTCGTGGGCCAGGGGCATCCGCCGTCTCGGTACCGTGCGAGCTACGACGTGGGGAGGCCGTCGTTCTCGAGCGGCACGGCGTCGCCGTCGAAGGGCTCGACGCCGCCGGATCCATCGCTCACGTAGGTGACGCCGATGAAGTCCTGCACGCCGTCGGCCACCGTGGTGATGGAGACGCCCTTGTAGGCGGCGTGGCTGTCGGCGCCGAACGAGAGCGGCACGAGGCCGTTGCCGACGAGGTCGCCCGACTGGATCGCGTCGACGATGCCCTGGCGGGTCGGGTTCTCGCCGGCCTTGGCGAGGGCTTCCGCGAAGAGGTACCCGACCGACATGCCGAACACGGTGTTGCCGTCGAAGGGCGCACCGTCGTTGTACTCGTCGTTGATCTGGCGGAACAGGTCGTCCCACTCGTTGCCGGGCGCATAGGGCAGGTAGTTCGTGGTCACGAAGCCCTCGAGCAGCAGCGGCGCCGCATCGCCGAGGAATCCGGCGAGCGTCACGTAGTCGCCGCCCGATGAGGAGGACATCCACTGCGCCTGGTAGCCGAGCTTCGCCGCCGTGCCGATGGCGAGCGCCGTGAAGCCGTTGACGGTGGCGAGCATGTTCACCTCGCAGCCGGCGGCCTTCATGGCGCCGATCTGCGCGACGACGTCCTGGTTCGAGACCGAGTAGCGCTGCACGCTCGCGAGCGATCCCTCGCCGAGCACGTTCTCGAGGCCCTCGATGAACTCGTCGCCGAAGTCGTCGTCCTGGCCGAGCACGCAGACCGACTTGCCCGCGAACTCGTCGTCGGCGTACTGCGCGAGCGCCTCGGCCTCGGTGACGTAGTCGGCGTTGAACCCGAACGTCCACGGGTACTTCTCGGGCTGGTTCCAGCTGGTGGAGCCCGAGGCCACGAACAGGTCGGGCACCTCGTTCTGGTTGAGGTAGTCGAGCACCGACGTGTGCGTCGGCGTGCCGAGGCCGTTGAGGATCGCGAACACCTCGTCGTCCTGCACGAGCTCGCGCACGACCGTCTGCGTGTTCGCGGGGTTGTAGCCGTCGTCCTTCACGAGGTACTCGATCTCGCGGCCGTTCACACCGCCGTTCTCGTTCAGGTAGGCGAAGTAGGCCGTGGTCGCGGCCGAGATCGACGAGTATCCGGCCGCGGCCGGCCCGGTCAGCGGCTGGTGGGTGCCGATCGTCACGGTGTCGTCGGTGACGCCGGGCGCGGCTTCGGCGGGGTCGGCCCCGCTCGGGGTGCTGCACGCGCTCATCGCGACGAGCAGGGCGGATGCGGCCGCGATCGCGGCGGCGGTGCGCGTCGGTGCGCTGCGCGTCGCGGCGGCGGTGCGCTGCGGTGCTTGGGACATGGTGGTCACCTCTCTGTTGTGGTGGGGATGGGTTCTGCTGCGGAGCTGGTGCGAGGTTCGGGGGCGGGCGCGGGCGCGGAGTCGAGCTCGGGCACGTTGTCGGGCGCCGGCACGACGGCCGACGGCGTCGCGGAGGCGCCGCGTCGCGGCATCCGCTTCGGAAGCACCCCGCGAATGCCGCCCGGCCAGGCCGCCGTCACGACGATGAGCAGCACGCCGAACACGAGCACGGGCAGGTTGCCCGTGAGGCGCTGGGCGGCGTCGGCCGAGAGGTCGAGCGCGCCGGTCGCGGTCTGGATGACCCACGGCAGCATGACGATCACGATCGACCCGAGGAACGCGCCGAGCAGGCTGCCGAGTCCGCCGATCACGACGGCCACGACGAGCAGCAGCGAGAACGCGAGCGTGTAGGCGCCGGGGCTCACCGACTGGGTCACGAAGCAGAGCACCGCGCCGCCCGCACCGGCCGCGATCGAGCTCGCGGTGAAGGCGAGCACCTTCACGCGTCCGGCGCGCACGCCCTGCAGCCGGGCGGAGGTCTCGTCGTCGCGCACGGCGCGCATGCCCAGGCCGGCGGGCCCGTTGCGCAGCACCGCGAGCCAGGTCACGACTGCCGCGGCCACGAGGATCGCGACCCACGCCTGCCACTGCTCGACGGCGATGAGCGTGCGCAGCGCCTCGGGCACCCCGTCGTACGCGATCTGCACGCCCTGGTCGCCGCGGAACACGCCCGAGAACACCGAGGTGAACGCGGGCAGCGCGATCACGAGCACGAGCGTCACGCCCGAGAGGTACGGCCCCTTGAGGCGCGCGGCGGCGAGCCCGAGCAGCAGGCCCAGCAGGGCGGATGCCGCGACCGCCGCCGCGAGCGACACCACGAAACGCGGCACGCCGTCGACCCCTGCGTCGGTCAGCGCGTTCGAAGCGAGCGCGTAGCCGTACCCGCCGGCGGCCATGAGCGCGGCGTGCCCGAGCGAGAGCTGACCGGTGAGGCCGATCAGCAGCGTGAGCCCTGCGGTCGCGCAGAACGTCGCGGCGATGAGGGCGAACTGGTAGTTGCGGTACGGGTCGAGCAAGAACGTCGCGCCGATCGCGACGAGCGTGAGCACGAGCGCGGTGACGAGCAGGCGCGGGGTCGGGCGGCGTGCACCCGCACGGCCGTTCGCGCTCCCGCTCGCGCGGATGCTCGTGGTGAGCGGCCCGGCTGTGCGGGGCTCCTGGGCGTCGGCGCTCATGCGGTCCTCGCCTCGGTCGCGGCGAAGAGCCCGCCGGGGCGCACGAGCAGCACGGCCACGAGCAGCCCGAGCACCGCGATGGGGGCGACGGTCGCGCCGAGGTATCCGGTCACGAGGCTGATGAGCACCCCGACGACGAGTCCCCCGATGAGCGCGCCGGGCGGCGAGTCGAGCCCGCCGACCACGGCGACCGTGAACGCCGAGACGAAGAGCAGGTCGGCCGAGTGCGGGTTGAGGCCGAGCTCGGTCGGCACGAGCAGCAGCGCCGCGAGGGCGCCCACGGCCGACGCGAGCACCCATCCGGCCGTGACCATGCGGGCCACGCGCACGCCGAGCAGGCGCGACACCTCGGGCGCGAATGCCGAGGCGCGCAGCTGCAGGCCGAGCGAGGTGCGCGTGAAGAGCAGCGCGAGCACGCCCATGAGCCCGATCGCCACGACGAGCACGAACAGGTCGTACGGCGAGAGCACGGGCACCCCGCCGAGCACGATCGGCGTCTCGGGGAACGGCGCCTCCATCGGGCGCGCGTTCGGTCCGAACGCGATGCCGAGCAACGACTGCAGCACCATCACCACGCCGATCGCGATGATCACGCCCGAAAGGGGTGACGCATGCGTCGCGAAGCGCATCACCCCGCGCTCGACGATAAGGCCCATCAGGCCGCCCGCGACGAGGGCGCTCGCGAGGCCGATCCAGTACGAGCCGGTGAGTCCGGTGACGGCGAAGGCGACGTAGGTCGCGACGACGGCCATCGCCCCCTGGGCGAAGTTCACGACGCGCGCGGCGCGCCAGATGAGCACGAGGGCGAGGGCGAACAGCGCGAAGATCGCGCCGCGCGCGAGGCCGGTGGCGAGGAGGAAGAGGAGGCGGTCCATCAGAATCCCAGGTAGGCGTGGCGGAGGGCGGAGTCGGTGCGGAGGTCTTCGGCCGGACGATCGGCGACGACCTCGCCGAGGTTCAGCACGACGCCGTGGTCGGCGACGGCGAGGGCGCTCGTGACGTTCTGCTCGGCGAGCAGCACCGTGAGGCCGCGCTCGTCGCGCAGCGTGCGCAGCACGGCCATGATCTGGGCGACCACGCGGGGCGCGAGCCCGAGCGAGGGCTCGTCGAGCAGCAGCACGCGCGGCTCGGCGATGATCGCCCGGCCGAGCGCGAGCATCTGCCGCTCGCCGCCCGAGAGCTGGTGCCCGGCGGAGCGACGGCGGCGCGCGAGCGGCTCGAACATCTCGTAGACGCCGTCGACGGCCGCGGTGAGCCGCCGCCCGCGGAAGCGCTGCAGGCCACCGAGGCGCAGGTTCTCGTCGACGGTGAGCTCGGCCACGACGCTGCGTCCCTCGGGCACCTGCGCGAGTCCGGCGCGGGCGCGGTCCTCGACCGAGACGCCGGCCAGGTCGACGCCGTCGAACACGATGCGACCGGATGCCGCGGGCACGAGTCCCGACACGGTGCGGAGCAGCGTGGTCTTGCCCGCTCCGTTCGCTCCGAGCAGGGCGAGGATCGTGCCGGCCGGCACGCGCACGTCGACGCCGCGCAGCACGGGCGCGCCGCCGTAGCCGGCGGTCAGGCCGTCGAGGTGCAGCTCGGCGCCGGCGCGCTCCGCGACGCGGAGGGCGTCGCGCGCACTGCGAACGGCAGCTGCGGTGGCGTGCGGTTGCGCGCTCATGCGGCCGGCTCGATCCCGAGGTACGCCTCTTCGACGCGGGGGTCGGCACGCACCTCGTCGGGCGTGCCGCAAGCGATGACGCGTCCGAAGTCGAGCACGACGATGCGGTCGGCGACGCCCATCACGAAGTCCACGTGGTGTTCGACGAGCAGCACCGAGCATCCGGATGCCGCGACCGCGCGCACGACGTCGGCGAGCGCGTCGATGTCCTCTTCGCCGAGTCCGCCGGCCGGCTCGTCGAGCAGCAGCAGGGTCGGACCCGTCACGAGGGCGCGTGCGAGTGCGACGCGCTTGCGCTCGGGGTAGGGCAGGGCGGCGACCGGCCGTGACGCGAGGTGGGCGATGCCGAGCCGCTCGAGGCATCCGCTCGCCTGCGTCGTGGCGTCGGCGCGCGACGTACGACCGACCGCTCGACCGCTCGCACCCGATTCGAGTGGCACGAGCACGTTCTCGAGCACGCTCATCGAGTCGAAGAGGCCGAGGCCCTGGAGCGTGCGGGCGACGCGCCGGGTGACGAGCCCGGTCGGACGACTCGGCGCGGAGACGCCGTCGATGCGGATCTCGCCGGCGGCCCGCCGCACGAGACCGCACACGGCGTTGAACACCGTGGTCTTGCCCGCGCCGTTGGGGCCGATGAGGGCGACGACCTCGCCCGCGCCGACCTCGAACGAGACGTCGTCGAGCGCGGTGAGCCCGCCGAAGCGCACGGTCAGCTGGTCGACCCGCAATCGCGGTTCGGGAACGGATGCAGCGGCGGAGGTCTGCTCCGCGCCGCTCGGCGTGTGGTTCATCGGCACCTCTTCGTGTCGGTTGCAAGGTCACTGTACAACAGATACCGACCAGACGGTATGCCCGAGTTCCGCACTCGCGCGACGCGCCGCCCACCGCCGCCTCGACCTCCCGTGCGAGGGTGCGTGCGACGATCGGACGGTGAGCATCCACGTGAACGTCGACAACTTCGCCCGCGCCGAGACCGACCGCATGTTCCACGACCTGCAGCGAAATGCCGGCGGCGTCGGCCGGTTCCTGCACAATCGCGAGCCCGCGTCGGTCGAGGAGCAGGCCGTGATCCGCATGAACCGCGACACGCTCTACAGCTTCGCGGTGGTCGATGCCACGGCCGGCGCCACGCTGACGCTCCCCGAGCACGGCGATCGCTACCTCTCGGCGATGGTCGTCAACGAGGACCACTACATCGACGCCGTCTTCCACGATCCGGGCGAGTACGAGATCACCGCCGAGCGCTTCGGCACGCCGTACGTCGTGGTCGCCGTGCGCACGCTCGTCGACCCCGCCGACCCGGCCGACATCGCCGCGGTCGCCGCGATCCAGGACGCCATCTCACTCGCCACCGGCGCCGACGCGACCCCGTTCGAGTCCCCCGAGTACGACACCGCCTCGCTCGACGAGACCCGCGACGCACTGCTCGCCCTCGCCCGCAACCTCACGGGCTTCGACCGCACGTTCGGCGCGAAGCACGAGGTCGACCCGGTGCGTCACCTCATCGGCACCGCCGCGGGCTGGGGCGGCCTCCCGAGCAGCGAGGCGTCGTACCTCGGCGTCGACCCGCGACTGCCGGTCGGCACCTACGAACTCACGGTGGCGGATGTCCCGGTCGACGGCTTCTGGTCGATCTCGGTCTACAACGCGAAGGGGTTCTTCGAGCCCAACGAGCGCGGTGCGTACACGGTGAACAACATCACCGGCGTGCGCAATGCCGACGGATCGACGACCGTGCGCTTCGGCGACTATCCGGCCGACGTGCCGAACGCGATCCCGATCACCGAGGGCTGGAACTACCTCGTGCGGCTCTACCGCCCGCGCGCCGAGATCGCCGACGGCAGCTGGACCTTCCCGACGCTGAACGTGTAGCCGACCGTCACTGCGTCACGGGGCGCGCCGCAGCTCCGACACGCGGCGTGCGTTCGCCGGGGGGTCACGAAGTGCGGCATCCGGATGCCGGGAGTCGACGCATCGTGACCCCTCGGCGCACTCGATCGGCGCGGCGCAGCCGGGCGCGGGGCGGCGCGGCGCGGCGCGCACACCACGCGATCAGTGGTGCGGGATGCCCGCGATCATGCCGCCGTCGACGACGAACTCCGCGCCGCTCGTGAACGACGACGCGTCGCTCGCGAGGAACACGATCGTGCCGGCGACCTCGTCGGGCATCGCCGGGCGCCCGAGCGGGATGTCGAGCTTCGACGGGTCGATGCGGGAGGTCATGTCGGTGAGGATCAGCCCCGGATGCACCGAGTTCACCCGGATGCCGGAGGCCCCGAGCTCGACCGCGAGCGACTGGCTGAGCCCGCGCACGCCAAACTTCGACGCCGTGTAGCCGTGCAGCCCGGGAGATCCGCGCATGCCCTCGACCGAGGAGATGTTGATGATCGAGCCCGAGCCCTGCGCCTTCATCGCGGGCACGACAGCGCGGCATCCGAGGAACACGCCCGTGAGGTTCACTGCGATCACGGCGTCCCATTTGGCGAGGGTGAGGTGCTCGATGGGCGCGGCGTTCGCGATGCCGGCGTTGTTCACGAGCACGTCGATCGAGCCGAAGGCGTCGATCGACGCCGCGACGGCCGACGCCCACGAATCCTCGTCGGTCACGTCGAGGTGCACGAACCGCGCCCGCTCGCCGAGCTCGGCGGCGAGCGCGCGACCCTCGTCGTCGAGCAGGTCGGCGGCGACCACCCGGGCGCCCGCCGCGTGCAGGGCGCGCACGTAGGCCGCGCCGAGTCCGCGCGCGCCGCCGGTCACGAGGGCGACACGGCCGCCGAGGTCGAGATCGACGCGAGCAGCGGATGCCGCGACCGCCGTCGACACCTCGTTCACGCCCGGTCCCCCGACCCGCCGACGCGCACGACGAGCCGCCCGACGGTGGCCCCGCCCGCGAGCTCCTGGATCGCCGAGGGCGCGTCCGCGAAGTCGACGACCCCGCCCGCGACGGGCGAGATCGCCCCGGCATCCGCGAGCCGCACGAGCTCGGCATGCGCCTCTCGCACGAGTTCGGGCCGGATCTGCTGGTAGAGCGCCCAGTGCAGCCCGAGCACCGAGTAGTTCTTGACGAGCGCGTGGTTCGCGCGCACGGGCGGGATCTCGCCGCTCGCGAAGCCCACCACGACGATGCGACCCTCGAACGCGATGCACTTCGTCGTGCGCGTGAAGGCGTCGCCGCCCACCGGGTCGAACACGACGTCGGCGCCGCGCCCGTTCGTGAGCTCGTTGACGACGGCGGCGAAGTCCTCGGTCTCGGCGCGCACGATGACGGTCTCGGCGCCAGCGGCGCGGGCGGTCTCGGCCTTGGCGGCGGATCCGACGACGGCGATCACTCGGGCGCCGGCCGCGACGCCGAGCTGCACGGCCGCGGTGCCGACCCCGCCGGCCGCCGCGTGCACGAGCAGCGTCTCGCCCGGCTGCAGCGCGGCCCGACGGTGCAGCCCGAACCACGCCGTCTGGTAGGCGATGACGAGCCCGGCCGCCTGCACGTCGTCGAGCGACGCGGGCGCGAGGTGCGCGGCATCCGCCTTCACGATCGCGTACTCCGAGAGCACGCCGATGTGCGAGGCGACGACCCGGTCGCCCGGCTCGAACGCGCGCAGGCCGGCCGCAGCTGCGGATGCGGTGACGCCGTCGCCCACCGCGACGACCTCGCCGACGAGCTCGATGCCCGGCACGAACGGCAGCTCCGGACGCACCTGGTACTCGCCACGGCAGAGCAGCACGTCGGGGAAGTTCACCGCGACCGCACCCGTGCGCAGCAGCAGTTCGCCCGGTCCTGGCGTCGGCACCGGCACGTCGTGCAGTTCGAGCACGTCGACGGGCTCGCCGTGGCGCACGACCCGCCACGCGCGCATGGCGTCCGGCAGTGCGCCAGCCTCGACGGCGACGGTCGCCGCGGCGCTCGCCTGCGGCATCCGCTCGCTCATCGCGCGCCGCCGTTCGCCGCCCGCGCATCGATGCCGGCGAGGTACAGGTCGGTCAGCTGCTCGGCGAGGAGCGTCTTGCCCTCTGGCCCCTCGGGCGAGTACCAGTGCGAGAGGTAGTGCACGTCGGCGAAGAAGTTCGCGATGAGCACCGGGCGCGGGATGTCGCTGCGGTACAGCCCCTCGGCCTGCCCCTGCTCGATGAGCGCCGCGAACGTGTCGTTGTAGTCGCGCCGCCGGCGGGTGACCTCGGACTGCCTGGGCGCCGTGAGCATGTGCATGCTGCGGAAGAACACGGTGCCCTCAGGCAGGAAGTCGATCGACGTCTCGATGACGTCGACGCACACGGCCCGCACGACGTCGCCGACCGCTCCCCCGCGCTCGATGATGGCGTCGAGGTGCTCCTTCTGCAGCGAGAGCATGCGGTCGTAGATGCCGAAGAGCAGGTCGTCCTTCGACTGGAAGTAGTGGTACATCGCGCCCTTGGTGACGCCGGCCGCCTCGACGACCTGCTGCACGCTCGTGTTCGCGTACCCGTTCGCGGCGAACAACTCGACGGCCGCTCGCATCACGTCGTCGGCGACGTTGGTGTCCTTCATGTGGTTCTCGTCTCTGTGTCGGGTTCGGGATGTCGGTGGCGGATGTCAGTGGCGGATGTCGGTGGCGGATGTCGCGAGCGGAGGTCGCGGGCCGGCGCCGGGCGTCGTCGTCGGGTGGGCCGGCTTCAGCCGATCGGCCGCAGGCTCGCGCCGCCGTCGATGAGGATCGTCTGCCCGGTGATCCACGCGGCATCCTCGGAGAGGAGGAACGCAACGGGACCCGCCACGTCGTCGGGAACGCCGAGGCGCTGCAGCGGGTACTCGGCGGCGACCTCGGTCTCGCGGCCTTCGTAGAGCGCCCGGGCGAACGCGGTCTTGACGACCGCGGGCGCGACGGCGTTGACGCGGATGCCGGGCGCGAGCTCGTGCGCGAGCTGGATCGTGAGGTTCACGAGCGCCGCCTTCGAGACGCCGTAGAACGCGATGCCGGGCGCCGCGGACACCGCGGAGATCGACGAGAGGTTCACGATCGAACGGGTGAGCCCCGCGGCGACCGCGTCTCGGGTCCACTCGAGCGCGGCGATGACGTTGACCTCGAGGATCTTGCGGATCGCGGACGGCTCGACCTCGAGCACCGGCCCGTACACCGGGTTGATGCCCGCGTTGTTCACGAGATGGTCGATCCGGCCGTGCTCGTCGGCGATGCGGGCGAAGACCGCCGCGCGATGCGCCGGATCGTCGGCCTTGCCCGCGATGCCGGTGGCGCGCCCGGCCCCGGCGGCCGCGTCGATCTCGGCGACGGCCGTTTCGAGCGACTCCTCGGAGCGGCCCGTGATCACGACCTTCGCCCCCTCGGTCGCGAGGCGTTTCGCGATCGCGAGGCCGATGCCCCGGCTGCCGCCCGTGATGAGCGCTACGCTGCTCTCGAACCTCTGCACGCGTCTCCCCTTCGAGTTCGCGGTCGTGTGATGGAGCCAGCATACCGACTAGACGGTATGCGACCAAGCCAACGTCACCGTGTTCGAGACTTCCACTCGACGGGGTGAAGATGGACGGGTGAGCATTCCCACCCCCGCGGCATCCCCGTTCTCCACGGTGCCGCCGTGGCGGCTGTGGTTGATCTGGGGCGTCGGCGTCGCCGCGTACATGCTCTCGATCACGAACCGTACCTCGCTCTCGGCGGTCGGCGTCGACGCCGCCGTGCGATTCGACGCCGACGCGTCGACGCTGTCGATGTTCGCCGTGATCCAGCTCGCGGTGTACGGCGGCATGCAGATCCCGGTCGGCGTGCTGCTCGACCGCATCGGCGCTCGACCGATGATCACCATCGGCATGGCGCTCATGGCGATCGGGCAGGCCGTGCTCGCGTTCGCGCCCGATGTCGGCTGGGCGATCGTCGCCCGCATGCTCGTCGGCGCCGGTGACGCGGCCGTGTTCCCGAGCGTGCTGCGCGTGGTCGCCGTGTGGTTCCCGGCCAGGCAGGCGCCGTTCCTCGTGCAGATGACCGGCATCCTCGGCCAGTTCGGTCAGCTCGCCGCGATCTTCCCGCTCGCCGCGCTGCTGCACGCGACCACCTGGACGATCGCGTTCGGCAGCCTCGCCGGCCTCGGGGTGCTGTTCACCGTGCTGACCTTCGCCGTGATCCGCAACCGTCCGCCCGATCGTGCCGAGGACGTCTCGGTCGACACCCAGACCGGCGCGATCCAGATCGTGCGGTCGTCGGTCGACTTCCGCGAGGGGTTCCGCCAGTCGTGGGCGCACCCGGCGACGCGGCTCGCGTTCTGGTCGCACTTCACGACGCCGTTCTCGGGCACGGCGTTCATGCTGCTCTGGGGGTTCCCGTTCCTCACGGTCGGCCAGGGGCTCACCGCGCCGGTCGCGTCGCTCGTGTTCAGCGTCTACGTCGTGTGCGGCATGCTCTCGGGGCCGGTCATCGGCGCACTCTCGAGCCGGCACCCGATGCGTCGCTCACGCATGCTCGTGCTGCCGATCATCGCGCTGCAGGCCGTGATCTGGCTCGTCGTGATCGGCTGGCCCGGGCAGGCGCCGCTCTGGCTGCTGTTCGTGCTCGCGTTCGCGATGAGCACGGGTGGGCCCGCGTCGATGATCGGCTTCGACCACGCGCGCACGTTCAACCCGGCGCATCGCCTCAGCACGGCGACGGGCATCGTGAACGTCGGCGGGTTCCTCGCGGCGTTGCTCGCGATCCTCTTCATCGGTCTCGCGATGGACTTCCAGGGTGCCGGCACGCCCGCCTCGTACACGCTCGAGGCGTTCCGCATCGCGTTCCTCACGCAGGTGCCGCTCTGGGTGCTCGGCGCGACCTTCATCGTGATCGAGCGCCGGCGCACGCGCGTGCACCTCGGACTCGACGAGCCGCGGGTTCGGCGTCGCCGCCGGGGCGTCGCAGCCGCGGGCGACACCCCGGGCGACGAACTCCCGCTCGACTGAACGTTCGGGAGGATCCCGCACGGAAGGGAGGACCGAACCCGCAGGTCCGGTCCTCCCGATCGCGCGATCGCCTCCCGATCAGGTCAGGGGTGGCCGCCACCGTGCCAGCCGGGCCAGCCCCAGCCGCCGTGACCGCCGCCGCCGTTCCCGCCGTGACCTCCGCCGCCGTGCCCACCGCCGCCGTTCCCGGGGTGGCCGCCGTTCCCGCCGCCCTTCTTCGCGGGTGCGACCTCGAACGCCCGCTCGATCTCCTGGCTGAAGGTCGCGCCCGCGGCATCCGTCGCCGTCACCCGCAGGTCGACCCACGCGCCGGCGTCGGGCACGGCCAGCTTGGCCGCGTACGCCGTGACGAGGTCGCGCCCCTCGGAGAACATCGGCGCACCGTCGGGCGACGGCGCATCGACCTCCGTGTCGGCCGAGGTCTTCTTGAGCGCGACCGTCTTCCAGGCGCCGCCGGCGACCCGCGCCTCGAGCGTCGCGCCGGAGACCGCCGCGATGCCGGATGCCTCGGCGACGTGTCCGACTTCGAGCCCGAGCTCGACCGAGCCGCCGCGCTTGCGCTCGGCGCCCGCCTTGCCCGAGTCGTCGAGGTCGACGTCGTAGACGGCCTGCAGCATCGGCAGCAGCTGCCGACTGGAGTCGCTCGCCGTGCCCGTGGACCGGAACGTCCACTCGGTCGTGGTCGAGGTCGAGGATGCCAGGTACGTGCCGTCGTGGGTCGCGGTGTTCACGACCCGCCACTCGGATTCGCCGTCGGGCAGGTCCCAGACGGTCGCACCCTGGAACGGCGCCGATGCTGCGAGCTCGCCGTCGAGGTAGACCTCGGTGAGCTGCGACCGGTCGGCGGCGCCGGAGTACGTGTCGAAGGCACCCGTGTGATCGGCATTCGCGCCGTCGGCCCACGACGGCAGGTTGACCTGCGCGTAGTCGCCGGTGCGGTTCGGCGCCCAGTACCCGGGCCCGACGTACGGACGCACGATCGAGCCGAAGTAGCTCGTCTCGACCTTCTGTCCGGGCTCGTACGCCCGCTGGATGTCGCGGACCTCCCACCCGGCGTCGACGACCGACGCGTCCTGGTACCACTCGACCTGGTCGGTGTTGACCCACTCGGTGCGCTCGAGGCCACGCGTCGTGCGCATCGGGAAGCCCGATCCGTACTCGGTTCCCGGCACGAAGTCGTACCGGTACTCGCCGACCGTGGCCGGGTCGCCGTAGTAGGTCGTGTCGATGCGGGCGAGCTTCTTCGGCCGGTAGTCGAGCTTCTGGGGCACCGAGCCGTCGCTGTAGCGGGCGATGTCCCAGATCTCGTCGGCGTTCGGGATTCCCGTGCCGCTCACGGTGACCGGCTTCTTCGCGATCGCGTCGAGCACCCGGCGTCCCTGCACGCCGCTGACCGCGGCGACCGGGATGGGGGTGTCGGCGGTGTAGTCGTCGGAGCCGACCCACTCGCTGAGCTCCCCGTCGCCGTCGTTGACGGTGAGCAGCAACGCAGCACCCGCGGCGACGGCGTTCGCCGAACGCTCGGGCGCCGAGACGACGTCGGAACGGGTCACGACCGCGACCTTGCCCTTCACGTCGACCGCGGCGAACTCCTCGACGCTGCCGAGGCCCACGGCGACCGCGCCGGCGCGGATCCGGCCGTCGAGCAGGGTCGAGCCGACCTGCGGGATGAGGTCGAGCTGCTCCTTGCCCGCCGTCAGCGACAGCGTCGGCTCCTGCAGGCGCCACCGCGTGGTGAAGTCGAAGCTCTCGGCCTCTGGCGCATCCATCGGCTGGGCGTAGAGCTCATCGACCCAGACCGGCGCGAGGGCGCTGCCCGTGAAGCCGTCGACCTTGTAGTCCATGCGGCGCACCGTGGCCTCGAGCCCCTTCTCGCCGACGTCGACGGTCACGGGCTTCGTGGCCCGCGCGTCGAACGCGACGCTCGCCGCACCGTCGAGCACGACGTCGGGGTCGCCGACGAGCGCGATCGCCTGGGTGTCGGCGTCGCGGGCGACGTCCATGAACGACATCACCGAGTAGAGACCGGCGGGCAGGCGCAGCGTGGTCTCGCCGGGAACGCCGAAGGAGGTGTACCAGCCGGTCGCGGCGTTCCAGATCCACCCGGAGGTCTCGAGCGGCTCGCCCGCGAAGTCGGTCGCCGTGACGGTGAGGTCGTAGCGTTCCGCCTCCGCGATGATGCCGAGCGCGGTGCGGGTGACCGGGTCGCCGGCGACGGCGGCGGTGAGCACGCCCGAGAGCTGCACTCCGGCCGGCACCTTCGCCGGGTCGGCCGTGAGCACGACCGATCGGGTCTCGCCCGCCGGGATCGTGAGCGAGGCGGCATCCATCGTGAGCACGTCGGATGCTTCGGCGGTGCCGGATGCGTCGGCCGCGCGACCGGCCTCGATGCCGCCGCCCGCGCCGGGCGTGGTGTCGGTGAGCGTCGCCGCCAGGTCGACCGTGACCTCGGCGGCGCCGCGGTTCGCGTACTCGATCGTGCGGGTGACCGGCGTCGCGTCCTCGCCCCACGTCAGCATGCCGAAGTCGCCAGACCCGGATGCCACGACGTCGGCCTCGGTCGCCGCGGCGACGTCGACGACGCCGGAGCCGACCTGGTAGGGCGTGAGCCCGACATCCGTCGCCGTGCTCGTGAGCGCCGCCCGCAGTTGCGCGCCGGTGTACTCCGGATGCTGCTGCTTCACGATCGCCGCGGCGCCCGCGACGTGCGGGGTCGCCATCGACGTGCCGCTCATGCCGATGTACGACCCCTCGCCGGGGCTGTCCGCCGAGCGGGCGGCCGTGACGTCGTTGCCCGGACCGGCGAGGTCGGGCTTCAGCGCGCCGGAGCGCACGAGCGGCCCCTGGCTCGAGAACCACGAGAGCTCGCCGCTGGGGTCGTCGACCGAACCGATGGTGAGGGCGCTCGCAGCGGAACCGGGCGAGCCGACCGTCTCCGGCGCGCTCGAGTTTCCGGCGGCGACGATGAAGAGCGCGTCGGTCTCGGCCGAGATCACGTTCAGGGCCTGCGACATGAGGTCGGTGCCGTCGTCGCCGTAGCGGGTGCCGAGGCTCATCGAGACGATGTCGGCGCGGTCCGCGGCCCACTCCATGGCGGAGATGATCCACGAGTCCTGGCCCTCGCCGGTGGCGCTCAGCACCTTGCCGACGAGCAGGTTCGCGCCGTCGGCGACACCGCGGTGGGTTCCGCCGCTCGCGGCTCCCGTGCCGGCGATCGTCGAGGCGACATGCGTGCCGTGGCCGTTCGGGTCGTCGGAGACGGACTCGTCGGGAACGAAGCTGGTCGAGTCGGCGAGCACGCGGCCCGCGAGGTCGGGGTGGGTGTCGTCGTATCCGGTGTCGAGCACGGCGACGGTCACGCCGTCTCCGGTGTATCCGGCCGCCCACGCCGCGGGCGCACCGATGTAGGGCACGCTCGAGTCGAGCGTCGCCTGCACCTTGCCGTCGAGGTGGATCGCGGCGACGCCGCCGCCGAGGCTCACCGCGCCTGGTGCGCTGAAGCTACGGGCATCGGAGGCCGCGGCATCCGTCAGCGCGGCCCAGGTCGACTCCGCACTCGCGTGCTCGGCCGACGCGGCCGCACCGCCGATGCTCGCGAGCGGCGCGCCGACGTCGATGCCCGGCACGGGCGCCGAGAAGCTGCGGGCCGATGACGCGTCGTCGAGCTCGAGGATCACCGGGGTTGCGTCGACGGAGGCGTCGTCGTAGCCGTACTCGATGAGGCGGCTGACGTTGAACAGGTCGCCGTCGACGACGCCCGCCGTGACGAAGGGCATGGCCGACCTCGGCAGCACGTGCAACTCGCCCTCGACCTCGATGGTCTGGAAGGCCTCTCCCGGGTCGACGGCGTCGATCGCGACCGCGTGCGTGCCGCCCGCGAGGTCGGTCACGGTGACGCGGTCGCCGGTGATGAGGGTGACGGTGTGCGTGCCGCCCGCGGCGGCCGGTGCTGCGGCCGAAGCGGCCGGCGGCGGGGTGCCGCCTCGGGCTGGATCGGCGGTGGCCGGAAGGGCGGCTGCGCCGACCCCGGCGACGCCGATCACGAGGCCGCTGATGGCGGCCGCGAACGATCGGCGATGTGCGAATGGACTCGTGCTTCGTGGCATTAGGGATACCTCTCACGCGTTCGGACTGGCTTGCCAAGCAACCTCTCACGGCGCGTTGGCTAGGGTGGTGGCGGAGAGATGCCATGGCTTCGATCCGCCATGACGGCGGTCGGCGGGGCGAGGGAACGGAAGGCGCTCGTGCTCGAGGCGATCGGACTGGACGATGAGCACACCGCGCTCTATCGGCTCGTCCTGCAGGCGCCCTCGTCGAGCATCGACGAGCTCGCGGAATCCGCGGCGAAGCCGAGGTCCGAGGTGCGCGCGATCGTCGCCGAGCTCGAGCGTCTCGGCCTGCTCGCGCGGCAGGCCTCCGCGCCCGACCGCGTCGTCGCCTCGCCGCCGTCGCTCGCCCTGCGGCCGATGCTCCTCGACCGCGAGCGCCGGCTGACCCAGGCGCACGAGGTGCTCGTCGAGCTGAGCGAGATCTACCGCAGCGGGGCCGCGCAGCGCACGGCGCCCGACGTCGTCGACGTCGTGCTCGGAGCGGATGCCGTGCGCCAGCGCTTCGCCCAGCTGCAGGCCTCGGCGACGGAGCAGGTTCGCGTGCTCATGCTGAGCGACGTGGCATTCCTCGACGCCACCGAGAACACGGCTGAAGACGAAGCACTGCGGAGGGGGGTGCGCTACCGCGTGATCGTCGAGAAGGCCGTGCTCGAGTGGCCGGGCTTCATCGACGCGGCCCGCGAGTCCGCGCCGTTCGGCGAGGAGGTGCGCGTGCTGCCGACCCTGCCGACGCGCCTCATCATCGCCGACGACGACGTGGCGATGCTGCCGATGCGTTCGCACGGCGAGGAGCGGTCGTCGGGCGCGCTGCTCGTGAACCCGAGCGGCCTGCTCGACCTCGTGATCGCGACCTTCGAGGAGTACTGGGCGACCTCGACGGAGTTCATCTCGACCGGCGAGCTGCCCGGCGCGCACGACGCGGTCGACCGCGACCTGCTGAAGCTGCTGCTGCTGGGGCTCACGGATGCCGCGGCCGGCGCGCAGCTCGGCATCTCGGTGCGCACGGTGCAGCGGCGGGTCGCCGAGCTCATGGAGACGGCCGGCGTCACGACCAGGTTGCAGCTCGGCGCCGAGGCCGTGCGGCGGGCCTGGGTGTAGGCGCACCGGCGAGGCGTGCGCAAGCGTTCGCGGAGCGGGTGGGCTGAGACGACGGATGCCGCGACGAGGCGTCTCGTCGCGGCATCCGCTCGGCTCGGAAGGGGTGGGGCGAAACCCGCGCGGATCAGGCCTTCGAGTAGGAGTAGAAGCCCTCGCCCGTGGCGACGCCGAGCTTGCCCTGGTCGATGTAGCGCTCCTTGAGGAGGTCGGCGAACGCCTGCTGCTTCGCACCGCCGGCCTTGGAGATGTTGTAGGCCGTGGTGAGGCCGACGATGTCGTAGATCTGGAACGGGCCCATGGGCGCGCCGGTGCCGATGCGCCAGGTCTTGTCGATGGCGTCGGGCTCGGCGATGCCGTCGACGAGCAGCTCGCCCGCGGCCGAGAGGAACGGCACGAGGAGGGAGTTCAGCAGGTAGCCGGCCTTCTCCTTCTTGATCTCGATCGGGACCATGCCGATCTTCGCCGCGAAGTCGACCACGGTCGCGTACACGGCGGGGTCGGTGGCCTCGGTGCCCATGACCTCGGCGGTGTTGTGCGCCCACACGCGGTTCGCGAAGTGCAGCGCGAGGAACCGGTCGGCGCGGCCGGTGAACGGCGCGAGGTCGCTCGGCAGCAGGGTCGACGAGTTCGTGGCGAAGATCGTGCGCTCGGGGGCGAGTGCGGAGAGCTTCTCGTAGGTCGACTGCTTGAGCGAGAGCTGCTCGGGGATCGCCTCGATGATCAGGTCGGCGTTCGCGACGGCGTCGGCGAGGTCGGCGGTCGTCCGGATGCGGCCGAGTGCGGCCTCCGCGCCGTCGGCGGCACCCGCGACGTTCTCGGTCACGTAGGTCTGGGCGAGCCCGGCGAAGCGCTGCTTCGCGGCCTCGAGTGCGGCGTCGTCGATGTCGTAGGCGACGACGTCGAACCCGCTGAACGCGGTCTGGTAGGCGATCTGCGAGCCGAGCACTCCGGTGCCCAGGACGGTGACGTTCGCGATGGCGGTCATTGCTGTTCCTTCTTCTCTTCTTCTGCGCCCTGTGGGGCGTTCTCGTGAGGCCCGTCGGGGGTCTCGAGCGGATGCCGCGGGCGGGTCTCGCCCGGGCGTCCGACGTTGAATCGCTGCAGGTCGCGCGCGAAGCGGGCGACCTCGTCGTCGCTCCAGCCGTCGAGCTGGCCGGCGACGATGCCGTGCAGGATGGCGATGGCCTCGTCGTAGGCGGCCCGCCCCGACGCCGTGAGCTCGAGGGGTGTACCGCGGCCCGCGGCATCCGCCACTTCGCGGACGACCCCGAGCGCGACGAGCCCGGCGAGCTGACGCGAGACCGTGGAGCGGTTGAGCCGGTACGCCTGCGCGATGTCGACCGAGCGGCAGCCGGGGTGGTCGACGATGAAGCCGAGGATCGACTGGTCGGTCATGCTCAGGCTGAGGTTCGCGGTGCGAGCATCGGCGACGCCCCTGCGGCTCACGACGATGAGGGCGCCGAGGATGTCGGAGGTCGCGGTCTCGCGCGATGTCGTCGTACCGGTCATGGCGTCCTCCTGTTGCTGCCCTGTTGCCGCTGCTTGATGCAACGCTACGCCGCTGTGTTGCATTCCGCAACATAGCGACCGGCGTCCCGGCGATCGAACCGCGGACGTCGCAGCCTGCGTCGATCGCGTCGAAACCGTGACCTCTCGCGCCCGGCTCGGCATGGCGAATACTCGGCTTCGCGTGATAGTAAAGAAACCTGACGAACTCGCGTCATGATTCGCGGGTTCTGTCGTCTCTCGTTGTGAGGGCCGTTCGCTCGCGCGAACCGCGCCCCACGGAGCACGAAGCTGCTCCAACCGCGGATCCCTTCGACGGGTACCCAGCCGCGGAGTACCGCCCCGACCCGAACGGAGTTCCACGTGCCCACCCCCGCGCCCCGACGCGCCCGCCTGCGCAAGAGCCTCAGCCTGCTCGCCATCACCGGCCTCGCCGCCTCCGGCGCTGCCGCGATCTCGGTCATCGGCGCCGCGCCGGCGACCGCAGCCACTGCGCCGGCACTCACCTGCCCGCCGAGCGGCGAGATGCCGCCCCTCGGGCACCTCCCCGTCTTCACCGACTCGAGCGTCGCGGTCTTCGCCGGCGGCGACTACCGCGCCCAGGGCGGCGCGGCGGAGTCCGAGGGCCTGCTGCTCGTCGCGGGCGACGCGACCTTCGCCAAGACCGGCGGCGGCGTCTTCAACATCGGCTCGGCCGGCTACGGCTCGGGCATCACGCCCGCGGGCGGCACCCAGATGCTCGCCGTCGGCGGCGACCTGTCGACCGTGAACGGCACGCAGCTGCACGTCGGCGCGAACCTCGCCGGTGGCGGCGACGTCACGGTCGGCGGCTCGATCGCCGCGGGCACGACGTTCGACCTCTGGGGCGGCGACGCCACCGGCGAACTCGGCGCCGCGAAGGCGATGAGCCCGAACGCGGGCTTCGCCTCGGTGCTCGACGACGCCTCCGACGACCTCGCGGCGCTGCCGGCGACCGACTCGGCGTCCACCGACGGCAACCAGGTGCGCTTCGCGAGCGCGGTCGACCGCGACCTCTACGTCTTCACGATCTCGGGCTCCGTGCTCGGCTCCAAGCCCGAGGTCGTCTTCGACCTCGCCTCCGACTCGGCGCCCGTGCTGATCAACGTGACCGGCGCGAAGCTCGACTGGGCCCCGAACTACTTCGCCGACGGCACCGTGCGCTTCGACGACCCGTCGGGTGCGGACTTCGGCACCTGGTCGTCGCGGCTCGCGTGGAACATCGCCGACGCGACGAAGGTCGAGCTCGGCCTCAACGGCCAGCTGATCGGCACCGTGCTCGCGCCCGACGCCGATGCGCAGGTCACCACGTCGACCAACGGCCGCCTCCTCGTCGGCGGCGATCTCACGGTCAGCGGCAGCGGTGTCGAGCACCACAACTACCCGTGGATCGGCGGCAAGGGCCTCGACTGCACGCCCGAACCCGCCGAGCCGACCGATCCCGTCGAGCCGACCGACCCGCCCACCCCGCTGGTTCCGATCGAGCCCGCGGATCCCGTCGGCCCCACCGACCCGACCGACCCCGCCGAACCGGCGCAGCCCGGCGGCGACGACTCGTCGACCGTGACGACGCCCGGCGCGACGCCGACCCCGACGCCGGCCGCGAACACCGTCGAGAAGCCCGGCCTCGCCTCGACCGGCTTCGACGCGCTCCCGCTTGCGATCGGCGCGGGCGCACTGCTCGCCGTCGCAGGCACCCTGCTCGTGATCGCGCGTCGCCGACGGGCCTGATCGGTCACGGCGAGATCACCCGAGCGGTGACGGATGCCCCGGGCTTCGGCTCGGGGCATCCGTCGTCTTCGGCGCGACTCACGCCTCGAGCAGCCCCCGGAGGTCGTCGGCCGTGAGCGCCTCTGCTGCACGCGGGTCTGCGGCATCCGTTCCCTCGTCGAGGATCGACGCGACGAGCTCGCCCTTGCGGGCCTTGAGCGCCATGACCTTCTGCTCGATGGTGTCGGCCGCGACGAGCCGATAGACCATGACCTGCTTGGTCTGCCCGATGCGGTGCGCGCGGTCGACGGCCTGCGCCTCGCTCGCGGGGTTCCACCACGGGTCGAGCAGGAACACGTAGTCGGCCTCGGTGAGGTTCAGCCCGAATCCGCCGGCCTTCAGGCTGATCAGGAACACGGATGCCTCGCCCGACCGGAACCGTTCGATCTCGGCGTCGCGGCGGCCGGCCGGGGTCGAGCCGTCGAGGTAGGCGTACGGCACGCCGGCGGTGTCGAGCCGCGAGCGCGCCCGACCGAGGAACGTCGTGAACTGGCTGAACACGAGCGCTCGATGCCCCTCGGCGAGCACGTCGTCGAGCTGCTCGAACAGCGCGTCGAGCTTGGCCGACGGCACGCTCCGGTAGGCATCGTCATCGATGAGCGTCGCGTCGAGCGCGAGCATGCGCAGCAGCGTGAGCGAGCGGTAGACGATGAAGCGGTTGCGGTCGAGGTCGTCGATGAGGCCGAGGAGCTTCTGCCGTTCGCGCTGCAGCACGGTGTCGTAGAGCCGCCGGTGCGACGGCGCGAGCGTCACCTCGAGCACCTGCTCCTGCTTCGCGGGCAACTCGGGCTCGACGCCGGCTTTCGTGCGTCGCAGCATGAGCGGGCGGATGCGTCGGCGCAGGCGGTCGCGACGCTCGAGGTTGCGATCGAGTTCGATCGGGCGGCGGTACTGCTCGTCGAAGCGGCGACGCGACGGGAACAGCCCCGGCGCCACGATCTGCAGGATCGCCCACAGCTCGCCGAGGTCGTTCTCGATCGGGGTGCCCGTGACCGCGAGCCGGAAGGGAGCACGGATGCCGCGGGCCGCCGCATGCACCTTGGTCGCCGCGTTCTTCACGAACTGCGCCTCGTCGAGCACGAGCCCGCCCCACTCGAGCGCGCCGAACGCCTCGGCCTCGAGGCGCAGCACCGCGTACGTCGTGATGACGAGGTCGGCGTCGGCCGCGGCCTCCGCGATGCTGCCCCGACGCTTCGCCTGGGTCGCGGTGACGGATGCCACGCGCAGGCCGGGCGTGAACCGAGCCGCCTCGCGGGCCCAGTTCGATGCGACCGAGGTCGGCGCGACGACGAGGAACGGCGCGTGGCCGTCCGCCGGTCGAGGAGGCGCGCCACCTTCCGCCGGTCGAGGAGGCGCGCCAGCGCCGTCTCGAGACCCACCCCGCTCCTGGTCTCGAGACGCTCCTCCGTCGCTCCTCGACCGACGGAGCTCGACGGCATGCGCGACGAGCGCGAGCGTCTGCGCGGTCTTGCCGAGGCCCATGTCGTCGGCGAGGATGCCGCCGAGCCGGCCCTGCCAGAGGTAGGCGAGCCATCGGAAGCCGGCGAGCTGATAGGGCCGCAGCGGCAGCGCGAGTCCGGCGGGCTCGGGCAGCGCCTCGACCTGCCCGTGCTCGAGGGCTTCGACGCTGCGGCGCCATGACACCGCGGGTTCGGCGATGTCGGCCAGGTCTTCGAAGTCGGCCCAGAGGCTCGTGCGGCTCGCATGGATGCGCACGCCCGTCTCCCACTCGGCGAGCGTGCCGGCCTCCTCGATGAGCTCGCGCAGCGGGTCGAAGATCGACTGGTTGAGCATGAGGTACGTCTTGTCGACGAGCAGCAGTCGGCGCTGCCCCTTCGCGAGCGCCCGGAACAGCGGCATGAACGGCACCATGCGACCGTCGATCGTGATGACGACGCCGAGGTCGAACCAGTCGGTCTTGCGCGACTCGACCGTGGTGACGCGCACCTTCGGCGGCTCGGTGAGCAGCCGGTAGTCGGGTCGGTCGCCGCGCTCGTCGATGCGCAGCGGATGCCGCGCGGCCAACGCCTCGATGCCCGGCAGGCGCTCGGCGACGAACTCCGCCGCGTCGACGCCCCGCAGCAGCACGGTGTCGAGCGGCACCCAGCCGAGCAGGTCGGACACCCGGGCGAGCAGGTCGTCGTCGAGATCGGGGTCGAGCACGGCGGCGGCGATGATCGCCGCGTGCGCCGCTCGCTCGCCGAGCCTGCCGGCGGCCACGATCGGGATCGTGCGCCCGTCGGCGCGCTGCCAGTGCCACTCGAGTCGGAGCACGTCGTGCGGCTCGAACCGCAGGTCGAGCACGAGCATGGTCGGCGCCGGAGGGGGCGGCTCGAACGACCCGTCGCGGCTCGTCACGTCGACCGACCCGGCGAGGGCCGGGTACGCGCGCAGGAACTCGGGCACGTCGCCAGCCGGCACGTGCACTGCGGCCGGGGCCGCGAGCAGGCCTCGCGCCGCCTCGGTGGGCGGCGCGGCGAACGGCGCGAGCTCGAGGCATCCGTCGTCGAAGTCGAAGCGGTAGACCCCGTGCGAGCCCACCGCGCGCACGTCGGCGAGCGCGCGCGGCGAACCGTCGAACGCGAGCTCGGGGGTGAGCGTCAGCGCGCCGTCGGCGGCCTCGTGCACGTCGAGCGCGATCGTCGCGGCAGCGTGCACGACGACGTCGGGCGTGGCTTCCGACCCGACGAGCCCGATGCCGAGCCTCGCGGCCTCGGCGAGCAGCGCCCACAGCAGCGGGCTCTCGAACTCGTCGAGCGTGACCCACTCGGACCCGTAGGTCGTGAACACGCTCGGCGAGCTGCCCTTCAGCAGCGCGAACTGCGCGAACCATCGCGCGTGCGCCGGGTCGAAGCCGCCGGCCTCGCCCTGGTAGGCGATGTTCTGCCAGGTCAGCGCGCCCTTGATCCACGCGCCGCGTGCACCCTGCGTGACCGGTCGAACCGCGAGACGGTCGACGGATGTCGCGCGCCGGGCGGGTTCGTCGCGCGGGCCCTGCCACTCACCGCTGCGACGCTGCACCTTGCGCCGCAACTCGAACTGCAGCCCCAAGCGCTTGGTCGGCCCGCCTTCGGCGCCGCGGGCGTCGGCGCCGGATCTCGGGTCACTCGCAGCCGGGGGTGCCGCGCCCAGCGGGGCGAGCACCGCGCGCCAATCGCCCGCGCGCCAATCGGGGGTGGGCGGCGGCGAGTCGGTCACCCGTTCATGCTCGCACGTGCCGCCGACCCCCGCCCTCGGCATCCGCTCGCCTCATCCGCCCGGATCATTCGCCCGCGCGTCCGTCACACGGCGTCATCGACCCTGCGTCACGAAGCGCAACATCCGCACCCTCGAACTGCCCTGGATCCCGGATTCACGGTCATTCCGTGTCGCATGACGTAACCGGCATTCACACCGCGACATGCTCCGGCACCGGCCTCCCGGGTTTCACTACGTTCACGTCATGCCCTGCCGCACCACGCTCAACGCCGACCCGAACACGACCCGATGATCGACCTCGACTGGCTCTCATTGGCGGCACTCGCCGCGACCGCCGCACTCTTCGTCGGCGTCTACTTCCTGCGACGCGCCGGCGCCTCGTTCACCCTGCTCACCGTCATCGCGCTCGTGGTGGGCATCGGCGTCGGCCTGCTGTTCCAGGGGCACCTCGACTACGTCGACGTGATCGGCACCGTGTACGTGAACGTCATCACCGCGATCGTCGCGCCGCTCATCATCGTGTCGGTGCTCGCGAGCATCACGTCGCTCGGCAGCCTCGCGAAGCTGCGCACCATCGGCCTCAGCTCGGTGTTCTGGCTGCTGCTCACGAACCTCATCGCGATCCTGCTGACGCTGGGCCTCGCCCTGGCCACCGGCATCGGCACCGGCGCGCAGCTCGAACTCGCGGGCGTCGACGGCTCGACCCTGACCGGTCTGCTGCGACCCCTCGACGAGGTGATCGTCGGGCTCTTCCCGTCGAACGTCGTCGGCGACATCGCGTCGAACAACATCATCGGCATCATCCTCTTCACGCTGCTGATCGCCGTGTCGTACCTGCTCGTCGCCGATCGCAAGCCCGAGAAGGTGCGTGCGTTCAAAGACGTGGTCGACGCGACCAAGCGCGTGTTCTTCAAGGCCGTCGGCTTCATCATCGCGCTCACCCCGTATGCGGTGCTCGCGCTCGTCGCCTCGACCACGTCGACCGCGGTCGCCCGTCTCGAGACGGCGCTCTCGCTCATCGGCGTCCTCGTCATCGCCATGGTCGCCTGCTTCGTCGACGCCTACCTCGTGAACGGCGTGCTCGTGAAGGTCTTCGCGGACCTCTCGCCGCTGCGCTTCTTCAAGCTCATCACGCCGCCGCAATACACGGCCTTCACGACCCAGTCGAGCATCGGCACGCTGCCGCTGACGATCTCGACCCTGGTGCGCAAGGTCGGCGTCAGCGAGGAGGTCGCCGGCTTCACCGCTCCCATCGGCACCACCATCGGCATGCCGGGCTGCGCGGGCATCTGGCCCACGCTCGTCGCGGTGTTCACGGTCAACGCGCTCGGCATCGAGTACACGGTGCTCGACTACGTCGTGCTCGTCGTGCTCGGGCTGCTCGTGAGCCTCGGCACGGCCGGCGTCCCCGGCACCGCGATCATCACGGCCACCGCGGTGCTCACCGCCGTCGGGCTCCCGATCGAGGTGCTCGTGCTGCTCATCCCGATCAGCGCGATCGCGGGCACCGCCAGCACCATGGCCAACGTGACCGCCGCGGCCACCAGCGCAGCGATCGTGGCGCGTCGCGCCGGAGCCCTCGACGACGAGATCTTCGCGGGCCGTCGTCACGCGCCCGACGACGAGGACGACGCCGACGCGAGCACGACCCCCACGGCCGCGCCCGCCGCCGCGCCAGCGCCCGCCGCCGCACCCACGCCCGCCGCCCACGCTGCTGCCACCGACTCCGCCACCACCGCAGACGACACCGCCACCGCTCGACTCACGCCGGTCCCGTGACCGGTCGAACCGAAGGACAGCCCATGCCCAAGACCGCGCGCTCCAGACTGCGCACCCTCGCCGCGACGATCGTCTTCACGATCTCGGTGCCGACGTTCCTCCTCATCTGGAGCGCGCCGGCCCAGGCCGCCGGGGACGTCTGCGACCTCTGCTCCATCAACTTCGACCTCGGCGCGTGCGACGGGCTCGGCGGGTATCCGTACGACAGCACGCAGGAGGATCCGCCCCCCGCCATCAGCGGCGGCGGCGCTCCTGCCCCGGCACCCGCCCCTGCTCCGGCTCCCGCCCCGGCACCTGCTCCGGCCCCCGCACCCAGCACCGGCGGCGGCACCGCCACGGGCTCGGCGGGCACCTCGACGGGCACGTCCGGGTCGACCGCGACCTCCGGAACGACGGATGCCGCGGCCACCGCGAACCAGCCCGCCGCCGTCGTGCAGACGGCGCCGCTGGCGCCCACCGCTCCCACGCTCGCCGCCAAGGGCGCCTCGCTGACGGTCACTTGGGCCGCGCCGGCCGACGGCGGCTCGCCCGTCACGGGCTACAAGCTGTCGCTCAACAACGGCACCCCGATCCAGATCGCCGCCGGAACGACCACGTACACGTTCCCCAAGCTCGGCGCCGGGGCCTACACGGCCACGATCATCGCGACGAACGCCGTCGGCGACGGCGTCGTGTCACCCGCGTCGACCTCGGTGAAGATCGCGGGCGCGACGGCCGCGCCCACCGCCGAGGCCGTCGAGCGCACCGCCGCCTCGACCGAGACGGGCGCCCCGAGCTGGCTCGCCGGCACGGGCCTGCTCATCGCCCTCGTCGCCGTCGGCGCGCTCGCGCTGCTCGGCCAGCGCCTCCTGCGCCGTCGCAAGGCCGACGCCGCAACCGCGACCGACGGCGTCCCGCCGACCGACGCTCCCTGACCACCCGGTACCTGTTCGCCTGCATGCTCCCCGAAAGGAAGCCCATGTCCGACCACACCCACCCGCCGAGACGCCGCCACCGCGGCGTGGCGATCACCACGACGCTCGCGCTCGGCGGTGCCGCGCTGTTCGGCGCGGCCGCGTTCGCCTCGCCGGCCGCCGCCGCCCCCAGCGGCGCCGCCATCGACACCGTCGACTACATCGAGGAGACGTACGGCGTCGCCGACAGCGTCGTCGAGACCGTGACGTTCGAGCGCTTCGAATGGCTGCTCGGCCAGGAGGGCCGCTTCGCGTTCCTCGTCGGCGGCGCCGCGGACGAGACCACGACCGCGAGCCTCGCGACGATCGATGCCGCTGCCAAGGCCGCGGGCGTCGATCAGGTGTTCACGTTCGACCCGAAGCTCGACGGCCACAGCCTCGACATCCGCACCACGACGAACCCCGACGTCGCACCGCTGTGGACGCGCGTCGTCGCCAACGCCCTCTCGAAGGACACGCAGACGCCGTTCGACGGCACCGACGACCCGTACTTCTTCGTGTACGACAAGTCGCACACCGAGGGCGGTGTCGAGGACCGCATCGTGAGCGCCCTGACCGCGCCCGTGACCAGCGCCCAGCTGGCCGACCCGGCGGCCCTCGCCGCGTACCGGACCGCCGTCGCGGGCGTCTTCACCGCGGCCGGCACGCTCTCCGAGAGCAGCCAGTTCGCCTTCACCTCCTCGGCCGTGAACGCGAAGCACTTCAAGGACTACAAGGGCGCCGACGCCTACGGCGGACCGACGATCCTCACGGATGCCGACTCCGACTGGCGCGTGCAGACCGTCACCTACCCCGAGCTCGTGAACCTGCTCGAGAGCGACGGCGACTTCGTGCTCTTCTTCGGTGGAACGTGGTGCCACAACACGCGCGCCGTCCTGCAGCACGTGAACGCCGAAGCGGTCGAGAACGACGTCGAGAAGGTCTACTTCTTCGACCTCCGCCTCGACGGCGCATCGTCGAACGACCTGCACATCCGCGACACGGGCTCCGAGTACGCCGACTTCTACGGCGACCTCGTCACGAAGCACCTGCCGAACCTGGTCACCCAGTACGTGCCCAAGGTGTCGGGCCAGGTCGACTACTACCCGGGCGGCGACCGCGGCCAGGCGCTCGCGACCGCGAAGAAGCTCCAGGTGCCCTACGTGCTCGAGTACGAGCGCGGCCGCATCGTCGACGGCAAGGCGGCTCCGGTCGTGCGCCAGTGGATCCACGACAACGGCGACGGCACCTACAAGGAGTACATGACCGAGTGGTGGTACGTCATCGACAAGCCCGGTCGCTACACGTCGCCCACCGACCCCGGACTCGCGAATCAGCTCGCCTTCGCCGACGAGGCGATCGCCGCGCTCGACACGTTCTTCGGCGACCTCGGCAAGGACACCACGGTCGACCCGACCACGCCGCCCACCACGCCGCCGGCCACCACGCCGCCCGCGACCACGCCGCCGACGACTCCCCCCACGGGCGAGAAGCCGTCCGACGTGCTGGGCACCGTCGCGGTCTCGGGCGACCTGCGCCCCGGCGGAACCATCACCGTCAAGGGCAGCGGCTTGGCCGAGGGCACGAGCGGCTTCACCGTGGAGATCCGCTCGACGCCGCAGACGCTCGGAACCGTGAGCACCGACGCGTCCGGCGCGTTCACCTTCACCGGCAAGATCCCGACCTCGATCCCCGCGGGTGCGCACACCATCGCGGTCACGATCGACGGGGTGACCGTGGCATCCGCCGCCGTCACGGTGCAGGAGGCCGCCGCGGCCTCGCAGGCCGGCCTCGCCGACACCGGCGCGGGCTTCGTCGGCCCGCTGACCTGGGCGGCGATCGCCCTGCTGCTCGCCGCAGCGGCCGTCATCACGATCGCCCGCGTCCGGTCGCGATCGGCGGCCTAGTCACGAGCCCCGACCGGGGCGGACGCCGAACCTGAACGGGTGCGGATGCGAAGGCATCCGCACCCGTTCCGCGTTGCTGCGACGGATCGAACCGGCCGGGCCTACCGCTGCGGCGCCGACGACGACGAGCCTCAGCCCGACTCGACGATGCGCACGCCCGTCTCGCGGAGGCGCGCGAGCGAGATCGCGTCGGACCGGGCGTCGAGCACGAGGCCCGTGACGGCGTCGAGCGGCAGCACCTGGTGCGGAGAGGCGGCGCCGACCTTCTCGGCGCTGCCGAGTGCGTACGTCTCGGCCGCGCGAGCAGCGAGCACGCGCTTCATGGCGGCCTCGTCGGCGTCGCCCGTCGTGAGGCCGGTGGTCGGGTGGATGCCGGTCACGCCGAGCAGGAACAGGTCGGCGTTGATGCGGTTCGCCGCCTCGACCGCAGCGGCGCCCGACGCGACCATCGAGTGCCGGAAGAGGCGGCCTCCGATGAGGATCACCTCGGCGGCGTGGTCGACGAGCGCCACGGCGATCGTCGGGCTGTGCGTGACGATCGTGCACTCGAGCGAGCGCGGCAGCCGCCCGACGACGGCGAGCGTGGTCGTGCCGCCGTCGAGGATCACCGTCGAGCCGGGCTGCACGAGCTTGGCCGCGGCCGCGGCCACGCGCTCCTTGCTGTCGGAGGCGATCGAGGTGCGGGCACCGTAGTCGGCGACGGCCGGCGACGCGGGAACGGCTCCCCCGTAGACGCGCGTGAGCAGGCCCTCGGCGGCGAGCTCGCGGAGGTCGCGCCTGATGCTGTCTTCGGAGAGGTCGAGCTCGGCCGCGATCTCCTTGGCGACGATGCGCCGATCCCGGGTCAGTCGGTCGAGCAGGAGCTCTCGTCGCGCAGCCGCCAGCATTCGCACTCCTTCACGTTGTTGCACGTTTCTACACATTCTGCACTATTCTGCAGAACATGACCACCTCGATGATGATCCTGATCGCCGGCCCGTACGCCTCGGGCACGAACGGCGACCCCGCCCGCATGCAGCAGAACCTCGAACGCCTCGAAGAGGCCGCGTGGCCGCTCTTCCGGGCCGGACACGTGCCGATGATCGGCGAATGGGTCGCGCTGCCCGTGCTCTCGAGCGCCGGCGCCAGCGGCCCCACCGACCCCCTCGCCGAGCAGGTCATGTACCCGACCGCCGAGCGCCTGCTGCAGCGCTGCGACGCGGTGCTGCGCCTGCCCGGCGAATCCCGCGGCGCCGACCAGGACGTCGCGATCGCCCGCTCCCGCAACCTGCCCGTCTACTTCAGCCTCGACGAGGTGCCCGGCATCGCGGCCTGAGCCCCGACGGTCGGGCGAGCGGATGCCGCGGCTCGAGCACGCCGAATGCGGCCGCCCGCGGCATCCGCTCGCCCGCGGCATCCGCATGTCAGCGCCCGGCGGGCTCCTGCTGCAGCATCGCGACCGACCGGTCCCAGAGCTCGCGCGCGAGCTCGACATCGGCGGCGTGCCGGCTGGCGCGGGCCGGACGCGACTTCGTGTAGTACTCGCCCGTCGGGTAGTCGACCCCGGGCTCTCCCTCGGCGAGGAAGACCAGCGTCGAGGCGCCCTGCTCGGGCGTCTGCAGCACGAGGTCGCGCAGGCGCCACCGGTAGAGCCCGGCCATGCCCGACCCGTGCTCGGCCGAGAAGTTCGTGGCGATCGCGCCCGGATGGAACGCGGTCGACGTGACGCCGTCGCCCCCGTACCGGCGCTCGAGCTCCTTCGTGAAGAGCACCTGGGCGAGCTTCGCGTTGCCGTAGGCGCGCACCGGCCGATAGCGGCGCTCGGACTCGAGGTCGTCGAGGTCGAAGCGCGAGAAGATGCGGTTCGCGAGGCTCGACGTGTTGATGACGGTCGCCCGCGAAGCGACGAGCGTCGGCATGAGCTGCTGGGTCAGCAGGAACGGCGCGAGGTAGTCGACCTGGAACGTCGTCTCGTGGCCGTCGCGCGTGACCTCGCGGTGCTTGCCGAAGACGCCGCCCGCGTTGTTCGCGAGCACGTCGATCTTCGGATGCCGCGCCGCGAGGTCGTCGGCCAGCGCGCGCACCGAGTCCAGGTCGGCGAAGTCGGCGAGGTGGTGCTCGACGCCGAGTTCATCGGCCAGCGCCTGCGTCTTCTGCGGCGAGCGCCCCACGATGACGACCTCGTGCCCGTCGGCGTGCAGCCGTCGTGCGGCGGCCCGGCCGATGCCGTCGCTCGCGCCGGTGATGACGATGACCTTGCCCGCCACGGTGCCTCCTGAATTCGAGGACCTCAGCCTAGGCGCAGCATCCGGCCTTCATGCACCGATCGCGATCTCCCACTCGATGCGCCAACCGTCGGGGTGACGCCGGAGCCCGATCGTGGTCGCGAGCTCCAGGCGCACGCGTCGATGGGCGAGGGCGCGGTACGAGACGTGCTCGCGCGTGCGGCAGACGGCGAGGTCGCCGTCGAGGCGCACGTCCGCGATGCCGACCGTCCAGCGGATGCGCCCCTGCAGCAGTTCGAACCATTCCCAGATGCGCACGGCGTCGATGGTCGGATCCGCGATGCGCGTGATCGGAGGGGTGGGGCCGACGACCCGGGCGCCCGGTTCGTAGCGTGCGGCGAGCCAGTCGGCGTCGCGCGAGCGCATCGCGGCGCCGCGCTTCGAGGCGATCCAGGCGATCTCGGCCTCGTCGATGCGGGCCTCGCGGGCCCGCGCGAATGCGGTGTGAACGTTGTTCGTGGTCATATCCCCACGACGAACGGGCCGCTGCCGAATCGACCGTGCTGCGACATCCACGAAAGATCCGTGCTCCGGATGCCGCGGTGCGACACTGGGTCGATGCGCCGACGCCCGAACGAGAACGCGACCCGCCCGCTCACCGTCATCCGCTCGCTCACCCGATGGCTGCTGGCGGCGCTGCTCGTCTTCGCAGGGCTGTCGCACCTGTTCTGGGCCCGCAAGGGCTACCGCATCGTCGTGCCCGACTGGGTCGAGCAGGTCGCGCCGATCGACAAGGACGGGGTGGTCGTCGCATCGGGTGCAGCAGAGGTGCTGCTCGGCACGGCGGTGATCGCGCTGCCCCGCGAGCGTCGCCGCGTTGGCGTGCTCATCGCCGCGTTCTTCGTCGCGGTGTTCCCCGGCAACGTGCATCAGTGGCGAACGGGCCGGCCCGCACCGCTCATGCGCACCGACCGGGCCCGGTTCGTGCGGCTCTTCCTGCAGCCCGTGCTCGTGGCGTGGGCGCTCTGGAGCACGGCGCCCGACGACCGTGCGGGGCGCGGCGGTCGCCGAGCACGCTGACGCCGGCCGGCCGGGTAGCGCCCGACGCCGGCTCAGGTCTCGGGCCGCGGCCGCGCGAGCACCCCGCCGACGAATCCGAGCACGCACCCGATCCAGACGAGCACGAGTCCGAGTCCGAGCGCGGGCACGAACGCGACGACCGCGAGGAAGATCAGCCAGGCGACGGTGAGCAGCACGATGAAGACCGCGCACGCCCGGGTCATCCGGCCGTGCTTGCCGATCATGCCGAGCAGCATGAGGGCCCCGAAGAGCACCACGAGCACGCGCATCCCCGGTTCCGACAGGAACGGGTCGGCGAGGTTCAGTTGCCCGCGCACGAAGGCCCCGATGAGGTCGACCGAGGGCAGGAACGGCGGGAACCCGGCGAACCACTCGGCCAGTGCTCCGATGATCACGAGCAGGCCGCCGATCGTCACGAGCACGCGGCTCGCGATCGGCCGCCGGTTCGAGGTCTCCTGCGTGAGCGCGGCATCGACCTCGATCGAGCGCACGCCGTCGGTCGCGATGACGCGGAACCGTCGGGTCGCCGACTCCGACGGCTCCGGACGCGGGGCGTCGACGACGAGTCGGGTGCTGCCGACCTGACCCGGCGGGATGACCAGTTCGTGCGGCGTGAATCCGAGGCGGGCCGTGCCGTCTTCGGAGGCCCCCTCGAAGCGCACGCCGAGCGGCTCGACGCCCCTGCGGTTGTCGACCGAGACCTGGAACGCGGCCTGGCGTTCGTTCACGACGAGCTGCGAGGGGGGATCGACGCGGATCGCCGCCGTGAGGATCGGCTCGGGCGGTGACGTGAGCTCGACCGAGCCCATCGCCTCGACGTCGTGCACCCCGTCGGAGGCGATGACCGAGAACGCGTGCTGCAGGGTGCCGCCCCGCGGCGGCGGGGCGGCGGCGAGCCGTCCGCGCACGTGCGCGACCGCACCGGGCTCGAGCACGACCTGCTCGGAGCTGAACGCGAAGCCGATCGCGCGCCCCGGGTCGCGCCCGACGAGGTTCAGCGTGACCTGGCGCTGGCCCCCACGGTGGTCGAGGAGCACGTCGAAGTCGGCGGTGGTGCCCCGCTCGATGCGCAGCGAGCTCGGCTCGATGCGCACGCGCACGGGCTGGTCGACGGGCTCGGCGGCCGTGCGCTGCACGAGCGTCAGGGGTGCGGCCGCGCGTCCGGCGTCGTTGCCGGCCTCGACCGTGATCTGGCGGTTGAGCTCGCGACCCGCCTCGGGCTCGGGCGCGCTGAACGACACCGGGAGCTCGACCACCTGACCCGCGGGCACGGTGACGACGTCGGGCGCGAACGCGAAGCGCACGACCCCCTCGGCGTCGCTCGCCGAGAGGCGCACCGTCTGCGGGAAGTTCGCCGCGCGGTTGTCGAGGCGCACCGTGAACTCCCCCGCGGCGTGGTCCTCGAGCCGGATCAGGCTCGGCCGCACCTCGAGCGTCGCACTCGGCCCGAGCGGCGGCACGGTGAGCTGCAGCGCGACCTCCGCCGTGCGTTCCGGGTCGGCCTGCGACGAGATCCGCAGCGTCAGGGCCACGCGTTGGGCGAGCACGAGCACGCCTTCGCGCAGCCCGAGCTCGAGCGGCACGGCGAGCTCCTGGTCGGGCATGAGGTGCACGTCGCCGTGCGAGAACGAGAGCCACTGCGGCGGAGCGACCGGCTCGATCTCGTAGCCGTCGACGATCGACGACGGGTTCGTGAGCCGCAGCAGCACGGTCGCGGGCAGCGCGGGCCCGACCGTCGCCTCGGTCGTCTCGAGCACGGCCTCTGGCGTCTCGATGCGCGCGGCCGCGGCGACCCGCGGATGGGTCGACGACGACGGCGCCGACGGGCCCGGCTCGCGCGCCGGGGCGATGTCCGCTGTCTCGGGCTCGACGGGCGCGGGCTCGACGGGCGCGGGCTCGACGGGCAAAGGCTCGACGGGCGATGGTTCGACGGCCTCCACCGACTCGACGACGGTCGGGATCGTTCCGGTCAGCGGCTCCCCGTCGAGCGTCGCGGCGCCGGAATCCCAGCCGAGGTAGGCGTCGCAGACGCGGCAGAACCGCGCGGACGGCTCGTTGGCCTCCCCGCACACCTCGCAGACGCGAACCGCCATCGACGCTCCCTCCGCGCAGCAACCTAGCCCCGTGGCGGCCGTGCGGCCACCGAACTGCCCGAACGGGTACGCAGGCCTGCCCCGCGGCATCCGCGCCTCGGAAGCGACGCATTTCGACCTCTCGCGACACATGGGCAGCGTGTCGCCGGCCCGACGTAGGGTCGAACGTGACGGAAGGATCACCGATGACCGACACCGCGAGCTCAGCCGCGACATCCGCAACGCCCTTCGCCTTCGACCTCGACAACGAGGTGCACGCCCGCGCACTCGGGCGCCTCGCGAGCGAGCGCATCGCGTGGTTCGGCTCGATCAGCCGCAGCGGGTACCCGCACGCAGTGCCGGTGTGGTTCGTCTGGCACGAGGGCGCCGTGATCATCCTGAGCGAGCCGGGCGCGGTCAAGGTGCGCAACGCGACGCGCGACCCGCACGTGCTCGTGCACCTCGAATCAGGCCACGACGAGGAGCAGCTCACCGTTCTGCAGGGCACCGTCGAGGTGCTGAACGACGCCGCGACCTCGTGGCTGCCGGCGATCGGCGAGGCCTACTTCGCGAAGTACGAGCACGACCTGCCGCCGCTGAAGCTCACGCTCGAGTCGATGGCCGCGAAGTACAGCACGATCCTGCGCGTGACGCCCGAGAAGCTCATCGCCTGGTGACGCAGGGCTGAACGAGGCCGAGCGGATGCCGCGGCATCCCGTCGACCGTCGAGCCGCCGCCTTGACGGCGACCCCCCGAAACCCAGAGCGGCGGCCCCCGTCATCCGGGAGCCGCCGCCTGCCTGATTCGGGTCGTCAGGTCTTGGATCGCAGAACTACGCGGTCAGAGCCGTGTTGCAGTCCGCGTTGTCGAGGTACACCAGCCACACGGCCTTGCCGTCGACGACGAAGCCGTCACCGGGCAGCGAGGCGGGCAGCACCTCCGTGGGGGTGAAGACCACGCGGTAGCGGGTCGTGCCCTCACGGTCGGGGGCGTCGGCGACGCGGCTGGCGATCTTCCAGGTGCCACCGGTCGACTCGCCGAACTGCACGCCGTCGAGGTCGACGCCGCACTGGTCCAGCTTGGCGGGTGCCGTGGTGATCGACGAGACGTGGTTGAAGCACGGCTCGGCCGCGACCACGTCGAAGCCCTTCGAGACCTTGAACGTGACGCCGTCCTTCGCGAAGACCGTCCAGCCCGCGGGAACCGTCGTGAACGCGTCGGCGCTCTCGTTCTTCACGGTCGCGATGACGTCGTAGTGACCGGGCGTCAGCGCCGAGAGGTTCGTGATGGCGGCGCCGTCGGACTTGCGCTTGACGAGCACCTTGACGCCGTCGGGGTTCGCGATGCCGAGGCTCGCGGCCGTGATGACGCCTGCGCCGTAGCCCGCGGGCGGGGTGCAGACCTCATTGGTGAACACGACCGTCGGAACCGTCTGGTCGCAGCGGTCGTTGTTCTGGGTCGCGGTCCACTGCTTGCGCACGCCGGCATTGAACACGTAGCCGTCGGTCGCGGTGGCGACGACGCCGATCTTGCCGTTCAGCAGCGAGTGGTCGGTCACGGCGTACGTGTAGCCGACGACGGCCGGGAGCACCCAGTGCCCGTTGTTCACGGGGCCGCACTCGTCGACCCAGGTCGGCGCTGCGGGCGTGATGCACGCGGTGCTGGTGCCCTCGCGGGTGGTGGCCTCGCCGTTCCAGGGGGTCACGACGACCGACCACGTGTTGCGCACCGACCTGTCGGCGAACGCGATGGCGTCGCTGAATGCTGCGCCGAACTCGACGTCGCGCACGACGGAGCCGTTCACGGTCACGACGACCGAGTTGGGCACCTCGTCGGCGGCGACGTGGTCGGGGTTCGCGACGAGGATCGTCGGCGAGCCGACGGCGGGCTTCGCGGCGACGCCCGCGACCTCGACGTGCTTCGTGGTCTTTCCGGTGGCGGCCCAGATCTGCCAGTCGTAGAGCACAGCAGCGCCGCTGTACTTGTGCGCCGTGCGGTACGTCCACTTGGTCGGGAACAGCCCGGCGAGCGTCTTGTACTCGTAGTCGGTGTGGCTCACCTCGGCGACCGCGGGCACCGCGGCCACGAAGTCGGGGTTCGCGACCTCGAGCTGCGGCTCGCCGACGGCCGGCTTCGTGTCGTACCCGGTGAGGTCGACGGTCAACACCTCGCAGGTGGCGGATGCCGCGGGCGCGACCTCTGCGGATGCCGGCGCCGCGGCGGCGAGCACCGCGAGGCCTCCGGCCAGCATCGCCGTGGCGGCGACGCTCGCGATGAGCTTCTTCAACTGGACTCCTTCGTTGGTGGTCGTTCGTGGTCGTTCGTCCCGAGTCGAATCGCTCTCGCACGCCGGGCCGCCTTCGGGTCGGGCGAGCAGGCGAAGCCGGAGCAGCGAGTCATCGCCGACGACCGTCGAGCGGGCGCGACGGAATCGCGGCTCGAGGTTCGCCGGGGCGGCACCGACCTCGGGTCTCGCGGGCGGCATGGATGCCGGATGCGAGGGTCGGTATGTATTCGAAGCTATACGTCGGAACGGGTCGGGAAGGCGCTTCCATGCCCCCAGTACGGGTGCATTCGGCGGGCATCCGGCGGGCATCCGTGCGTGCGGCCGGCGCCGACCACGGACTGTCGGCCGACGTCGCCCGTGACGTGCTCAGACGGTTACCCGAGACATCCGCGAACCGGCTCGGATGGTTTCGGATGTCGGTCGCACCGGTTACGTTCGGCGCATGGACGCACCGCATCCGTTCGAACTCCACGTCGCCGACGGGGTGGTCGACGACCTCCGTGCCCGGCTGGCGCGGAGTCGACTGCTCGACGACTCGCCGCGCACCCCGGCGTCGGGCCTGAACAGCGCCTACCTCCGAGAGCTGGTCGAGGCGTGGGGTGCGTTCGACTGGCGGGCCCGAGAGGCGTGGCTCAACCGGCATCCGCAGTTCATCGCCCAGATCGACGACGCGGCCGTGCACTTCGCGCACCTGCGTTCGACGCAGGCCCGACCCGGTGGCGGTGAGGCCCCCGCCCTGCTCGTCATGCACGGCTGGCCGCACACGTTCGCGCTGCAGCTCGACTTCGCCGACCGGCTGCCCGACTTCGACGTCGTGGTCGCCAGCCTGCCCGGGTTCGCGTTCTCGTCGCCGTACGCCGATGGCGAGATGAGCGAGACGCGGCTCGCGGCCACCATGCACGCGCTCATGACCGACGTGCTCGGCTACGCCCGCTTCTTCACCTACGGCGAAGACGTGACGGCGAACGTGAGCGACCTCATCGCCGCGACCTACCCCGATCAGGTCGCCGGCATCATCGCGACGCACGCGCACTTTCCGAACGCCGACGAACGGGCCGCGCTGACGGATGCCGGTGAGCGGGCGTTCTTCGACGGCATCGCCGCCTTCCACGAGACGAACGGGGCCTACGGGCACGTGCAGTCAACCCGGCCCGATACGCTCGCGGTCGCGCTCAACGACTCGCCGGCAGGCCTATTGGCGTGGCTCGTCGAGAAGCTCGTGGAGTGGAGCGACACCCCGGCGGGCGACCCTCGGGCCGTCGAGCGGCGCATCGCGCGCGAACGCATCCTCACCGAGGCGATGATCTACTGGGTCACCCAGTCGATCGGCACGTCGTTCCGCCCGTACTACGAGGGTGCCGACCAGCCCGCGCCGATCCCGCCGACCTCGGTGCCCGCGGCCGTGCACATCCAGCGCCACGAGTCGACCTACCCCGAGTCGCTCGCCCGCCGGCACTACCTCGACCTGCGCGTGTTCGACCGCCTCGACGAGGGCGGGCACTTCACGGCCGCCGAGGTGCCCGACGCCCTCGCCGAGCGGGTGCGGGCGTTCGCGACCTCGATCGGCGCGTTCGACTGAGGCGCACCGCTGCGCGAATCGCACGCCCGCGCGCACCCCGCTGCTAGCGTGTGCGGCATGTCAGCACCGGTGCAGCAGCTCGTGGAGTCGATGTTCGCGGGCGTCCAGGCGCTCGATATCGAGAGGGCCACGGCCGGGATGGCCGACGACATCGTGCTCTTCGACCCCCACTACCCGTACCCCGACATGGTCGGCATCGTCGCCGTGCGCGAGGGGCTGACGTGGGCGTTCACCCAGATGGCGAGCATGCGCTTCGACGTCGACCGGTGGTTCTTCGGCGCCGACGGCACCTCGGCCGTCGTCGAGACCTCGACGCACCACGTGCTGAAGATGGGCTCGAAGCGGCTCGACTTTCCGCAGGTCTTCGTGATCGACACCCGCACGGAGGCCTCAGGCGAGCGTCGCATCACGAAGATGCGTGCGTACGAGCCCTACGGACCGCACGGCTCGACCGGCTTCGGCCTGAAGATCGGGCATGCCGTCTACCGCCTCACGCACCGGCGCCGCTAGGCCGCCGGACGCGAGATCGGGCCGAGCGCACTGCGCCCGGCCCGGTCCGTCGGTGTACGGCCTGCGGGTTACGCGGCCTCGGCGCGCTCGGCCTTCGCGAGGTTCGCGACGAGCTCGTCCCTGGTCTGCACGGTGACGTAGGCGGGCTGGTCGCGCTCGACGCGCCAGCTCTCCGAGAGCGGGCCGACGTTCACGGTGTCGAAGCCGATCTGGTCGTAGAGGTCGGTCACGAACTGCGCGGCCTCGTCGAAGTCGCTCGAGGTCGCCAGCGCGCGGCGTCCGGGCGTGCCCGCGGGGGTGCCCGTCGTGGTGATGTCGGCGGCGGTGATGTGGTTGAAGCCCTTGGCGACGCGGCTCGCGGGCAGGTGCGCCTGCAGCAGGCCGCTCACGGTGGCGCGGCCCTCGTCGAGCACGGGCACGTGGCCGTCGCGCTCCCAGTAGTAGTTGTTCGTGTCGATCACGATCTTGCCGGCGAGCGGCTCGACCGGCACGGACTCGTAGGCCTTGAACGGCACGGTGACGACCGCGACATCCGCCGCCTTCGCTGTGCCCTCGGCGGTCGCCGCGGTGGCGTTCGGGCCGAGTTCCTCGATCAGGTCTGCGAGCGTCTCGGGCCCGCGCGAGTTGGCGATGACCACCTCGTAGCCGTTCGCCACGGCCGCGCGTGCGACCTGGCTGCCGATGTGTCCTGCTCCGATGATTCCGATCGTTGTCATGCTGAGTGACAACGGATGCCTCGCCGCCGGCATTCCCATTCGCGTTGCATCCTGCAACATTTCGTCACGAGTGCCCTGCACGCCGGTCGAGGAGGCACGCCAGCGCCGTCTCGAGACCAGCGCACCGGCCCGAAACGCTGGTCTCGAGACGCTTCGCTCCTCGACCGGCGGACGGGCGCGACCGACCACCGCCCTAGAAGTCGCGCAGGTTGCCCTGGATGCCGCCGTCGCCGAACGAGTCGCGCAGCACGCCGCGGCGGCGCAGGATCGGCACGAGCTCGTCGAGGTACTTGTGCACGGTGACGGGGTGCAGGTCGCCCGAGAAGATGAAGCCGTCGTTGTCGGCCTCCTCGCCGAACTCCTCGATGAAGTCGGCGACCTGCTCGGCGGTGCCGACGAACCCGGCGTGGTCGCTGATGCGACCCTTGCGGGCCTTGGCCACGAGCAGTTCGCGCAGCGTGGCATCCGCGAACGACGGCGCCGTCTTGCCGAGCAGCCCCTTGATGGTGCCCTGCGACACGTGCTCGCCGAAGATCGACGGGTCGAGCGGCCGGTCGAGCGGCAGCCCGGTGAGGTCGGTCTCGAGGTCGCTGGACTGCCCCTCGAGAATGGCGGCGAGCACCTCGTCGCTCGGGTCGAGCGAGGCGGCGACGACCCGGTCGACCTCGTCTTGGCTCGAGACGATCTCGGGCTTGAACACGAACAGCGTCTTGACGGCGTTCGCGGCGCGGCCGTGCGCGAGCGACGCGTCGATGATCTTCTGCCGGTAGGCGCGCACGACGTCGAGGTCGAGCGGCGCGTAGGCGAGCTGCACGTCGGAGTGCGTGCCGGCGAACGCGAGTCCCTTCGGCGAGCCGCCGGGCGAGACGATCGCCGGGTCGCCGTCGGTGAACGGGATCGCGTTGAGCGGCCCCGGCACGTCGAAGTACTCCCCCGTGAACCGGTTCTCGCGGATCTTCGAGCCGTCGGCGAACCGCCACGTCTCGGTGTCCTCGATGAGCGCGCCGTCGTCCCAGCTATGCCAGAGGCCGCGCACCGCGGTGAGCCATTCGCTCGCGCGGTCGTAGGCCTGGTCGTGCGTCACGGGCGGCAGGCCGTTGTGACGGGTGCTCGAGACATCCGTCACCACGTTGATGCCCACGCGGTGCCCGCTCAGGTGATGCAGCGACGCGAACTGGCGCGCCGCGAGGTAGGGCGGCCAGATGCCCGCGTTGACCGTGGGCGCGATGCCGATGTGCTCGGTCGCACCGAGCAGGTACGGCGTGAGGGCGACGGGGTCGTGCTTGGGCCCGCCGTACGCCTTGCGCACGCGCAGCTCGATGGTATCGGGCGTGCCGATCGACGGACCGTCTTCGATGATGACGAGGTCGAGGCCGGCCTGTTCGAGTTCGCGCACCGACTGCTGGTAGAGCTTCGGCTCGGTCCAGCGATAGTTCCACCGGTGGTACTCGTGGCCCCAGCCCTGCGGTCCGAAGCCGCGCGAGAAGAACCAGCCGAAGTGCTGCAGTCGGGTCATCGGGTGCTCCCTTCGAGCACGGATGCCGCGGCATCCGTCGTCGTGATCGTGCCCGGCACGGCGACCGAGGTCGCGACCGTGGTGTCGATCAGCACGAGGTCGGATGCCGCGGGCGCGCGCCGAGCGGATGCCGCCCGCACGGCGGCGAGGCCCCGCTCGAGGTCGCGCAACAGGTCTTCGGGCTCCTCGAGTCCGACCGAGAGGCGCAGCAGGCCGCCCGAGATGCGCCCGCGGGTGCGGGTCTCGGCGTCGAGGTGGGCGTGCGTGGTCGTCGCCGGATGCAGGATCAGCGAGCG
Organism: Agromyces aureus; assembly: GCF_001660485.1. Lineage (GTDB taxonomy): Bacteria > Actinomycetota > Actinomycetes > Actinomycetales > Microbacteriaceae > Agromyces > Agromyces aureus. Next base: position 3,693,703 of record NZ_CP013979.1, read on the forward strand.
CGTGTCGCCGATGTGGCTCATGCGGCTGAACAGCTCGACGGCGTCGTAGAAGGGCTCGGCCGCGGCCTCGCCGCCGTCGAGCACGAACGAGAGCACGGCGCCCTGACCGCGCGGCAGGTACCGCTCGGCGAGGTCGTGCGACGGGTTCGAGGGCAGGCCCGCGTAGTTGACCGAGAGCACCTCGGGCTGGTCCTCGAGCCAGGTGGCGAGCGCGGCGGCGTTCGAGGACTGGCGGCCGACGCGGAGCGACAGCGTCTCGATGCCCTGCTGGATGAGGAACGCGTTGAACGGGGAGAGCACCGGACCGAAGAGCGCGCCCGTGACCCCGCGGAGGTACGCCGTGTACGCGCCGGCTCCGTGGGCTTGGAGGTAGCTCGCGCCCTGCAGGCCCGTGTCGGGCTCGGTCAGGTGCGGGAACGCACCGGGCGCGGCCGACCAGTCGAAGGTTCCGGCGTCGACGACGACACCGCCGAGCGCGGCGCCGTGGCCCGAGAGGAACTTGCTCGCGGAGTGCACGACGAGGTCGGCGCCGTGCTCGATCGGGCGCACGAGGTAGGGCGTGGCGAGCGTGTTGTCGACGATGAACGGCACGCCCGCGGCCTGCGCGACCTCGGAGACGCCCGCCAGGTCGATGACGTCGTTCGTCGGGTTCGCGATGGACTCGGCGTAGAGCACGCGCGTGTTCGGGCGGATGCGGCGGCGCCACTCGTCGAGGTCGCGGGCGTCGTCGACGAACTCGACCTCGATGCCGAACCGGCCGAAGCCCTGCGTGAAGAGCGAGCGGGTGCCCGAGTAGACGCTCTGCGCCGAGAGGATGTGGTCGCCGGCCTTGGCGATCGCGAGCACCGCGACCGTGAGCGCCGCCTGACCGCTGGCGACGACGACCGCGTCGCGTCCGCGCTCGAGCTCGGCGAGCTTGCGCTCGAGGGCCGAGTTCGTGGGGTTGCCGGCGCGCGTGTAGACGTAGCCCTGGTCGTCGCCCGCGAACCGGTCGCGCGCCTGGGCGAAGTTCTCGAAGCGGAATCCCGCGCTCAGGTAGATCGGCGTGATGCGGGCCCCGAACGCGGCCTCGTCGTGCTCGCCCGCGTGCACCTGCTGGGTGGCGAAGCCCGGCTCCTGCGCGTCGACGCCGTCGTCGTACGCGGCGAACTCGTGCGCGGCGGAGCCGTGGTGGGAAGCGGCGAAGCCCGGCTCGTCGTGCGCTGGTCGGAATGGCATGCCCCATCTTCGGCCGCACGTTCTCCAGCGCCGAATGGAGCGCGACGCGCGATGTCACCGGCGGTCATGCGCCGTCACGTTCGCCCGCCCGCCGCCGCATCTGCCGCCCCCGCCGCCGCATCCGCCGGTCGAGGAGGCGCGCGCCAGCGCCGTCTCGAGACCCGCCCCGCGACATCCGCCGGCCTCGGCCAGCCCCTTGCCGATGGCTCGCCTGAGCGGAAGAGTGGGGTCACGCGCTGGATCGCGCGGCGACGGATGGAGCGATGATGACCAACCCCGAGAACACCCCCGCCGGCGATCGCGGCGACTACACCGAGACGGACTTCCGCGACGGCGACGAGAAGCCGAACGTCGGCGTTCCCGGCGACTACACCGAGACGGACTTCCGTGACGGCGACGAGAAGCCGAACGTCGGCGAGGGCGAGTACACCGAGACCGACTTCGGCGACGGCGCGGCGCCGCCCACCGGGGGCGAGGGCGAGTTCACCGACACCGACTTCGGGCACCACGCGAAGGGCGACTCCGCCGACTGAGCGTTCGGGCCGAACGGCTCGCCCGCACGACCGCCCGGCGCCGGTCCGGCGGGCCGGTCTGCGTCAAGCCTGCCTGCCTGCCTACCTGCCTGCCGAGCGGATGCCGCGGCCTCCGTCGTTCGCACCTCACTGTCAAGCCCCTCGCCACCGACCGGGCCCGGGGTGAGAGTGGAGGTCCTGCGTCGGTCGGCGCGGCGAACGGACGGAGCGACCATGACGGATCCCCAGAACACCAAGCCCTTCTTCCCCGACGCCGACGCGCCCGACGGCGACGGCGAGTACACCGAGACGGACTTCGGCGGCGGCAGCCGTCCGAGCACCGACGACGTCGAAGGCGAGTACACCGAGAGCGACCTCGGCGGGACCGGCCGCGAGGACGCGGAGCACGCCGAGGGCACGGCGGGCGGCGACCGCCGCGACCATGACGGACCTGGAGCGCCCGGCAACGCCGAGCCGATGTCGGAGTCGACCGAGGGCGGCCTCCGCGCCGGAGACCCGGGCGTCGAGGAATGACCGCCGATCGCGCGAACGCGCCGGGCGACGAGGCTGCGGAGGCCGCCGAGCACGCCCAGGCGGTCGAGGAGCAGCCCGCACGCCCGAAGCCCGCCGACCGGCGCCAGCCCGATGGCGCGCCGGGCTACGTCGAGGTGCCCGCCGAGGTTCAGACCGTCGATGAGGGGCTGCCGAACGACGAACTGCCCGACGACGAGACGATCGTCCGAGACGAGCCGAGCGCGTAGGTCGGCTCGCTCGACGGTTCGCGCCGCTCGACGGTTCGTGCCGCTCGACGCGGGATGACACGTATCGGAGCTCTCGACGGGGTCCCGATGCGTGTCATCGCATTTCGAGCGACGGATGCCGCGGCATCCGCCCCGCCGATCTGCGCAGCAGACCGAACTCGCGTCAGACCGAACCCGCGTCAAGCTGTCAGAACAACCGGGACTGCGCGACGACCGGTGCGCCCTCGAGCTCGAGCAGGAACCGCTTGCGCTCGAGCCCGCCCGCGTAGCCCGTGAGCGAGCCGCCTGCGCCGACCACGCGGTGGCACGGCACGACGATGCTGATCGGGTTGCGGCCGACGGCGTTGCCGACGCGCCGCGCGAGGTTGCGGTCGCCGAGCCGCGTGGCGAGCTCTCCGTACGTGACCGTCTCGCCGTAGGGGATCTCGCGCAGCATCGTCCAGACGGCGTGCTGGAACTCGTCGCCGCTCGGCGCCAGCGGTAGGTCGAAGCTCGTGCGTTCCCCCGTGAGGTACTCGGCGAGCTGCGCGCCGAACGCGACGACCACCGGGTCGGTCGCCGCGTCGACCTCGTCGCCGAGCATGTCGGCCGCGAGCGGATGCCAGTGCCCCGGGAACGTCACGCCCGCGAGCGCCGCGCCGTCGGCCATTTGCTCGACGACGACCAGCAGGTCGCCGAGCTCGGTCGGCAGCGTCGCATGTCGCCTGGTCATGTCTCCATGATCTCGCCTCCGCGGCGCGAGCTGGCCGTTCCGCGCAGCGGAAAACGGACCTCATGCCACGCCCGCACATTCCTGGGCGTCCGCGCCTCAGCAGAACGGCTCGCCGACCCAGTTCAGGATCGCGGTCACCTGAAGGTGCCGCGGATCCTCCGCGGTCGACGCGGCTGAAACGGCGAACTCGCGCCGCACCGGCACGACCGGAGACTCGGTCGCCGTCTCGACGCGGCAGAACGCGAAGTCCACGATGGCGCCGTGGGCATCCTCCGTGCGCCGGACGATGAACGCGTTCTCGACATCGACCCGAGTCTCGACCGCCGAAGTACTGAACACTTCCGCGGCGAGGAGCTGCTGGATGTCCAGTCCCATCGGGGGCACCGGGATGCTGTGCAGATGTCGACCGCTCACGTCGCCTTTTCTCGGCGCGGAGGTCTGCTCGTCGAGGTGGGCCTCGAGCGTCGCCACCGCAACGGCGAGCGCATCCTCGTCGTCGGCGAAGTAGCCGTCGGTCAGCTCGATGTCGGCGTCGTCTCCAGTCGTGACGTCGAGCCCATCGTCGTAGTCATCAAACCCATCGACGACGGGTCTCGACTGTGCGGCGGGATCAGGGCCGGGAGTCGGCGCGCATCCGACGAGGACCACGGCGAGCAGAGCGGCGGCCGCGGCAGCCGCTATCGCGCTGACGCGCAGCGTAGGGCCGGAAATCTGGGATACACGATGCATGGGCCGAACGTATGCGGCGCGGTGCGACCTTCTTCAGGCGCGACGGGCGAACCACCAGCGGATCGCCGAGGCGCCGCACTGTGGAGGAGCAGTCGGACTTGCATGTGGACAAGCGCGCGGGCAAGTCGAGCAGCCCCTTTATGGTGGTCTGCATGCCCATCCCCCGTGCGCGTCACCTCGCGCTCGTCGCCACCGCCGCGGCCCTCGCATTCACCCTGAGCGGATGCGGCGCTGACGCCGACCCGACCCCGTCGGCGACCCCCTCCCCGACCGAGGCCGCGCCGATCTTCGCGTCCGACGAGGAGGCGCTCGCAGCGGCGGTTGCGTCGTACGACCGCTACCTAGACGTCACGCAACAAGTGGGGGAAGACGGTGGCGCTGATGCTGACCGCATATTCGAGGTAGCAACCGAGGACTACGCGAACCAAGAGATTCCCAACTACAAAAGCCTCGCCGAGCAGCAGTACCGAGTAGTCGGACGCGGAACACTCGACGCAACGCGATTGATGGAGCGGTCAGAAACCACAGTTCGAATCTATGGATGCGTCGGAGTTGGCACGAGCAAGGTACTCGATGCCGATGGTGTCGACATCACGTCGGCCGATAGACCGGCCGTCGTTCCACTCGAAATCTCGTTTCAGGCAACGGACAATGGCGCTTTGCTAGTCGCCGGAAGTGATGTATGGTCCGGGGCCGATTTCTGTTAGCTACCGGCGCCGCCATCTTCATTACGGCGGCGCTCGTAGCAGTTCCAACCGCCGCTATTGCTTGTCCGATCTCGTTGATCATCGCCGGGAAGTGCGAATCCGGCTCAGGCGGTGCTGTCGGTGAGGGCACAGCACACGTTTGGACAACCGAGCACTCGTCCGCGCCCGAAAATGGATCTTCCGATTCGCAATCGGATGATCTCACGGACTCAACCGATGGGTCAGGAGGACCCAAACGCGTCCCCGATCCGTGGACCGAGGTGTGCCAGGCCGGGCACATCGAGTGCGTCGACGTCCTCGTGCCTCCGGGGCCTCCCGTGGATCCGGCACCCGGGGCAGCGCCGACCATCGTGTCGCTCCGGGACATCGCCTCGTTCCGTCCGGCGGCGCCCGGCAACGGCATGGAACCCGGCGGATGGGCCGTGGTCGGGCTTCCGGCGAACTTCGTGGCTGCGGCATCCGCTCAGGTCGTGGCGGGGACGCTGCTCGGTCAGCCGGCCGACGTCCGCTTCACGCCCGTCGGCTATCGCTGGACGCACAGCGACGGCGGCTCGACCACGAGCAGCACCCCCGGTGCCACGTGGTCCGCGCTCGGCAAGCGCGAGTTCAGCGCGACCGACACGAGCCACGTCTACGCCGCGTCGGGCGAGTACACCGTGACGCTCGAGGTCGCACTCGCGGCGGAGTACCGCTTCGCCGGCTCGGGCTGGCTCCCCATCGCCGGCACGCTCAGCGTCGCGAGCGAGCCCCGAACCGTGGTCGTCGGCGAACTCGACACCGTGCTCACCCGCGGTGACTGCGTCGCGGCTCCGGGTGATCCGGGCTGCTGACGCGCACTACTCTGTAACCCTGCAACTCGTTCTGCGGGGCGAGGTCACGGGCCGAGCCTCGGTACTCCGGTACTCCGGTACTCCGGTACTCCGGCACTCCGGCACTCCGGCACTCCGGCACTGAATCGAGCACGCGATCACCCGAGCGGGAGGTCTCGATACGCGGCCTCCTTCGTCGGGCGCTACTCGACCGGCAGGTGGCAGGCCAAGGGCCGCGGGCCAGCAGGCCGGCGCCGGGCCGGGCCGGCGGCGGCTACCGCTCGCCGAGCAGGAGGCCGCGCTGCGCGGTCTCGCGGCGCATGGCGTCGATGAACTCGGCGTAGGCGTTCTTGCTCTTCGCGTAGCCGATCGCACCGCCCTTGACCGCGCCGAGCGCGCCGTCCTGGTCGAAGCGCAGCCAGGTGTTTCCCTGCTCGTCGACCGCGATGTCGAACGTGAACGAGATGTGGAAGTTCTTGCCCGCCATCGCGCCGAGCAGCATCGTCTTGGAGAGGTTGCCGCGCTCGAGCTTGATGCTGTGCGCCGTCGGCTGCGTCGCCTCGTACCCGAGACCCTGCGCGATCGAGATCACGACCGGCACGGTCTGCTGCTCGGCGCCGGAGAGGATGAGTTCGGGCATGGATCGGGCTCCTTCGAGGTATACGGCCACACGACGATACCCCGGCCGCGCGGCGATCACCGACGCGGCGAGCCCGCCGGGTGAGTTCGCCGGGGAGCACGCCGTGACGGCGTGCTCCGGGCCGAGGGCCGCGCCGCGGCATCCGCCCCTCGTCTCAGCGCAGCACCTGCGCGCCGAGCACCGAGAGCAACGCCAGCTTCTCCGCGCTCTCGCTGCCGGGCACCGCCGTGTAGACGAGCAGCGAATGCGACTGCGCCGGGTCGAGCAGGGTCTGGCAACTCAGTTCGAGGTCGCCGAGTTCGGGGTGCCTGAAGTGCTTGGTCTCACGGGGGCGGATGCCGACCTCGTGCAGGTTCCAGGCCTGCCGGAACTCCTCGCTCTGCGCGAGGAGCGACTCGGCGAGGTGGGCCGCCTTCGAGCCGGGCCCACGCAGGGTCGCGACCTCGCGCAGCCCCGACACCCACAGCCTCGTGAGGAACGCGTGGTCCTCGGGGGCGTAGAGCTCGCGCGCGGCGGGGTCGGTGAACCAGCGGTAGCCGATGCTGCGGGCCGGGCCGGTGTACGCGGTGAGGTCGCCCGTGAGCGCGACCGCAAGCGGCGTCTGGCGCAGGCTCTCGCCGAGCTCGGTGACGATCTCGGCGGGCGTGTCCTGCAGGCGGTCGAAGATGCGCAGCATGCCCGGGCTGACGTAGTCGCCTGACGCGCCGCGGATGGGCGGGGTGTGGCCGGCGAGCCGGAAGACGTGGTCGCGCTCGTCGAGCGAGAGGTGCAGGCCCTGCGCGATCGCGGCGATCATCTGCTCCGACGGCTGCGGCCCGCGCTCCCGCTCGATGCGCGAGTAGTAGTCGGTCGACATGTGGCAGAGCGCCGCGACCTCCTCGCGACGGAGTCCGCTCGTACGTCGTCGCTGCCCGCGCGGGAGCCCGACGTCCTCTGGCTGCAGGGACTCGCGGCGATGGCGCAGGAACTCCGCCAGCCCTGCTCGGTCGATCTCCATGCGTCCCCCTCGTTGCTGCCGCTTCCTTTCTACCCCGCGCGCCGCCACGCAGCCACGGACTCCGGATCCCCCGATACCGGCGCACCCTCGCCCTGCGTATCGGGGGATCGACGGGCCCTGAATACGGCGGGCGATCTCGACGAGGGTGGAAGCACGACGCGAACCACCGCGAGAACGACCGCGTGAGACATCCGCGATCCACGTACCAACCACCGACGCCCGATCAGGAGCAGCACATGCCACGCAAGACCCCCGACCTCACCATCCCCGACCTCACCGGCCGGCGCGCCGTCGTCACAGGCGCCAGCGACGGCATGGGCCTCGGCATCGCGGCACGCCTCGCAGCGGCCGGCGCCGAGGTGATCATGCCGGTGCGCAACCGTGCCAAGGGCGAGCGCGCGATCGCGAGCATCCGGCAGTCGAACGCGGGGGCGGATGTCTCGCTGCGCGATCTCGACCTGGCCTCGCTCGCGTCGGTGGAGGCCCTCGCCGAGACCCTGCGGGGCGAGGGCGCGCCGATCCACCTGCTGATCAACAACGCCGGGGTGATGACCCCGCCCGAACGGCAGACCACCGCCGACGGGTTCGAGCTGCAGTTCGGCTCGAACCACCTCGGACACTTCGCGCTCGTGGCCGGGCTGCTGCCACTGCTGATCGAGGGTCGGGCCAGGGTGACCACGCAGATCAGCATCGCCGCGAACCAGGGCGCCATCAACTGGGACGACCTGAACTGGGAGCGCTCGTACGACGGCATGAAGGCCTACAGCCAGTCGAAGATCGCGTTCGGCCTGTTCGGCCTCGAACTCGACCGCCGCAGCACCGCGGAAGGCTGGGGCATCACGAGCAACCTCTCGCACCCGGGCATCGCCCCGACGAGCCTGCTCGCGGCCCGCCCCGAGCTCGGCCGCGACGAGGAGGTGTCGGGCCGTCGGCTCATCACGGCGCTCTCCAAGCGGGGCATCCTGCTCGGAACGGTCGAGTCCGCGAAGCAGCCCGCCCTCATGGCCGCGACCGATCCGGCCGCGAAGCCGGGCGCGCTCTACGGCCCGCGCGGCCTCGGTCACCTCGGCGGCGCCCCGGCCGAGCAGCGGATGTACTCGCGCCTCCGCAGCGTCGACGATGCGCGACGCATCTGGGAGGTCTCGGAGCGGCTGACGAGGACCTCGATCCCGGCGGGCTGAACCGGGCCAGCGCGCCGGGCCGCGGCGGCTCAAGCCGGGCCGCCGAGCCCCCTACGGCTCCCGCTCCTCTTCGAGCCGCACCGACTCGCGCCCCCACCAGGTCGTGATGTCGACGCCGTGATTCTCGGCATCGGCGAGCGTCCACCACTCGGGCGCCTCCGAGTCATCCGCCATGCGGCCCCCGGCGGCGAGCATCGCGGCGATGCGCGCGTGCACCTGGTCGTGCGGCACCGCCACGTCGACGTGCATGCGGCCCCGGCGGGGACGATCCTCGGGCATCTCGTCTTGCAGGAACACCGACGAGCCGCGGCGCAGCGGGTCCGCGAGGTGCCGCTCACCGGGTCGCACATAGCCGAGCGCCGCCTGCCAGAACGGCAGCACGTCGGCAGACGGCACCGACGCCACGGCCACCTGCACGACCTGCAACTGCGAGGCATCCGCACGCAGTCCGAGTCGCGACGCGAGCGCCGAGATCGCACGCGCGAGCTCGACATCGTGCACGCTCAGCTCGCGGATGTCGCGCGTGATGAGCTTCACCGCCACGCCCTCGCGCCGCAGATCGACATCGGGGTCGTGCCGCGTGTCGGCGACGAGCTCGGCGATGCCCGCGACGAACGACGCACCCTGCGCGAACGAGTCCGCCCGGAAGAACGCGTGCGCGCCCCAGTAGAGCACCCGCCAGTCATCGACCCCGTCTGCGTCATGGAACTGCTTCGGCGTGATCTTCTCGCTGGCGGTCATGCCGACCATGCTGTCGCCGAGCGGATGCCGCGGGCAACCCTCCCCGAAGGTCACAACTGGGTCACTTGTCCCACTTTGGCCTTGACCGGAGCGGGCGCAGTCCCGATGCTGATCTGACCCGAACCCCCGTCACGATGGAGTGTCATGCGTCAGGTCCGCCGTCCGATCGTCGCTGTCGCCGCGACATCCGCTCTCCTGCTCCTCCAAGCGGTGATCGATCCGACGGGACTTCTCGTGCTCGTCGGCTGGCCCGGCGGCACCCCGCAGGTCGAGCTCGGCTGGCCGCTCACGCGCTACCTCGTGTTCGTGCCGGTCATGCTGGCCGTCGTCTGGTGGGCAGCCGCCCGCGCCGGCGAACGCTTCTGGACCATGACCGCGGGAACCGTGCTCGCGGCCCTGCTCGCGCAGGCGGCGACGTGCTTCGCGATGACCGGCGACCTCGCGCTCGCGGCGTGGGCCGGCGGCTTCATCACGGCCAAGGCCGTGCCGTCGGCGCTCATCGTGGCGGCCGTCGTGCGGTTCGCGGGCGGCCCGCGCGACCTCAGCCTGCACGAGCGCGGCTCGGTCTGGCCCGGCGCGATCGCGTTCGGCGCCGTCGCACCGCTGCTCGCCGGCACCTGGTGGACGGGTGCGGCGTACGCACCCCTCATCCCGTCGCCGAGGCCCGACGACGGGCCGGTGCTCATGCTCCTCGGCATCGCGCTGCTCGTCGGAGCCGCATGGCTCGGCCTCCGCTGGATGCGCCGCCGCGTGCCCGGATTCCTCGGCGGCTGGCTCGCCGCGCTCGTCGCGGGCGGGCTGTTCGGTCTCGTGCAGGCGCTCGTCGGGCTCGTCGTCGACGACGGGTTCCGAGGCGACCTCTGGCCGCTGCTGGCGGCGTACATCCATGTGGCCGACGGGCTCGCCTTCGGCGCGTGCACCGGCTGGATCGTCGGACTCGTCGTGATCGTCGCCGACCGACTCCAGGCGCGGCGCAGGGCGACGGATGCCGCGGCGGGAACGCCCGACGCAGCCGAAGCGTCCGCGGCAACCGCGACGCCCGCGAAGGTCGCGGCCGCCGCCGGCGTCGCCGTGGCCGTGATCGCCGCGACCGCCCTGACCGCCGCGCTCCTCACCCCGGCACCGGCAGGCGCGAGCGCGACCGATCGCGCCGCGGCATCCGTGCCGGTCGACGTGCTGCGCGTGGAAGCCGGGCGCATCGCCGACGGCGAGGGCCGCCAGGTGCTCCTGCGCGGCGTCAACGTGAACCAGCTCGTCGACTTCTACCAGCCCCGCTCCGAGGTGCCGGCGACTCGCCCGCTCACCGAGGCCGACTTCGCCGACATGGCGACGTACGGGTTCAACGTCGTGCGCCTGAACCTGTCGTGGTCGGCGCTCGAGCCCGAGCGCGGCGAGCTCGACGCCGAGTACCTCGCCACGGTCAAGGAGGCGGTCGGCTGGGCGAAGGCGCACGGCATCCGCACGGTGCTCGACATGCACCAGGACGGCTGGTCGAACGCACCGACCGCCGAGGGCGCCGAGTGCCGCCCCGGCACCGATCCGATGTGGGGCTACGACGGCGCGCCCGAATGGGCCACCCACTTCGACGGAGCGCCGCGCTGCTCGTTCACCGGCCGCGACATCTCCCCGGCCGGCGACCGCGCGTTCGAGCACTTCTACTTCGACACCGACGGCGTGCAGCGGGCGCTCGTGCGCACCTGGGGCGAGCTCGCGGGCGAGTTCCGCGACGAGCCGGCGGTCGCCGGCTTCGACCTGCTCAACGAGCCCGGCTTCGGCGAGACGGCGCCCGTGACGACGTCGCTGAAACTCGGCGAGTTCTCGGATGCCGCGATCGACGCGATCCGCGAGGCGGGCGCCCCGCAGATCGTGTTCGTCGAGCCGAGCATCCTGTGGTCGGGCCTCGGCATCGACAGCGGACCCTCGCTCGGCTTCACCGATGACCCGAACGTCGTCTTCTCGCCGCACCTCTATGCCGAGTCGATCACGATGGACCGCTCCCTCGGCATTCCGACGATCGTGAGCACCGAGCGCCAGTTCGAACTCGCGCAGCGTGTGGCTGACGAGCACGGCATGCCGATGTGGTCGGGCGAGTACGGCTACTGGGGCGACATGGACTCCCGCATCGAGCGCCTCGAGCGGTACGCCGCCGAGGAGGACCGGCGCATGCAAGCCAGCGCCTACTGGGTGTGGAAGCAGTCGTGCGGCGACCCGCAGAACGGCATCGGCGAGTTCGGCAACGCGCTCGTTCCCGAGGACTGCGCGACCGGCGAGGACGCCTCCCGCCCCGAGCAGCTGCTCGGCATCCTGAGTCGCGCCTACCCGCAGGCCGCACCCGGCATGCTCACGAGCCTCACCGCCGGCACCGCGGGCGATGACGGCGAGCGGATGTCGCTCACCGGCGTCGTCGACGAGCCGACGTGCGGGCTTATGGTCTGGGTGCCGGGCGCGGCCGAGCCGACGATCGACGCGAGCGGGCTCACCCGCCTCGAGGTCGAGGAGCAGCCCGGCGGATGGCGCCTCACCGCCTGCGCCGACGGGGAGTACGCGCTGACGACCGACGGCTGAGCGCGGCGCGGGGTGCTGGAGTGGCGCTCACGGCCGGGCGTAGGCTGCGCCGCATGGCCGCCACCGAGGTTCGCGATCCGGTCCGTTCCGCCCTCGAGTCCGTGCTCGACGAGGTGCGCTCGAAGACCTCCGGGGAGGTGGCGTCGTACGTCCCCGAGCTGGCCCGCTGGATCCCGATCCGCTCGGCGTCGCGCTCGTGAGCGTGCACGAGGCCGGGCCGACGGCGGTGGCGAGAAGGTGGTCGTGCGAGACCCCGAGGGGGTGCTCGGCCACTGAGTACGCCCGGTCGAACACGCGAACACGCGAACACGGATCACGGGCTCGTGTCGATCCGGCCGGTTCCCGTTCGATGCATGAGTAAGAGGGGCTCCCAACAGCCCCCGACGACGAAAGGTTCGATCATGACGCAGTACTTCCTCACCGTTCCGCACGACTCCGCCGACGAGCCGACCATGGCCTCGATGCAGGAGGCCGACCCGGCCGAGCTCGCCGCCGTGATCGCCGCGGTCGACGAGTTCAACACCGCGCTCAAGGAGGCGGGCGCGTTCGTGTTCGCCGGCGGCCTCTACCCGCCGTCGACCGCCAAGACCGTCGACCCGACGTCGGGCGAGCCCCGCGTGCTCGACGAGCCCTTCGTCGAGGCGCCGCAGTACGTCGGCGGCTTCTGGATCATCGAGGCGGCCGACGAGGCCGCGGCCGTCGAATGGACGACGCGGGCCGCGCTGGCGCTGCAGGGCCGCATCGAGGTCCGGGCCTTCCAGGAGCCGCCCGCCGCCTGACGTCCGGTGATGACGTCGGCCGGCATTCCGTGCACGGCCGCGCCGGCGCGGCGCGATTCACTCCCGCGGGGTGCGGTGCCCTCCGCCGGTGTCGAGATCGTCGCCGGACTCGAGGTCGGGTCCGTCGCTCTCGGTGATGTTCGCCCCCTCGAAGAACGGATCGACGCCGAGCTCACGGGCGTGCTCCGCGCGCAGGCGCCGCTGCTCGTTCGCATCGTCGGCGAAGTCCCGGTCGTCGGGCAGGTCCTGGTCGTCGCGTCCGGTGGTATCGCTCATGTCGTCCTCCTCGGTCGATGCGTTCAGGCTAGTTCGAGCGGGGTGCGACCGCAGGGGGTTGCGAAACGAGATCGCACGGCGGAAGTCGCGAGCGGCCCGCGCACGGCGAAGGGGCCGGAAGCATCCGCTCCCGACCCCTCGCCCCGCGAACTCCGCTACTTCACCGTCACCTGCACCGGCTTCGACGCGGTCTCGCCGTTGGCGTTGGCGAACACGACGACGAGCGAGTGCGTGCCCGGCGCGACATCCGTCAGCTTCACCTTGGCGACCTGGGCGCCGGGCGTCGCCGCGACGAGCGAGCCCGATCCGCCGGCAGCCGTGACCGGCACCCCGTCGAGCTCGAACCGGTACGACGTCGCGTTCGTGCCCCACCAGAGGTTGGCGGTCGCGGTGAAGGCTCCATCGCGATCCCAGTTGTCGTGCGAGACGACCGGCACCGCGGGCGCGGCCTGCGTGACCTTCACGGTCGTCGAGGTCGTCGCCGTCGTTCCGAACGCGTTGATGAGCTCGCCCGTGTAGACGTACGTGCCATTGGGCTTGCCCGTGAACGTGACGCCGGTCGTCTGCGAGAGACCGCCGGTCGAACCGAGCACCTTCGTCGCCACCAGCGCCCCGTTCTCGTAGAGGCGGAAGATGCTGCCCGGCGTGCCGTACCAGAGGTTCATGACCACGTCGTAGTCGCCGTTGTGCAGGCCGTTCAGCCATCCGCTCGTGTTCGAGAGCGTGCCCTTGCCCGGCGCGGACTTCGCCCCGGTCGCCGGCACCACGAGCAGCGTCGACGACGCCGTCGAAACGAGCCCGGCGTGGTTCGTCGCGGTCACGAGCACCTCGACGTCACCCGCGAGCCCGAGGGCCGCGAGGTCGACCGCGGCATCCGCTTCGACCGTCTCGCCACCCACGGTCACGACCAGTGAACGGATGCCGCTCTCGGCGTCGTCCGCGGTGATCGCGAGCTGCAGCGGCTCGTCGTCGACGACCGTGCCCGAGGGCAGGCCGGCGATGACCGGCGCCGTCTCGTCGGCGGCCGGAGCCCCGACGTAGGCGATCGACGCCGCGGGCGGCTCCGCCATGTCGGCCCCGATGAAGAACGACGGGTTCGGCGGCTGGTTGTACGCCGAGTTCTGCCCGGCGACGCCGACGCGGTACTGCGAGTCGTGCATCAGGGTCGGGATGCGCGCGTCCGTGACATCCGTCGTCGTGGAGATGCGGATGCCGCTGCCGTCGTCGAGCCGAACCGCGAGCTCTTCGCGCCAGTCGCCGAACAGGTCGGCCTGCACGACCGGGTTGCCCTTGGTCGTGTTGTTCGTGAGCGTGCCGTCGAGGCGCTTCAGCAGCACCTGCTTCTGTGCCGCCGGATCCCACTTCGAGATCGTCGGCACGCCCGTGGCGCTGACGGTGTCGTAGTCGTGGTCGGTGATCTCGCGGGTGAGGTCGCCGTCCCACCAGGTGACGAAGTTCGCCGCCGGGATGTCGGTCGACAGCACCTCGCCGTCGGCGGATTTGAGTGTGCCGACGGGCGAGTTCCACGCGGCATCCCCGCCGATGTTCCATGCCTCGGCACCGGGGTGACTCGGGTCGATGTCGGCGGCGACGCCACGACCGGTGTCCTTCGTCGCCTTCGTGGTCCAGAGCACCTCGCCGGTCTCGGCGTCGCGGAAGCTCGCGCCGATGCCGCCGTTGCCCGAGACATCCTCGTGCACGCCATAGACCTCGAGGCCCGCGCGGTCGGTGTCGAAGTCGCCCACGTGCAGCGCGTCGCCGTGGAAGAGGCGCGTGTTGTAGAGCGGCGTGCCGTCGTCGTCGATGGTCATGGCGCCGAACACGATCTCGTCGAGTCCGTCGCGGTCGACGTCGGCGGGCACGAACTGGTGGTTGCCCTGCCCGGTGTAGGCCGACCCGGCCTCGTTCGAGTCGAAGGTCCAGCGCTCGACGAGCTCGCCGTCGACGAGGTCCCACGCCACGATCACGGTGCGCGTGTAGTAGCCACGGCTCGTGATGAGCGAGGGGTGCTCGCCGTCGAGGTAGGCCACGCCCGCGAGGAACCGGTCGACGCGGTTGCCGTAGGCGTCGCCCCAGGAGCTCACGTTGCCGCGGCCCGGGTTGTAGTCGACGGTGTCGATGGCGGCACCCGTTGCGCCGTCGAAGACCGTGAGGTACTCGGGGCCGCTCAGGATGTAGCCGCTCGCGTTGCGGTAGTCGGCTGCCGCATCGCCGATGACGGTTCCGACGCCGTCGACCGTGCCATCCGCCGTCTTGAACGCGACCTCGGAGCGCCCGTCGCCGTCGAAGTCGAAGACCTCGAGCTGCGTGTAGTGCGCGCCGGCGCGGATGTTCACGCCCATGTCGATGCGCCACAGGCTCGTGCCGTCGAACTTCACGGCCTCGGCGTAGACCTTGCCGGTGTAGCCCGACTGCGAGTTGTCCTTCGAGATCGACGGGTTCCAGAGGAACACGAGTTCGTACTCGCCGTCGCCGTCGAGGTCGCCGACCGTGCCGTCGCCGGGTGCGTAGGTGACGGTCTTGCCGTCGGGCAGCACGTCGTCGGCCGGCTTGTCGAGCGGGATGTCGAGGTACTGGTCATCCCACACGCCGAAGTCGTCGGCGACGGTGACCTCGCGGGTAGCGCCGTCGGCGCTCGGCACCAGCGCCGTCACGAGGTACGTCGACTCGGCCGTACCGTCGGGGTCGACGAGGTTCGTCGCGCCCGTGATCGGCTCGTCGTTCACGAGCGCGCCATCGCGGTACACGTTGAACCCGAGGTCGCGCGCGTCGAGTCCGAGCAGGCGCCAGCCGACGTACACGCCGCCGCCGTCCGCTTCGGTGCGGGCCACGGCGACGGGCGCCCGGTCGAGGTACTCGGCCTGGCGCACGAGGGTCGTCGCGACATCCGTGGCGAAGGTCTCGGATGCCGCGGACGCCCCGCCCGCGTTCTGCGCGACGACCTGGTACAGGTAGGGGCGCGTGGTGAGCACGTCGGTGTCGGTGAACGTGGGCTCGGTGACCGTGGCCACCTGCTCGAACGCGATGTCGGCGCGCGTGGAGCGGAACACCTTCCACTGGATCACGTCGTCGGCGTCGCCCCATCCGATCGTCACGCTGTTGCGCTCGATGGCGGAGGTCGCGAGCCCGGTCGGTGTTGCGGGTGCCGCGACGTCAGGGTCGACGACGGATGCCGCGAGCCGGCCGCTCTGCCGTGAAACCCGGTCGCCCTTCACCGTGGCGATGGCGTAGTCGTAGCTCTCGCCGAGCTCCACGTCGGTGTCGTCGAAGCTCGTGGTTGCGGCATCCGTCACCTGACCGATGGCGACGAGCTCGCCACCGGGTGCCGAGCGGAAGACCGCGTAGCCCGTGGCATCCGCCACCGGTTGCCAGCCGAGCGTGACGGCGAGGTCTCCGTCGGCGGCGACATCCGTGACCGCGAGGCCCGTGGGCGACGCGAGCGGGGTCTGCACCTTGATGCCGTTGAGGCGGCCGTCGCCGCCCGTGACGCGGATGTTCAGCTGCCCGTCGGCGACCTGGATCGCCGGGAAGTACGCCTCGTGCACGTTGCCCGTGGTCGTGCGCGGACCCGAGTAGGCGGTGCCCTCGATGTCGAAGTTCGTGCCGTTGCTGGCGATGAGGTCGCCCGCGAAGGTCGTGACCTCGTAGGCGCCGTTCGGCACGTCGACCGCGAACGCCTGGTTGTTAGCGATGGTGAAGTCGCGCGCCATGAGGTCGTCGCCGCCGCGGTCTCTGAAGCCCGCGGTGGGCGGCGCGGTCGTGAAGCCGTAGCCCCTCGTGGCGTCGTAGGCGGTGCCGGGGTTCACGCCGAGCCAGCCGACGGCGACCGGGGTGGACGGGCCGCCGAAGTCGAAGGCGAGGTCGATGTTGCCGGCTTCGGCAGCTTCGGCAGCTTCGGCAGCGGATGCCGGCGCCACGGCGGTGAGGGCTGCTCCGGCGGCGAGGGCCGTTCCGGTCAGCAGTGCGATGAGCGGCCGTGATCGGCCGCGGCGTACGTTCGGACCCACAGGATCTCCTTCGATCGAGTACTGGTGCTGGGCCGCAGCGTCCGTGTCGCCGCGCGTGATCCATCGTTTCCCAGGTTGGGAAAGCGATTTCCCTTGAATCGTGTCAATCCTCGCCCGCGGGGATCGGGGAGTCAAGTGGCGGATAAAATCAGGGGCCACCGTCCCAAATTTGGGTCATATGTACTAAAATTGGGACATGGACCTTTCGCATCCGGCGGCCGACCTCCTCGGGCCGGGCCCCGCTCGCATCCTCCAACGGCTCGGCGACGTGAGCGGTGGCCTCACGGGTCGCCGCGTCGCTGAGTTGGCCGGGGTGCCGACCTCGACGAGCCAGCGCATCCTCGCCGAGCTCGAGGAAATCGGCCTCGTCGAAGCCCGTGAGGCCGGAGCCGCGAGGCTCTACACGGTCAACCGCGACCACGTGCTGTGGGATCCGGTGCAGCGCATGTTCGCAGCCCCCTCCCGCATCGAGCAGATCATCAGGGCGTCAGCGGCCGAGATCGTCGGAGACGCCGCCAGCGTGTCGCTCTTCGGCTCGACATCACGCGGGCACGCCGGGCGCGCGAGTGATGTCGACATCGTCGTGGTCTGGGGTGACGAGATCGAGCCGAGCGATCGCGCGACCGTGCTCGCCTCGATCGGCGAACGGGTGTCGAACGCCACCGGCAACCGAGCGGAGATCATCGACCTCAGCCGCGCGGAGCTGCGCGACCTGGCGGAGCATGACGATCCACTCATCGAGTCCTGGCGAGCCGAGGCGAAGACCGTCGTCGGCTCCGACCTCAAGCGCCTGATCGCGTCCGTCACAGCATGAGCCCACGAGTCCAGCGGATGAGCCCGTCCGACGTGACCACCCGAGCCGCGCTTGCCGCCCTTCAGGCACCGTCGACGTCGAGCGCCCCCGGGTAGAGCTCGTCGAGCAGCCCGAGCGCCATCTCCCGCAGCAGTTCCTCCAGCTCCCGCTCCAGCCGCTGCACGCGCTCCTCGCCGTCTCCTCGCCACGCCCAGATCGCGGCGAGCCGATCCTGCTCCGCCACGACCGCGTCGACCACCATCGGCCGCCAGTGCGCCGGGTACTCGCCCTCGCGCCAGGCGCCGCGCCCGCGGCCGTAGTGCGCGACCGCCAGGTAGCGCAGCAGCGCCGAGGTCACGAGCCCGTCGAGGAACGCCTCCTCCCAGCGCAGGCTCGACTCGGTGCGACCGCGCACGACGTTGACGCCCTGTGCGACGCCCGCGCCGCCGAGCGCCCCGATGATCGCGCCGGCGACCATGCCCGCGCCGAACGTGAGCCCGCCGGCCAGAAGGTCGGCGCCGAGTCCCGTGAGCGCGCCAGAGACGACGCCGCCCAGCGCGGCGGTGCGGGTGCCGTCGAGCGGCGCGTCGAGGTGCACGCCGTCGGCCACGCGCTCCAGCACCTCGTCGGCGGCCCGCCCCTCGAGCCGGTGGATCGCGATGAGCCGTTCCATGCCCCGCCGCAGGTCGGCCTGCAGTCGGGCAGCCATCTCGTCGGTGGCAACCGATCGCGCCTTCGTGCGTGCCGCGTTCGGCAGCCCGAACGATCCGGTGACCCGGTTCGTGAGCGGTTCGGCCGGCAGCGTGACCCGGTCGGCGGCGGCGCGGGCGATCGGCCCGGCGAGCGCAGCCATCGACGCGTCGAACTCGCCCATGCGGAGGTCGCGCCACGCGGCCGACAGCCGCGAGAAGGCCCGCCCCGAGGCATCCGGAACCAGCGGTTCGATCGCGGCGAACAACGTGAACTCCTGCACCCAGCAGCGCGCGAACGCGTCGAAGGCGAGCACGTCGCGCACGTTCGTGGTGGGGCCGAGCGCGGCACGCCAGCGCGCGGCATCCGCTTCTTCAGCAGCCCGCTCGCGCGGTGGACCGGTCTGGTTGAGCAGCACGAGCACGGGCTTGCCGATCCACTCGAGCACCTCGAGCTCGGGGGCGAGGTAGCCGGCGTCGGCGGGCGCCTCGGCGGCGTTCACGAGGTAGAGCACGACGTCGGCCTGCTCGGCGACGTTGCGCACGGCGAGCTGGCTGAGCCACAGCGCGCGATCCTGGTAGCGGTCCCACACCTGCGTCAGGAACCAGCCGATGGGGTTGCGGTCCTGCCGCAGCCGACGCGCGAGGCGCACGCTGTCGCCGAAGCCCGGGGTGTCCCACAGCGTCAGCAGGTCGCCGTCGGAGGTCTGCACGAGCGGGAACGGCGTCGCCTCGGCGGTGACGTGCGGGGCGTCGCGCACCTCGCCGACGTCGCGTCCGAGCAGCGTGCGCGCGAGCGTCGTCTTGCCCGCGTTGGTGTGCGAGATGAGCGAGAGCGACACGGCGCCGGCGTCGAGGCCCGGGATGCCCGCCGGTTGAGGAGGCGCGCCAGCGCTGTCTCGAAACCCGCCCCCCGCGCTCCTGCTCGCCGGTCCCCCATCCGCCGGTCGAGGAGGCCGCGAAGCAGCCGTCTCGAGACCCTCCCCGTCGCTCATCGGCCGTTCCCCTCATGAGCGGATGCCGCATCCGCAAGCTCCGCCTCCACCCCCGGCAGGTCGGGGTCGGCCAGATTCACGAACACCGGGATGCCGCCGTGCGCCTCGATCAGCTCGCGCCACCCCGCACGCCGCTCTTCACGACGCTCGGCATCGCTGCCCCACCGCGCGAGGAACGCCGACTCGTCCACCAGCACGACCCTCGCACCGGATGCCGCGAGGAACCCTCCTTGCGCATCGTCCTCGGGCGTGGCCGTGAGATTGAACAGCGGCAGTACGGTCTCAGCGGCGCCATCGCCCGGCCGCACCCATTCGTCGTCGCCCCACCCGACGGGCTCGTCGATCGTCGCGGCGGCGTTGCCGTACGCCCGCGCGACGATGGCCTCGAGCCCCGCGCGCGCCTCGGGCTCGAGCGCGTAGCTGTACGGGATCACGCGCACGCGCGTCGGCTCGCCCACCCACCCGGCGATGAGACGGCGGTAGTACGGCTCGTCGAGCGGCAGCGCGACCTTCTTGGCGCGGCGCCGCTCGACCAGCCCCGCGACGAGCGCGAGCACCAGCCGCGGAATGATGACGACGACCGCGACCGTGCCGGCCATGAGGTGCATCCAGATCGCGGCGTTCTCGCTCGCGGGCGCCCGGATCGCCGCGATCGCGGCCAAGTCGGGCACCGGGATGCCGGTGAGCCACGATCCCGGCGCGAGCGTCACGGCGAGCAGGGCGTGCACCTGCTCTGCCCCGAGGAACGTGCTCTCCCACGACGCGCGATACTCGAACGCGAGCCCGCGCAGGTAGAGCCCGGCGATCAGGCCGAGCGCGGTGGCCGCCGCCGCGAGGTGCAGCACGCGCGCGGCGCGCGCTCCGTAGAGCGGTGCGGCGACGCGCGCCCACTCGCGGGGCAGCGCGGCGAGCACGGTGCGCCTGGCGGCGGTCGCGGCATCCGCTCGGCTGCTGTCGCCGGATGCCCGCACCGACGCGACCCGGATCAGCACCGACCGCACCGGCCCGGCCGCGCCACGCCGGAGCACCAGCGGACGTACCAGCAGCCAGACGTACACGACGAGGTTCCACGCGACGAGCGCAAACACGGGCGGTGCGAGCAGGTTGATGCTGGACCCGCCGCCGATGCGGTCGATGAGCAGGCCCAGCACGAACGCCGCGATCACCGTCACGACGCCCACCCACGGACGCCAGCGGATGCCGCGCACCGTGCGCGTCACGGCCGGCTGGCGCGTGCCGACGCGTTCGAGCACGAGCTGCGCACGCCGCCCGAGGAACTCCTCGGCGCTCGCCCGCTCCCCCACGATCGCCGCCGCCGCGCGGCTCGCCCACTCCCGGTCGGCATCGGACCACAGCACGCGATCCCGGTCAGCCGTCTCGACGGCGCGCGCCGCGGTCGTCTCGAGAGCGACCGACTCGTCCATATGGCGACCATACCGGCGCGCGAGGGCAGGGTGGGCGGAGCTGCGATGGCGCTTCCGGCACGTTGGGGATTCGTTCGGCGAAGGCCAGCCGGCGAACGGAGGTCGCGCGCCAGGCATGCATAGAGCGCCCGGGCGCGGAATTACTTCGGGACTCTGTGGTCAAGGGGTCGCGAAGTCGCCGCGACTATGGCTGGCTGGCAAACATCTCCCGGCCGCACCCGGGGTGACGCGACCAGGAGTGCCACAACCCCTCAGGCGAAGAAGTCCTCATCGATCTCGACGACCTTGTATGTCTCTCGCACCTGGACGCCCACGCCGTATCGGATCATCAAGCTAGTGAGCCGCTTCCCGTCAATCAGGATGACGCGCGTTGGGACGCCGTCGGCGTATGCTCGCGCGCCCTCCGAGAAGCGGCTGGTCGTGATGAAGACGCCGCTGTCGGCCTTGCCGCTGAGCGCACCCACGAATCCCTGAAGGTCAGGTCGCTGCACGACGTTTGTGTTGGCGTACCGTTTCGCCTGGATGTAGACGCGGCTGAGGCCGAGAACGTCCTGGTCGATCACGCCATCGATTCCGCCGTCGTTGCTCAGCTGCGTGACACTCCCACTGCCCGTAGCTCCGCCGTAGCCCATTGCAAGAAGCAATTGAACGACCGCCTGCTCGAAAAACCCAGGCTCCTTCCCCTGGAGCCGCTCGAGCAGCTCGACCGCCACCTCCTCATGGATGCGTTCGATACCACTCTGAACCTGCTCGATCGGCGTCATCGAATCACCATCGATCCCGACACCTGGCTCACTGGCCTTCGTGCGTTCGGTCTTCTGGTACACGCGGATCGGGGAGTTCGGATCTTCGCCCAGCGCCCGGATATCACGCTCGTGCACACCGTTTGGAAACATCTCGATGAGTTGCTTTCCAGCCGCGGTAATCGTGTAATGGCCGCGCTTCGGTCGGGAAAGCGCACCAACGTTGGTCAGAAACGAGACACCCCAACCGATGCGGTTCTCGTACTTGACCTGGGTCCCGGACGGCAACAACTCCTGCTTCTGTGCTTCCGAGAGTTTCACCTGCTCCGCGACTAGCGGCTGGAACTCCCGCCAGTGGCGGACCACTCCGTCGCTCAGCACCTGGAGCGTTGGAAGCATGAAACCTTCCCAATTGGGCATCTGCTCAGTCACTTAGCATCCTTCAGTCGATTCGTCCCGGGTTTCAATCTCGTATATGAGCCCAAAAGGGCCGTTTTACCCTCGAGGTCAGCGGCTGTCGAGCTCATCTGCCAGCCAGCTCCGTCGCTTCGCCATCAGCCCGAGCCACCCATCAGAGCCGAGGAGCTCACCGCCGAAGGACCCAAAGCGTGGACCACCGAACGCCGACACGTGCCTCACTGGCCCTTCAAGAACTCGTACAACATCGCCGGCAGCGCCTTGCTCAGTTCGGCGTACAGCCCGGCGTCGCTATAGACGTCGTCCACGATCTGCGGCGTCTCATCCCGGGTGCCGAGCATCGCCTTGTTGAATGCCTTCACGAGTGCCGGTGACTCGGCGAACTGCTCGGGAGTGTTCGCTTCGGCCTGCTTGACGAGCTCGATATCGATTGCAAGACGCCCGAGCACCCCACCGATCGTGATGTCGACGGCGCCGGGCGTGTACTTGTCGCCGAAGCGTTCGTTGAGTTTCGCGATGATCGCTTCGAGCGCGCTGCGGTGCTTCTCGTGCACGGCACCCGAGCCGATCGCGGAGATCGGGTCGAGCCCCGCACCAGCACCGAGCGTGAGTTGCACGGCCTCGCCTGCCGAGATCTGCACCCCGACGAGCTTGACCTGCGAAATGTCCACCGGCTCCGCGAACGTCGCGGTCGAGAGCTGGGGCAGGATGCGGCGGAAGAAATAGTGCCGGCGCGGCAAATCGGTGTCCTCGAGATTGCGCGCCTGAGAGATGAAGTCGTAGAACTTCACGAACGCCGCGGCATCCGACTTGAACAGTTGCAGTTCCGCCTGCTCCGCGACATCCGCATCAAGCACCGAAGCAACCCAGCGATGCGAGAACCGATCAACCGCGGGCGCGGTCGCCGCCGATACCTTCGAGTTCGCGTTCGTGCCGCCCATCAACGCGGCGTCGAACGCCTGCTCGACCTCCTGCATCGTGTAGATGCCGGCGGAGTCCAGCTTCGTGACGAGGTCGTAAATGATGTTCGGGTCGGTCGTCGCCGTTAGTTCTGCACCACGGAAGAACGGCAAGAACGCCTCGAGCACGGCTTCGGGCTCGTTCACGAAGTCGAGCACGTACGTCTTGTCCTTGCCGGGGTACGTGCGGTTCAACCGTGAGAGCGTCTGCACCGCCTGAACACCACCGAGCCGCTTGTCGACGTACATCGCGACCAGGCGCGGCTGATCGAACCCGGTCTGGAACTTCTCCGCGACGATCATCACGTTGTACGTCGAGGGCTTGAACGCCTCCGCGAGATCCGACGTGTGCAGGCCCGGATTCTGCGTCTTCTCGGTCAGCCCATCACCGACATCCTCAGGATCATCGACCGTCCCCGAGAACGCCACCAAGGCACGAACGCCCTGCGCCTGCGAGTCGGCGAGATACTTGTCGAGGTACTTCTTCCACCGCACCGCTTCTTTCCGCGACCCAGTGACGACCATTGCCTTCGCCTTACCGCCGAGCTCGCTCTGCACGTAGGTGCGGAAGTGATCGACGACGATCTTCACCTTCTGGCTGATGTTCGTCGGGTGCAACCGCACGTACTGCACGAGCGCTTTCACCGCGGTCGACTCGTCGACCTCATCGAGACCGTCGTAGTCAGCGCCAGGGTGCTGCAACTGCCACGCAACCTTGTACGGCGTATAGTTCGCGAGCACGTCGAGGATGAAGCCCTCCTCGATCGCCTGCTGCATCGAGTACAGGTCAAACGGTTCCGGCAGCGCATCGGATGCCCCATCCGGTACCCGCCCGAACAGCTCTAGGGTCTTCGCCTTCGGCGTCGCCGTGAACGCGAAGTACGAGATGTTCGGCGCGGCCGCGGTGACTTCCATCGCCCACTGCAAGTACGCATCCGAATCGATCGGTGCCCCCTCAGCGACCGCGGCCTGCTCGGCCGGCGAGAGCACCTTCGTCAACGCGCCCGCGGTCGACCCGGTCTGCGAGGAGTGCGCCTCATCCGCGATCACCGCGAAGCGGCGTCCCTGCAGCTCGGGCAGATCCCGAATCGCGGTGATCAGTGCCTCGAACGACTGGATCGTGACGATCACGATGTTCTTGCCACCGGTCAACGCGGCCGCGAGTTGCTTCGACTTCGACTCGCCTGCATCCTTCGTGATCGACTGAACGACCCCGGCCTGTTTCTCGAACTGCGCGATCGCGTCCTGCAACTGCTTATCGAGCACCGTGCGGTCGGTCACCACGACGACCGTGTCGAACACCCGCTCGTTCGCGTCGTCATGCAACTGCGACAGGCGATGCGCGAGCCACGAGATCGAGTTCGTCTTGCCCGACCCCGCCGAATGCTGCACCAGATACCGGTTGCCCGGCCCCTCCGAACGTGCCGCTTCGACAAGCCTCGTCACTGCCCGCCATTGGTGAAACCTCGGGAACAGTACCTTTTCAGTGCGGGTCTTCTTGCCCGTGTCAGGGTCCACGTCGATCTCGACCTGCAAGTGTACGAACGAGCCCAGCAGTTGCAACCACGTGTCGCGCTGCAGGGTCTCTTCCCAGAAGTACGCCGATGCCGACCCGTTCGGGTTCAACGGGTTCCCCGCGCCCTGATCGGCACCCTGGTTGAATGGCAGGAACCGGGTACTCGAACCGGCGAGCTTCGTCGTCATCCGAACCTCAGAATTCGACACCACGAAATGCACCAACGACCGCTTCGCGAACGCGAACAACGGCTCACCGACCGTGCTGCGGTCGAACTGATACTGCGCGACCGCGTTGCCGATCGATTGCGTGAAATCGGTCTTCAACTCCACGGTCGAGACCGGGATGCCATTCACGAACAACACTAGATCAAGCGCCTTGTTCGGATGCTTCGCCGAGTAATGCACCTGCCGCATCACCCGCACCCGCACCTTTTCGTACGCGTCGAGCGTCGCCGGGTTGTTCGTCGTCGCCGGCCGGAACTGTGCCATCCGGAACTTCACCGCCCCACCCGTACTCGGCACCATCGAGAAACCGTCGTGCAGAATGCGAATCGTCCCGCCGCTCTTCAACGGGTCGTTGTCGAGCGCCTTCGAAAGACGGTTCAGGATGCCACGAGCCGCCGCATCCCGCTGTGCCTCGGTATCCCCGGGCCGAACGACCTTTGCGAGCTCCGTCGCCTGTGAATCAGCAAGCCACCCGAGCACATCCTCAGGGAACAGCGCGAGCTCACGGTCGTAGTCGGCGTCGGCCGGTGAGTAGAGCCACCCGTTCGCGGCCAGATGCTCCGCGATCTCGTTCTCAAGCACTAGCTCCAGATGCGCGCCAGTAGGTCCGGTCATGCAGCCACCCCCACATCGATCTTGCCCGTCACTGCGGCGGAGATAAGCGCTGCGCGGCGCTCACGGGCCAACCCAACGCTCCGTCGAGCCACTTCTATCGCCCTATCGATCTCGGCCACAGCTACCGCAATACGATCTGCGATCCGCTTCTGCTTTGCGACTAGCGGATATGGAATCGGCGTCTCACCAAGTGTTCCGAGATTAAGTCGCCGGAAAGTTGCTCCGAGGATTTCGTAGTCCCAGAAGTCGTCTGCGATGCGCGAACTCAGAACCCAAACGAGGTACTGAGAGTCGACTAGTTCCGGAACAGTTGCGACACGAACGGTGTCCTGTGTGAGGTTCGCGCCCTCGAGGTCTTCCGATAACAGCCCGACGCGACCGAAGGCGGGACCGATCGAGACGACTATGTCACCACCTCTAAGAACCGACCGCCCGTATGCGGCCGCGATCTCCGGCGTTGTCTTACGAAGAGAACTGAGCTGCGGCGAGGCACCCTCGCCGAGGAGATCCGACGGACCGATGTAGGGGATCCCGCTCTCTACGGGTTCCCCGCATTGCAGGATCCCGTAAGTCAGCGGACGCTGTGGCGAGACCAATCGCTTGAGCGGAATGGTCTCGTGCGCCCCAATGAGTTCCACGATCGAAGACGCACGGCGTTCGGTGAGGAGGGCGATGAGTTCCTCGTTTTTCGCGATGAACGCGTCGATCTGCGCCGTCTCTCGATCCAGATAGCCCGCAATCGCCCGCTGCTGCTCGTAACTGTGAGCAGGGACCCGTATTGCCCGCACACTCCCCGCCGAAAGATGCTTGACGGTCGTGGACCATGTCAGCTCATTAATCCTCTGCAAATGGGGAGGAATCGCGTAGGCCAGATACCTGGGGTCGACCCGCCCGCGGGCGCGGAGCAGACACACCCGCTGATTCAGCGCGGCCTCGCCCCTGCTCCAGAGTGCGGAATTAAAGTCACCATCCATGCCGATCACGACATCGCCGTCCTGCACAAACGCAGAGGCAGGAACCGCCTCGCGCGGCACGAACGTCTCAAACTCCCGGGCGGTAAGGTCCCGAATTCGGAGGAGAGGGACGTCAGCATCGCTGCTGAAGTCAGCGGAATCGAACGGGAAGCCATTGATAAGCGTCGCGAGCTGCGAAACACGATGTTGGTCGGTCTCAGTATCCGCCTCAAGGAAAGTGGTCATGATTCGACCGCCACGAGCATCGCCCGAAGCTGGTCCATAACCTCTTCGAGGTCGCGGTCGATCTCTTCGAGCGGGCGGGGCGGCACGTACTGGTAGAAGTGCCGGGTGAAGGGAATCTCGGCACCTTCCTTGGTCTTCGCATGATCGACCCACGCGTCGGGCGCGTACGGCAGCACCTCGCGGGTGATGTAGTCATCTACGTCTTCGTTCCAGGGCACGTTCTCGGTGTCGCGGAGCGAGGCGTCCGGTTCCGGGTTGCCCTTCGCGTCGGTGCACGCGACAGCAGTGTCATCCCGTTCGCCGAGCGCGCTCGTGATCACCTTGAGCAGCGGCGCAGGCAGGGTGAACCCCTCGGCCTTCGCGGCATCCTTCAGCGCCTTCAGGAACAAGGGCCGGTCACGCCACGCGCGCTCGGGGTCGAGGCGGTCGAGTGTGGCGCGCAGCGCCGTAGCATCCGCTTCGCTGAGCTTCTGAACGGGCTTGGTCTCGAAAACGGCGTCGATGCGTACGGGAGTTGCCTGCCAGATGAGCTTGAGGGGGCGTTCGACGGTGATGGTGCGGTAGAGGAAGTCCCCGTTGCGGAGGATCTTCGAGTGCTCATTGTCTTCGAAGCCGGCATAGAGGCCGACGATGTTCTCGATGTTCTTCGGGGAGAGTTCGTTGCGCTTGGACCCGAGCCCCTTGCGGAGCTTGGTGAACATCTCGCGGCAGTCGATGAGCTGCACACGGCCCTTGCGGTCCTCCGTCTTACGGTTGCTCAGCACCCAGACATACGTCGAGATGCCGGTGTTGTAGAACATGTCCTTCGGCAGCCCAATGATCGCCTCGACGAGGTCGTTGTCGAGCATCCATTTGCGGATGTTCGACTCGCCGCCGCCGGCGCCACCGGAGAACAACGGCGACCCGTTGAGCACGATCGCCATGCGCGAGCCGCCGTCTTCAGGCTTGCGCATCTTCGACACCAGGTGCAGCAGGAACAACATGGCGCCGTCGCTGACGGTCGGGGTGCCGGGGCCGAAGCGACCGTTGAAGCCGAGCTTGCTGTACTCGTCGTCGACTGCGGTGCGCTGGTCCTTCCAGTCGACGCCGAAGGGCGGGTTCGAGAGACCGTAGTCGAACTTCTTGTCTTCGAAGTGGTCTTCGGTAAGGGTGTCGCCCAGGCGGATATTGTCGACATCCTGACCCTTGATGACCATGTCGGCCTTGCAGATCGCGTAGGAGCCGTCGTTGATGTCCTGCCCGTACAGGGAAAGCTGGATGCCGGGATTCACCGAGTGCAGGTACTCGTCGGCAACCGACAGCATGCCGCCCGTACCTGCGGTGGGGTCGTAGATCGAGCGGACCGTGCCCGGTTTGGTCAGCGCGTCGTCATCGAGGGCGAAGAGGAGCTGCACCATGAGCGCAATGACCTCGCGGGGCGTGTAGTGGTCGCCTGCGGTCTCGTTCGAGCGCTCGTTCGCCCACCGGATGAGTTCCTCGAACACGAGCCCCATCTGGATGTTGCTCACGACGCTCGGGTGGAAGTTCGCCTGCGCGAACTTCTCGGTCACCGAAAACAGCTTGTTCTTCTCCGCGAGCTTATTGATCGTCTCGTCGAACTTGAACCGGTCGAAAATGTCCCGCACGTTCTCGGAGAAGCCTGCAAGGTACGACGCGAGGTTCTCCCGGAGGTCGGCCGGGTCGGCCGTGAGCTTGGCCATCGTGAACTGGCTCGTGTTGTAAAACTCGTGACCAGATGCCTCGCGCAGCTGAAGATCGCGGATCTTCTCCGGAAGGGAGTCGGGCTGGCCCGCGGTGGTCTCGAGCACCTGCGCCTTCGTGCTCGCGAGGACGGCGTCGAGTCGGCGCAGCACGGTGAACGGCAACACCACCGACCCGTACTCGGAGGGCTTGAACGGGCCGCGTAGGGATTCGGCGATGTTCCAAATGAAGGAGACGTGGTTCACCACTGGGAAGGCAACTCTCGGTCGGATCGGGTAGAGCGCGAGTCGGCGTCGACTCAGGTTCATCCTTTCGTACCGGGTGTGGGGTGTGGGGGCCAGACACGGGTGGCGATGCCACCAGAACGGGGGTCGCGGGACCTCGGGCGCCATCGAATGCGTGCCCGTAGGCTCCTGAGGAAAGACGAGCATGCGACGACACCACGTTGTCACGCTGACCCCCACAGGCTGGCAGCTTGCTGATCAGAACGCATGGGCTGAAGTTCGCTACAACGGTTGGTTCGCCGTGCCAGACCATCACGCAGGAGGCCGGAAAAACAGAAAGAACAGATCGCTCATGATCTTGCCGTCGCCTACGTGATCAACCGGTTACTAGAGCGCCGAAAGAGGGAATCGGAGCTGTCTAGGCCAATGAGAAGGAACGCAAGCGCATTCCGGCAGAACTGGAGCACCAGCGAGTTGAGCCAGCCGGGCCCGTCCTCGATGACCGTACGAAGTTGTACTGCAGGACGAAGAGCTACGTCGTTCGAGACTCTCCAGCGCTCGGGGCGGCCGGCGAGCTTCCGATCTGGGGTGGGTGGGAGTCGGTATCGTTGAACCGTTTGACAGGAGGAATCGCGCATGGCCGATGAGGCTACAGCCTTCCGGTTCATCGATCTCTTCTCGGGACTCGGGGGCTTCCACGTCGCGCTGCAACAGCTCGGTGGCGAGGGTGTGTTCGCGGCTGAATGGGATGCAGCATTGAACGCGCTCTACAAGGTCAATTTTGATATCCAGCCATGGGCCGACGTCAACGATCTGGAGGACGAAGCAACGATCGCGCGGGAGGTTCCCCGGCATGACGTCTTGACGGCGGGCTTCCCCTGCCAGCCATTCTCGAAAGCCGGTGAGCAACTCGGATTCAGCCACACACTTCAGGGCAAGCTGTTCTTCAAGGTGCTCGCGATTCTCAAGGAGAAGCGACCGCGACGGTTCATCCTCGAGAACGTGCCGAACATCCTGCGCCACCAGAACGGCGAGACGCTTGCCACGATTCGCAAGGAGCTCGAAGAGCTCGGCTACGCGGTCGACGTGCACAAGTTCTCGCCGCACGAGTTCGGCGTGCCGCAGATTCGGGAACGGGCGTACTTCGTCGGATCGCTCGACGGACTCGATGGATTCAAGTGGCCGAGCCCGTCCCCGCCAGAGACGGACATCAGTAGCGTGCTGGATAAGCAGGCAAAACCGACCCGCGCAATCTCAGCTCAGACGTTGCATGCGATCGACATGTGGGACGACTTCCTCAAGCGCGCTCCGGAGGCGCTGAAGCTGCCGTCCTTTCCGATCTGGTCGATGGAGTTCCGAGCGACGTATCCCTACGAGGACGCCACGCCCCCGGCGATCTGGAAGGAACTCGGTCCGCGCGATTTGGATCATGCCCGCGGCAGCTTCGGGTTCGAGTTAAAAGGGCTGGCGCAGGCCGAGCAGTCCGCGCTCCTGCCGAGCCACGCTCGTCGGCCGGCCGATGTGAAGTTCCCCTCGTGGAAGCAAGCTTTCATCCGTCAGAACCGTCAGTTCTACTGGGCGAATCAGAAGTGGATCGACCCGTGGCTTGATAAGTGGAAGCCGTGGAAGTTCCCGTCCAGCCTTCAGAAGTTCGAGTGGAACGTGCAAGGTGGCGAACGACGGATTGACGAGTACGTCCTGCAAGTGCGCGCCTCGGGCCTCCGCGTGAAGCGCACTTCGACCGCTCCGAGTCTCATCGCGATGACGCATACGCAGGTTCCGATCCTCGGTAAAAACATCGTCGGCGTTCGTCGCTACATGACTCCGTCGGAGTGCGCCGCACTCCAAAGCCTCGGCTCGATCTCGCTTCCCGATGGCGATCTGCGCGCATACAAGGCGCTGGGGAACGCCGTCAACGCCGACGTGGTACGCGCGATCGCTGAGCCACTCCTTCGCGGTCTTGACCAGTCGTCGGTGGCTTCGGAAGACGAACAGCACGCTGCCGCGCAGTCGACCGCTTCTGCTTCAGACTCTTACCGCGACCCGGTTGTCGGGGCTCGTGGCTAGGTTGGGATAGACAGAGTGGCGCGAGGGAGACTGGCCGTGGATTCCGAGTACGAGCGCGTGAGCGAGGCGCTCGCCGACGTCATGTTCAGTTCGTCGCAAGCTGGCCGACCCGTCTATGCGCTCGCGGACGCCGATACGGTTCGCGAAGCGCTCGAAGCCGCAGAAATTGAGGACCGGACGTTGACCGGGCTAGCGTCCATCGTCAGGTCCTCGCTTCAACTGAACGAGCCTGGCGTCGCCCCGTTTCACGGGCAGGCGGAGGCTGCCCGACGCCACCGACGCGAGCCGCTCGAAACGCCACCTGCGCTCCCGCTCTTGGTTGCGCTGTCCATCGCTGCAGAGCAGATGCAGGCGGACGGCGACCTTGCCGCCCATAACTACTACTCACGATTGCATCGGATGCTCCATGTCCCGACGAGCGAGTATCAGAGGGTCGAGAACGACTACCGCCGCATCGCCGATTTGCTGTGGGGATCGCTGAACTCATGGCTGGAGGCATGGGAGGGCGAACGCGGAATCCCGACGGCCTACGCCGTCGGAGGCCATGCCTTCATCGGGCTACCGATGTCCCAAGCGGTTGTCCGACAGCATGATCGCGCCAGCCTCCACGAACTCTTCGCGATCGAGGGCATGACCCCCGGTCTGCGTATCTCGCCAGATGACATGAGCCTCGCGATGGACCCGTACGCAACGGCCACTCCGAGCCTACCCCTGAGTTCGCACCTTTCGCGCCTCTGGCGTGTCCCGGCCGCAAGGGAGCGAATCGTCGATGCCGCATGTCTCGAGCTCGAAGCGTGGGACGGCTCCGGGATCGAGGCGGTCGCGTCTGCACGGCCCGCTGTCACCACGCGTCTTCTGGCATTCCTGCGGACCTTCCCGCGCAAGTCGATCGAGTTCAACCTGATGCTTCCGTACCGCTCGGAAGGACCGGACATCGCCCGGTTCCAACTTGCGGATGGGAAGTCGATTGTTCCGACCGTCTCCGGGCCCGGTGGTTCCACACGGCTCTCAGGCGTGGAGGGGGTTAGTGCGGCTTCGCTCGTAGGGGAACAAATTGCGGGAGAGTTCGGGAACGACGACAGCCGTCCATTCGGTCGCCGTCCGAAGCGGGTGACCCCGCTCCGGTGGGATGACCTCCAGGGGGCGTTTGTCGAGATCGAACGCATCTCTCTCGGTGAGGACAGCATCGTCCTGGCGAGGTCAGATGCACGCCAGCGCGTGGAGGCACACCTCGAAGCCCACTCCCGACCGGGCTGGCATGAGCTCACTGATCTGCCCGCATACCCAGAAGGATGGCTGCTCTACCAGCACGTCCAGATCGTCTCCGCGCCGACAGGGCAGATGCATTTTGATCTCCTGCCGCTCGCCCCGCGCGCGCGGACGAGCCTGACGCTGCGAGGGGGCTTCGTGCTTCCCGGTCTGCTTCGTAAGTGGTCGGCGTTGGAGCCGCCGGAGGCTATCGCTCTCGCCGCTGGGGCATCCTCGGTTGAAGTCCGCGTGTACCGCGGCGCACGAATCGACCCTGCCATGCTCGTCGCCGAGTCTGCTCAGCCCGGCGAACTCGCAGTTCTTCCGCTCGTGCATCGTGATCTATCTGACGGCGAGTATGTCGTCGCAATGTTCGTTGACGACGCAATCAAGCCCTCGTCGACGGCGCTCCTTCGACTGCGGTCCGCAAGCACTCCGCAGTTCAGGGTCGAGGATGTCGATATCCGCCTGGTCTACTCGCCTGACTCCTCGCTGCGCTGGCCTCTCACCGCTGGCCCGCCTAAGTGGCCGAGTCATGTGAATGGTGCAAGGATCGTCGGCCTCGACTCGCTCGTTATCGAAGCCGCAACGCGGATGCCGGAGTTCGTGCCTCGGGAGAGAGGCTCATCCGCCGCGGCGCCTGCAAAAACGCGAGTGGGCACTCCGATGACGAGCGATTCGTGTCTCGTCACTGGGATGCACCGGTTCCTCCTTCCGCCAGTGCTCCCGGGCGAAGTGCCTACGCGGAGTATCGAGGGTGAGTGCACAACCTGCGGACTCGTGCGCCGATTCGCCGGCACTCCCTGGGCTGCGAAGAAGAAGGATGCCACTGCTAAGGCCACCGTTCTTCCAGAGATCCCTCCGGTGATCGAGTCGGACGAGCCGGACTTCGAAGTCGCATTTGATGCGCTGAACCACGTCGGGACCGGATCGTTCGGGACATTCGAGCGGATCGCTGCCCAGGTTGAAGGCTCTGGCTTGTTCGCCGACTCCTTCCTCCGACGGCTTGAGGTCGTCGGGCACGTCGATGTCGCCAGAGACGACTATCTCCAGGTGACGGAGTGGGCCGTGAACTCGTCAACACTCGTTCCGACGGCTGATGGGCGGTGGGTTCTCATAGGGTCGCGTTCGGGCGCGCTGGTGGATCGACTTACAGAACTTGTCGACGGCGATGCCGAGGTCACCGCGACTGTTGACGCCGAGCTTGCCCGCGTCGAGGTCGCTGGCAAATTGCCGATTTCAGTCCTGGCGGAAGCGGGGTTCACCGTGCTTGAGACTTCGCCGGCGAAGGCCATCGCCGAGACACTTCCTGCACTTGGCGAAGTGGCGAAATCGCTCAAACGGGTTATCGTGCCCATCCATCGGTCGGCGGAGTTCTGGGACACGGCCTCGGCCTCGTGGCACCAGACCGAGTCGCTAGTCAGAGTCGGCGCCTACCGACTCAAAGACTTCGGCTCAACCTACGCGATCCGCACAGCGGATGACATCGCGAGCGGAACCATCGGACTCGGCAACGCGCAGATCGTGAAACACATTGCAAATTTGTGGGCCGGCGATCCCTTGGTCGGCTACAACTCGCGCAGCGGCTCGGTAGTTACGCCGTTGGGCGCGGACCTGCCGGCGCTGTACGGGCGCGCGCTCGCTCTTTGCTCAGGGCGGGCGCCGCGAGAGATCGTCAATCACCGGATGCTTCAGTACCCTTTGGTGCCGCGGGAAGTCGCGGACATTATCTACGACCGTGTGAGTCGGTGAGCACCGTGCCGTTCCCGACCCCAGTGAAGATCGCCGACGATCTCCGTGACGCGTTCCTTCGCTACATTGACACCGCCTACGCACTACGGGATCAGTCACTTGTCGACGAGCGTCGACGTCTGTTGCTTGAGGGCCAGGGGAACCTGTTCGCACCGCTCATGCTCGAGCCCGTGCTTCCCTACGACGGGGTTGCGTCGGTCGACGAGGCCGCTCAACAGGCGGGGGTCGATGCCCGCGATCTCAGCGACGTCATCAGGGCAGTCTTTGGTGTGACGCCCGACGCACTCGCGGGTGTCAAGCTACGCAAGCATCAAGCCGCTGCGCTTACAACGCACTTCGCACCGGGCATCGGGCATAACCCAGTGGTGACCTCGGGGACCGGGTCCGGCAAGACGGAGTCCTTCCTGATTCCGCTCCTAAGTCGGATAGCGGCTGAGAAGCGATCGACGGCGGCGCTGGCTCCGATCCATGAGTGGTGGGATCTAAAACGACAGACCGACAACTGGCAGCCGACTCGAGCCGTTGGGGCGATCCCGGCAGCGGTGCGATCCGTCATCCTGTACCCGACGAATGCGTTGGTCGAGGACCAGGTCGCTCGCCTTCGTCGAGCTGTGCGCGGCCTACGGGATCAAGACTCGCCCATTGACCTCTGGTTCGGTCGCTACACCGGCGCGACGCCGGGCTCGGGCGGAATCCCGAGAGGAAAGATCTCCGCACCTGCGACCGCCAATGCAGCCCGGGAAATGCGAGATCTAACTCGTCTGAACGCGCGGCTCGCCGAACTCGACGATCCAGACCTTGTGGCCCAGTTCCAAGACCCCTACGCCGGCGAACTCATCACTCGCTGGGACATGATCGCCACGCCACCCGACCTGTTGGTCACGAATTACTCGATGCTCAACGTAATGCTCATGCGCGACGTCGAGGAGCCGATCTTCGAGTCCACGCGGCTTTGGCTTCAGCGATCGTCCGATCACGTTTTCACGCTTGTTGTCGATGAGCTACATCTGTATCGCGGCAGCACCGGGGCCGAGGTCGGGATGGTCGTCCGAAACCTGGCATCGCGGCTTGGAATCGAGCCGTCTTCCGACCAGTTCAGGATCATCGCCACGAGCGCCTCGCTCCCTGGGGACGACTCGGGCCTGGAGTATTTGGAGCGCTTCTTCGGCGTCGACCGGGCGTCCTTCCTGATCGAGCCGGGGCAGCCACGATCACTCGTTTCCGGCGAGAAGCCGACTGCCGCCGAGGTTTTGAACGTCCCACCGGACGAACTCGTAGAGGTCGCCACAAGGGATCAGTGGGCGGAGACGATCGCGGCAGCGTGCAGCGACCAGGACGATACCCGTCCGAAGGCCACGCGTATCGAAACGGTTGCGACCCGCCTCTTCGGGGACGATTTGTTGGCGCCGACGGCGCTCGCGGCGATGCTTGGCAGCCTCGCCGACGTCGCGAAGCCCGCAATCCAGTTTCGCGGTCATGTGATGATGCGCGGGATGCGCGGGCTTTGGGCCTGCTCTGATCAAGACTGTCCTGGCGGCACCGATTCAGAGCCTCGGCGAATCGGTCGGATGTACGACACTCCGCGGTCGACGTGCGCCGAATGCGGCGCACGCGTACTTGAACTCCTCTATTGCTTCGACTGCGGCGACGTGAGCCTCGGCGGGTACGTCGTCGATCGGCCCGATCGCGGCGCTGTCGTGCTGTCAACCACCCCGGTCACGCCTGGTGAGAATTCCGGTGACTTCGTGTACCGGAGGAACGATGACGAGTACCGGTGGCTATGGCTCGGCTCGCCCGTTCCCAATGCCCCAAGCCGGCACAAACTCCCCGCCGACATGGACGAGAATCAGGCCACCATCGAGACCAACTTCGGCGCCGCGACCTGGAATCCTAAACTCGGCTCGCTCATTCTCGGCAACTCTCCTGACGGCATCCCGGCAGTCGTTCTCAGCCACAATGCGGGCGATGATAGTGGACTGGCGCTGCCCGCGCTTCCAGAAGTCTGCCCCCGCTG
This sequence comes from Agromyces aureus, assembly GCF_001660485.1. Taxonomy (GTDB): domain Bacteria; phylum Actinomycetota; class Actinomycetes; order Actinomycetales; family Microbacteriaceae; genus Agromyces; species Agromyces aureus. Next base: position 3,728,920 of record NZ_CP013979.1, read on the forward strand.
CGGTGGGAGTCAGGACAACCGCGATGCAGCCGTCTTCTTCGCCGGAAACGTACGGTCGCCGATCCGCGCACACACTTCAGGTCGCGCACAGCTCAACCAAATGGCGGTATCCCAACTTTTCCGTAGTCTGGGGTCTGACGCGGCGGAGTCGAGGACGATCGTCTTCACCGACAGCCGGGACGACTCTGCACGCATCGCCGCCGGGATCGCACTCAACAACTTTCGCGACCAAGTGCGGCAAGTCGTTCGGCAGCTTCTGCACGGACGGGAGAACCCAGTGCCGCTCCTGCGAGCGCTCCTCATTGGTGAACTCGCTGGCGACGACCTCCGGCGGGCCGAGCAACTGCGCGCCAGCCGCCGAGAGCTCTTCGACAAGCTCCGGCTAGAGAGTCTTGGAGCTGCCGATCCAGCGGACATGGAGACGATCGTTGCCGCGGAGCGGGAAACCGAATCCTTGCCGTGGGCAACGCTCGTCCACGACGCCGAGCGGGTAATGCTCGAAGTTGGCGTGAATCCAGCCGGACCAGGGCCATCCGTCGCAGAGAGCGAGGGCGACGCCCCTTGGTATCGCGCTTATGAACCCCCCGTCCGCAACGCCTGGGAGCCGCTGGCTGATGCCGTGGCACGACCAATCCGCCAAGATCGCTACCGGCTCACCGCTACGGCCGTCGCCGAGGCAGTCTTCGACCGCGCGTCACGAGACCTCGAATCCACTCGATTGGGCGTAGTTCGGGCGCAGCCACTCGCGCCCGATAGTTGGGGCATCTCGGTGGACATCGCCGGGGATGTCCTGGCAAGTGTGATTCGCCTCCTCGGGATTGCAAAGCGGTTTGAGGGCGGGTATGCAGCCCGATCCAATTCGGCGCCGAAGGTTGTCGTCACTTACCTGAAGCGCGTCGCCGCGAAGCATCAGCTCGACTGGCAGGCCCTGGTGGCGAGCATCGGCGAGTTCTTGCGCGCGAGCAGCATCGTCGATGAGACCTGGGCGCTGAGGACCCAGACCGGGCAGGACGCTCTCGAACTCAGGACTCCCGGCGACAAGGTGTGGTTTTGCGAGAACTGCGGAACGACCCACCTACATCCCTCAGCCGGAGTCTGCACCAATGAGGAATGCCCGAACGGCGTACTCCACGAGGAGGAATGGTCCGAAGAATTCGACTACTACGGATGGCTTGCCTCACAACCGCTCCGACGTATGCGAGTCGCTGAGCTGACTGGTCAGACCAGGCTGGCCGACCAGCGGACTCGGCAACGCCTGTTCAAGGGTGCGGTGCTCCCTGCGCCCGCGGAGAGCGCTCTCGCTGACCCCCTTGACCTGCTTTCAGTGACGACCACGATGGAGGTCGGCGTCGACATCGGATCGCTCAGAGCTGTAGCAATGGCGAACATGCCCCCTCAACGGTTCAACTATCAACAGCGGGTCGGTCGGGCTGGACGTTCGGGTCAGCCGTTCTCGTTCGCGGTCACCGTCTCGCGGGATCGAGCTCACGATGATTACTACTTCCAGTCACCGGAGAAGATGACAGCGGCCGATCCGCCGCCGCCATTCATCGATTTGTCGCGGCCCCGGATTGTCCGCCGGGTGATCGCGGCGGAACTTCTCCGCAGAGCCTTCCTCGCCGTCCGGAACCCGCCGCGGCGAACTGGTGACAGCATTCACGGAACATTCGGCTTGACACCTGACTGGCTGCAACGGCGTGCCGACGTCGACGCATGGCTTCAGTCATCCCGCGATGTCCCCGTGGTCTGCGCGCGTTTCAGCGTCTACACAGCTCTCGATGTCGACGAACTCAAGGACTGGGCGCGAAACGGACTTGTCAATGACATCGACGAAGCTGTTGGCAACCCGTACTTCCAGCACAATGAACTCAGCGAGCTGCTCGCGAACGCCGGGGTACTCCCAATGTTCGGTTTCCCGACCCGGGTGCGACCGCTCTACTCAAAGCCGCTCCGTGGTGCTGGCGACGCGGAACGGCATACCGTCGCCGATCGCGATCTTCGAATGTCCATCACAGCATTCGCTCCGGGCGCCGTCGTTGTGAAGGATGGCGCAGAGCACCTCGCGGTCGGCTTTGCGGCCTACAACATCATGGGGACAAGCGCACGCGCGAAAGACCCTCTCGGCGCACCATTCCCGGTCCATCGTTGCGGGCAGTGCGGCAGCCTCGACACGCATCCAACGGATGAGTCGCTCAGTTGCTCGGTCTGCGGCGAGGAGATGAGTGCGTTCTCGCTCTACCAGCCTGAGGGCTACCGGACGATCTATAGTCAGCCGGATTACGACGACTCGCATATCACGCCGATGTACGCCGGCTACTCCGAATTGTCGACCAACACTGACCTCGGGCAGGAGATGAGGCTCGGCGGAGTTTCACTTCGACTACTTGAACAAGCAGAAGTCGTAGCTGTAAACGACAACAACCGGAAGCTGTTTGACCTGAGCCGTCAGTCGGACGGATCGGTGATTGCCCAGAATCGGGATCTGTATCGGCGCCCGCTGCCAGAGTTCATGCGGACTGGAGGGCAAGCACTCGACCCAGCAGCGATCGGCGAAGTCCGTCGGACCGATGTGCTCCTGCTTGGCCTCGATGGTCTGGCACTGCCCGAAGGAGCGATCGCCACGCTGCCCTGGGCGTGTCCGGCAGGCAAGGGCGCGTTGCTCTCCTTTGCCGAGTTGCTCCGCAACGCTGCCAAGGAATACTTGGACATTGAGCAGTCGGAACTTGAGGTCGGGCTTCAGCCAACACGCAGCGGCACCACTGTCTCGGGGAGGGTGTTCCTTGCCGACGCCCTCGACAATGGCGCGGGGTATGCGTTGGAACTCGGCGAGCCAGTGACGTTGGGGAGGCTCCTGATCTCGATCCGAGAAGAGACTGGTCGGCGACTCCGCGAAGACCCGCATGGCACAGCTTGCACTTCCTCATGCCCCGGCTGCCTCCGCAACTATGAGAATCGTTTCAATCACTGGGCGCTTGACTGGCGACTCGGGCTCGACGTAGTAGACCTTGTGCTCGGCCGAAGCCTGGACCTGTTCCACTGGACTGACCGAACCACTGCGCTCATGCAGAGCTTCGCTGATGGCTACGGCCCGCACCTCCGAATCGAGAAGCTCACGGTCAACGAATTGCCGGCGCTCGTGTCGCCGGAGGGCCGTGGTGCAGCTGTCATTATCGGACACCCGCTCTGGCGGCACGATGACGCGCATTGGAATCCCGAGGTTCGGCGGGCCGTGGCGGAATTGCGAGGCCGCGGTCTGTCACAGGTCACCGTCTCCGACACCTACGTTCTTGACCGCACACCGATCAGACTATTCAACGCGTTGCTTGAAGGGGTGTGATCGCCCAGTCCGCCGCCACGAACTCGACCGCCGGATACGCGCCCTCGGGCGCACACCCCACGAACCGGCCATCCTCGCGAGCGCGCAGTTCGTCACTGCGACGGTCGATGCAGAGCCGCCGAACCACCCCTGCGGATCCCCCACGCGACGTACACCATGATCACTACCCTCGGAAAATAGTGCGGAAAGTCGAGCATCACATTGCTCCGCTCGGCACGCCAGGCACGAGCATCCGCCCCATCATTCGAGGGCATCGCCCGCTCCACCATCGCCGTACACGAACTCGACAAGCTGATCGACAGGCATGATTGCTCCTCTCGTTCGGAGACGCGCGGCGCCCATCGACTTGCCCGACACGGATGCCTCGGGCCGGTTCTTCCCCTCGGGCACCCCGCTCGATGGAAGGGGGCTGCGGGGCAGCCGGCCAGGTACCTGAAGCTGCCACTCGTGAACCTGCAGAAAACCCTAGAGCGTACAGGCCGGCGCATGCCACGAACCGGGCCGGCGGCCCTCGTAGTGGGGCTCTTGAAAACACTTCCAGGCCGGTATACGAGCCAGTGCGGATCGCGTGGCGGATCGACGGCGACCAGATGACGCAGGCGTCACCAGCATCCGTCGCCGAATTGCCGCGCGCGGAAATCTATCGCCGAAAGTCCTGCCGCAGTCGGTCGGCCGTCGCGACATCCGCGGCATTGGAGTGCGTTCGGGGCCAGGTCCAGGCGGAGCGCAGGATGAAGGCCAGGAGCAGCACCTCGATTCCGATGGAGAGGCCGTAGAAGAAGGCCCACTCCCAGGTCGCCCCTGCCGCGTTGAACACCGAGTAGGGGATGTAGAGCGAGGCCACGACGAGGTTCGTGGCGCGGTTCGCCCGGGCGGGCAGCGTCATGGAGAGCACCACCATCAGGGCCGGGATCGTCACCGACGCGAGCATGACGGTCAACAATGTCGAGCTGACGTCGAACCTCCAGACGAGGCCATTGAGGATGCCGTCGACGACGCCGGGCTTGTAGAAGTTGAGGACGTCGACGTAGACGTACAGGAACATGAAGCTGGTCCATGCGGCGGCGAGCTTGGCTCGCACGGAGACCGGAGGATCGGCGAGCAGATGCAGGGCGTTCGGGGTGTTCGCGGCGTTCGTTCGGATGGTCATCGGTTCGTCTTTCGAGAGGAGCGGGGCCTCCGCCGGAGTGGCGGCAGGTCTGGGCGTGCGGGCGCGACTGGCTGTGTCGCTTCGTCGTACACCGTACTCGTACGCTGTACGACGAGTAGTACACCGTACTATGATCCTGCGCTGGACGATTGTCAAGCGTCGTTGAGCGAGCGAGGGGAAGCCGTGTCTGCGAACGAAGAACGCCAGGTCGCGACATCCGCGGGGCTGAACAAGCAGCGAGTGGTGGCCGAGGCGATCCGGCTCGCCGACCGCGATGGGGTCGACGGGCTGAGCATGCGCCGGCTCGCCGGCTCGCTCGGCGCGGGCGCGATGTCGCTCTACCACTACGTGGCAAACAAGGACGAGCTGCTCGACGCCATGATCGACATCGTGTTCGCGGAGATCGAGCCTCCGACCGAAGAGACCGACTGGCAGTCGGCGATGCGCCGGGAGGCGGTATCGACCCAACGGGTTCTCGCGCAACATCCGTGGGCGACCAGCCTGATGGAGTCGCGGACGACGCCGGGGCCTGCGAACCTCCGCCACCGCGAAGCGGTCACCGCCTGCCTGCGACGGGCCGGCTTCTCGGTGCTGATGGCGACGCACGCCAACTGGATGATCAACAGTTATGTCTACGGGTACGCCCTGCAGGCGGCCAGCTTGCCGTTCGACACCGCCGACGAGCTCGCGGACATGACCGAGGGCGTCTACCTACCCCAGCTTCCCCCTGCCGAGTTCCCCTTCCTCAACGAGTCCGCCGCGGAGCTCGTCGCCGTCGGCTACGACCCGACCGAGGAGTTCATCTTCGGACTCGACCTCGTGCTCGCCGCCCTCGAGCCGCTGAGAGGCTCCGTGTAGCGACGCTCACGGACCTTCGCGCCGTGCTTCTGCACAGTGGTTTCGATCCTGCCCGAGCAGCCTTGCCGACGGCGTAGGGCACAGGGCTAGGCTCGCCGCATGGCGGATCCGTCGCAGCTCAATCGTGCACCCGGCGCGCCATCGCTGGCGCAGGTGAGGTCAGTGCGCGCCGAGCTGCTCAGGGCTGCGGCCCTGCACGGGCTCGGCAACATCCGCGTATTCGGCTCCGTTGCCCGCGATGATGCCGATGCGGGCTCCGATGTCGACCTGCTCGTACATCCCGGCGAGAACACGTCTTTGTTCGATCTCGCCGGCTTCATGATCGCGGCCGAGGAACTCCTCGGCACCACGGTCGACGTCGTGTCCGACCGCGGCCGGAGCGAGGTACTCGACCGCATCCTCGCCGAAGCGATCCCTCTCTGAGGAGGCACCGCGACTCCCCGGGCTACCGGTCGCCCGGAACGGAACACGGTCGACGGTCGCGAAGGGCCACGCGGCGCTCGTCGAGCGCGACGATGCGCGCGCGGATCGTCACGAGCACGGCCGCGACCCTGCGGCGGTGGTGGGCTTCAATCAGGCCGTCGACCTCGAGCGTGCGAGCCCGCACGGCGAGGTCCCGTGTCTTCGTGACGGTGTCGCGGCGCCACGCCTGGTACTGGTCGTCACCGCGACCGGCGAGCCGCTCGAAGCGGTCGTCGATGAGCGCGAGCCGCAGCTCGAGGGCGTTGATGTCGTCGAGCAGGCGCGCTCGGTCGGCATTGCGCGCCGCCGTGGAGAAGCCGAGGTTGATCGCCGCGCGCGCCGCGCGTGCCGCGGTCGTGGTCGCCGCGAGGTGAGAGTCCGAACCCATGAAGTGTCCTTGCCGACTCCAGCCGATGGCCGAAGATCACGACGCTAGATGCGACCACCGACATCGCTGCGGTGGCCCACCGAGATAGGCGTGGCCCTCCCAGTCGTACGGTGCACGAGCGAATACGCGCGACGACCTGGTTTCTCCCTCGACACGACACCGCGCCACACTCCAACTGGGGATGCCGCGGCCCGCCGTCGATTCGTAGCGTCGAGGTCACCCGGTCGGCGTCGACCGCGCATCCGGAAGTCGAGGCACCGTGACCGAACCCTCCCCCGCTGCTACGGTCTCGCTGTCGGGTCGCCCGGCAGCGGCATCCGTCATCGCGGAGTGCCTGCGCGAGCAGGCCCTCGTGCCGCCCCGCTCGCCACTCGCCCGCGCGATCGGCCGGTCGCCGCTGTCGAGCGAGTCGCAGTCGTGGTACCTCGGGGCGATCGGCGAACTCGAGGTCGCCCGGCGGCTGGAACGGCTGGATCCGTCGTGGCGCGTGCTGCACGCGGTGCCCATCGGCACCGGCAAGAGCGACATCGACCACGTCGTGATCGGCCCGTCGGGCGTCTTCACGATCAACACCAAGCACCACGAGGGCAAGGAGGTGTGGGTCGGCGCCAAGCGCCTGCTCGTGAACGGGCAGCGCACCGACCACCTGCGCAACGCCGAGTTCGAGGCGAAGCGTGCGGCGCAGCGCCTCTCCGCGGCGACGGGAACACCGGTGGCGGTCACGCCCGTGATCGTCATCGTCGCGGCCCGGCGTCTGACGATCCGCGAGCAGCCGGCGAACGTGCGCGTGCTCACCGAGTCGGCGAGTCGAGTGAGAACGGACTGACCGCGCAGGGGGAGCACCCCCAGAATTGGGACGCGCTTGGGCACGTCACGAGCAGGTACCGTCACCTCAACCCGTTCCAAGGAGTATCGCAATGCCCAACGCTGGCCCCGGCTGGTTCGACGACGGTTCCGGACAACAGCGGTGGTGGGATGGAGAACGCTGGACGACGTTCTTCTTCGATCGAGCCGCGCAGGCGGTGGTGGACCGCGCTGCACAACTCCCAGCCAACGGATCGTCTGGTTCCGTCGACACGACGCCGACCAAATCGAAGAATAACCTCCCGGCCACGGTCATCACCCTGGCCGTCGTGGGTGTGGTGATTCTGGCGCTCTGGGGCTGGGGTGGGCTGCTGGTGGTCAGTGGTCTGATCGCAGGCACGGTCGGGCTCTATGCCCTTCTGCGGGGGTCGTTCAGCCGGCTACGAATCCAGACCCGGCCCGTCGGTGTCGCGGTGCTCGTCGCGGGAATCGTCGTCGCGAGCGTCGGGGGCGCAGCAGTCGCCGCAAATCAGCCGGCAGACCACGATGTTGCTGCGTTCGTCGACGCCGGGGTGGCGTCACCTCGCGCATCCGCCTCGGCACCGACGCCGACCCCCACGCCAGTGCGGAAGGAGACGATCGTCGAGGAATCAGCGCCGATCGCCTTCTCAACGTCGAACGTAGACGACCCCAACCTTGATGTGGGGTTGACCGCACTTGCAACGGCTGGTGCCGATGGTCAGAAAGTCATTCGGACCCGCGTCGTCACAGTGGATGGCGTTGAAGTCTCAAGGGAAGTCGTCGAAGAGATCGTCACCGTGCAACCGGTGAATGAGATCATCGCGGTCGGTTCCCGACAGCCTCCGCCCCCGCCGCCTGCACCGGTGGACAACGGATGCGACTCGAACTACGAGGGTGCGTGCGTGCCGATCTCTTCCGACGTCGACTGCGCAGGGGGAAGCGGCAACGGGCCTGCCTACGTCCAGGGCCCGGTCTGGATCGTGGGCTCCGACATCTACGACCTCGATCGCGATGGTGACGGCGTCGCCTGCGATGCCTGACTCACGGTGAGCTCGGATACAGCCGTTGCTCGTCCGTTCGAGTTTCGAACGCGAGGATTGCGGGACTATCGAGTCATTGCGACGATCCCGGCACTACAGCAGCGGTAGCGGTTTGTCGAGCCGACGCATCCGGCCAGAGAGGCTCACCTCGTAGACCTTCAGCGCAGCTGCCTCCCCTATTCCCTTGTGTGCGAGGTGCTCGATCACGCGCATCATGTCGGAGAGGTAGCTGCCGTCACGTCCGCCGCGCTGCACGGCGATCACCGGCTGCACCTCATCGAGTGAACCGAGGTACACGTCGTCGTGCAGCAGACCGACGCGACGGCGCTGCTCCGCGAGCCGACGCAGAATATCGCGTGCCTCGGGATCCTCACCGAGCCACCGTTGGACCAAGCGCGCATACACGATGACCTGCACCGGCGCCCAGACGATGCTGGCGACACCCTTCGGCTTCACTTCGATCGCTTGGAGGACGCCGTCGCGAGTTCCGAGCACATCCAGACGTGGCCCGAACGAGGTTGGCCGCGGACGGTCGACGGGTGCATCCTGAATCGCAGCGAGCAGTGTCGCCGAGACGTCATTCATCACGAAGTCCTCGACGAACGAACTCTCGAACTGAGGCGTGAACTCGCGATCGAGCATCGCGCGCCCACCGTTCGCCCGGCCATTGGTCGATTGGAATGAGGTGATCGCCGACTGCACGGCACCTTCGGTGGCCACCGACGCGACCTTCGGAATGACGAGCTCTAGGTAGTCGTCGAGGTCCTCCACGATGCCGGCGACCGCATCCGCTGCCATCCACTCGCGCCAGGCATCATCGAATCCGTATCGCTGATAGCGCCCATATTTGGTGTGACCTTCGAACCGCACCCGCCCCGAACGCCAATACACCGAAAGCACGCGCTGCAGTCCGACGTACAGCTGCGCGCGCTGATCCCCCGAGTGGATGTCGCGCCGGAACTGCAGATCCACCGGGTAGCGCGCCTCACGCGCATACTCCTGCAACGACCGAAGCGGGCCATCGCAGATGACGTCGAGGAAGTTCTCGTCGATTCTGCGGTCGTACCGCAGCTCGAGATTGCGTCCACCGTCGCCCGGCGTCATCGGCCAGCCGAACTCCTGAATGGTCATGCGAGCCCCCTTGCCCCGCCCGCCATGCTACGGAGCGGTTCGGGCGGCGGCGGCCCGTGTTCGGGGTACATGCACGGCCGAGAAGCGGCCGCATGCCGGCGTCGCGGCAGTCCGACAAACGTCGGTGGACGCGATATTTGAGCGAGATCGGATGATCTCGTAGGCACCCTCGTTTTGGGGGAAAGCCCTCGCCCGACCTGCCTGAGAGTATCGAGCGACGTTCTCATCGATGACACTGAGCCACAGACGGAGCACCTTGCCCTCCTCAACATTTTGGCCTGACCTGCTGATTGCTCTCATCGCCACGACCTTCGGCGCACTATTGACCGTCGGGATTGCGTTCGGCACCTATCGGCACGAGGTAAGCACTCGGGAACGCGACGCAATCCGCCATCTCGCGAACATCCTCGCTAGCAGGCGGGCGTTTGTGGAAGCGAATCCCGTTCGCATCGACACCACCGAGCCATACCGCGCCGACGACCTCGAGGCATGTCGTGTCTCCGTCGCGCATGCGCGAGAGGCGATCGTCGAGGCCTCACGTGGAGTACGCCCCGGATCATCCATGCAGCAGCCTCTCGATGACATGGCCCGAGCCGCCAATCGTTATCTGGATTTGGCGAGACGAGATCCGGACGGCTACTGGCTCCATCTCAACGGGCTTCGTTCGCGATGGATCGACGCACTGGCAATGCTCGCGATTGAGACAAACCATGCTTTGCCGGAACCCGGCAGCCGCGGCAGCTCTCGGAGCACGGAGGCGTGAAAAGTTGCGGCGATCCGCCAGGACCAGCAGCTGATCCGAACCTCCACGGTCCACAACTGGGAACGTAACTCCGATGATCGAACCCTCCCCCGCCACTGCGGTCTCATTGTCGAAGCGCCCGGCCGCGGGTGGCGCTCATCGGCATCGCCAGCTCTAGCCCTCACCACGGCGCGACGGCGGGCGCGACGCGGCGAGGTCTCGTCGGGCGAGGAGCACGGCGTCGCTCGCGAGGGTGGCGATGTGCTGGGCGATCGTCGTGGCAAGGGTTCGGTGATCCTCGCGGATGAGGAGCGACGCGGTCGACTGCGCGGCGCCCAGGCCGTGCCGGAGATCGATGCGGAGGTGCTCGGCCTCGGCCAGCCGCGTGAGGGCCTCGGCGCCGATGCGGCCTCGATGCTCGGCGACGGTGCTGCGCGCCAGGTCGAGCGTGCGGTCGGCGGCCTCGATCGCGCGCTGGAGCGAGGTGGCGAGTGGGCGCGGGGGCGTTGCTCGCGCGGCCCGCGTCGCGCGTGCCACCTGCGTCGCCCGCCCCGTGCCCGTGGTGCCCTGGCCGGCCGCGGTCGTCGCGGCATCCAGTGCCGATCTGGCTGCGCGCAGCCGGATGAGGTGCGCGTGCGCTTCGGCGATCACGAGGGTCGGCGGGGAGCCGGCGGCATCCGTTCGGGCCTGCAGCGTTCGGGTCTGCGCGACGCCGTTCTGCGCGACGCGAACCTCCGTGACGGCAACGACGACGGGCGCCCGCCGCCCCTGCGCGACCCGGTCGGCGAGGGTCGACGTCAGCTCGCCGAGCACGTGCTCGGCCCACTCGCACACGCGCACGATGAGCTCGGACCGCGCCCGCACCACGTCGGGCGTGCCGGGCATCGCGTCGTGATTGAGCCGGTTCAGGCGGAACGCGTCGCTCAGGTGCCGCCGCACCACGGCGATGACGGCCCACGCCCCGTCGATCGCGTCGGCACCCATCTCGGCCTCGGCGAAGCAGACCTCTTCGGATGCGGCGCGGATGCCCTCGTCAACGGCGAGCAGCGCCGATGCAGCCCGCTTCGCCAGCTCGGCGTCATGGGCTTGGAGTTCTCGCGCAGCCAGCCTGCGCCTGACCAAGAACCCGGCCATGCGTCGATCCTAGGTTCGCCGCCGCGCGAGCGCCATGGATGGAGCGAGCGGATGCCGCGGGCTGTCGGTGCTCGACCCGAGCGAGTGGCACTCCACCGGCCCGATGCACAGCTTCCGCGACTACCACCTCTCGGATCTCCCGTCGTACGAGGTCACTCGTCCGCCCCAGTACGACGGCTTCCGACGAGCGACGCGGAACGAGGATCGATTCGGCTTCGCCGACGAGTTTCGCGGCGTTGACGAGAAGCCGGCGGTCTCCGTGAGCTTGGCGCCGGACCCAACGGAATGTTCGCTGAATGCAACCTGACCTGACCAGGGTTGGTCAACTAGGCTCGGGGCATGACGGAGGAGATCGTGAACATCTACGATGCGAAGACCGGATTCTCGCGGCTCGTGAGCCGCGTCGAACACGGCGAACGCGTGACGATCAGCCGCAACGGGCACCCTGTTGCTCGACTCGTGCCGATCGAACCCGAGCGCACGGCAAGGGTTCCGGGTGCCTTGAGCGGGCGGGTGCGCATCGCCGCCGACTTCGATGCCTTCGATGACCGAGATGCTCGCGAATGGTTCGGCGAGTGAGGGTTCTGCTCGACTCGCACGTGCTCCTCTGGTGGCTTGCCGACGACGACCGGCTGATCCGGGCCCACCGCGACCTGATCACGGATGTCTCGAACGACGTGCTTGTTTCGGCGATCACGACCGCGGAGATCGCGATCAAGGCCTCGCTCGGCAAACTCGACGTGCCCGATGACTTCGAAGAGGTCATCTCAGCGGGCGGATTCGAGAGATTGCCGTTCACCGCCGAGCACGCGAGCGTCCTCCGCCGGCTGCCGTGGCACCATCGCGATCCGTTCGATCGTATGCTCGTCGCGCAGGCGGTTGTTGAAGGCATTCCCCTGCTCAGCGTCGACACACGGATGCGCGACTACGAGGTCGCGGTGATCTGAGGCTCGATCGGCCGCGGGCTGGTCTCGAGACGCTTCGCTCCTCGACCGGCGGGTGCGTCAGTCGAAGATGCCGTCGAGGACGCTGCCGATGACGAGGCCGCCGAGGATGCCGCCCATGAGGTCGTTGCCGCCGCCGCGGCGACCGCCGCCGCCGTAGCCGCCGTAGCCGCCGTAGCCCTGGCCACCCCACTGGCCCTGGTCTTGCGGGCGGGAGGCGTCGATGTCGCGGCCCGCGAGCTGCAGGGCCTCGCCCGCGAGGGACGCGGTGCGGCGGGCCATGGCCATGGCCTGCTCGCGGTGGTCTTCGCCGATGACGGAGGCGGTCGCGGCCGAGGTGCCGAGGAAGCGGTCGAGGTCGATGCGCACGCGCTCGGCCTCGGCGAAGCGGGTGCGGGCGTCGGCGCCGATCCATCCGCGGTGGCCGGCGATGACGTCACGCGCGACCGCGAGCTGACGGTCGGCGTCGTCGATGGCGTGGTGCACGTGCTCGAGCGGAGGAATCGGGCGGGCCGCGCGCTCGCGGGCGGCGGCGATGGCGGCATCCAGTGCCGTGTTCGCGTCGCGCAGGTGCGTGAGCTGCGTGAACGGGTCGGTGTTGACACCCGCGGCCGGCAGCGCGGCGAGCGCGACCTTGAGGTCGGCCATCGCGGTCGCGACCGCGGGGGTGTGCGGCTCGTTCGCGGCGACGACGAGGTCTTCGCGGGAGTCCTCGATGATCGCCGCGAGCGTGGACTCGGCCCGCAGCGCCTCGACCTCGAACGTCTCGACGGCGTCGAGCAGGGTCGCGGCGCGGCGCACGGACTCGGTCGCGGCCTCGAGCGCGAGGTTGGCCTGCTCGCGCTGCCCGGCCTCGCGGCGGCGCTCGGCCACGCCGACGCTGTGCTCGGCGAATCCGATGAGCTGGTCGGCCTGGGCGGGGTTCGACTCGACCTGGCTGAGCGCGTCGGGCGCGTACCGGGCGGCGAGCCGCTCGATCGTGTCGCGAGCGTGGGGGATGCGGGTGCGCAGGCGCGCGGCATCCGCTCGCACGCCGGCGATGATCTCGGGAGCCCGGCGAACGCGCGCGATCTTCTCGGCGAGCGCCGACGTCTGCTCGTCGAGCAGGTCTTCGGCCCACTCGCACAGCTGCACGATGCGCGCGTTGCGGGTGCGCAGCTCTTCGGCCGTGTCGGGGATCTCGTCGAAGTTCAGCTGATTCAGCCGGAACGCCTCACCCAGGTGCTGCTTGACCGCGGCGAGCGCGTCGCGCAGCGTGGCCGTCGCCTCGGGGCCGAGCTCGGCTTCGGCGAACGCGAGCTCGTCGCCGGTGACGCGGATGCGCTCGTCGGCCGCGACCAGCGCGCTGCCCGCCCGCTTCGCCAGATCGGCATCTTGGGCTTGCAGTTCGAGCGCGTCACGTTTGCGTTTGCCCCAGAATCCGGCCATAGGTTCGATCCTAGGGGCGCGGATGGGAGCGGGCTGTGGGGCGACCGCGGATGCAGGAGCAACCCGCCCGATCACCCTCGTTCTGGGGCCACCCGGAGCGCGATTCGCTCCCGGCGATCACGCGAGACTTGCGGAGGCCGATCGTTCCAGCAGGCGTCGGCCGTCGAAGCAGACCAGATGAGGCGGGACATGATCGAGTATCCGGGTTTCAGCGACGCACCCGCGCAGCCGATCACTGCCGCCCAGCGGCAGGTTGGCGCGCAGCCGATCACCGCGGAGCGTCCGGCCATGACCAACTCGTCCGGGCCGGCCCCGGTGGCTGCACGCACGAATCCGCATGTGCGGATTCCGACGCCCCCGGCCCTCGTCGCGTTGTTCATCCTCTGCGCGATTCCCGGCGTCATCGGCGCTGTGCTCGCCGTCGTCGGCTTGGTCTACGACCGGGACACCGTCCTGCTCCTGCTCGGCGCGCAACTGGTGCTCGCCACACTCGGGCTGTACTTCTTCCTGGTGCTCCCGCTGGTCGCGATCATCCAGGCGATCCACCAGACGATCCGGTTCCGACGGAGCTGAAGGCCGCGGTCCGCTGTGCTCGCGGACCTCGGAATGGATCTCGAGCATCTCTCTGCGCAACTTCGCGCCGAGCCATGACGACATGGCGGATGCGTCGTTCGGTGACGAGGGCGGCGGCCCGGTCGCGGTAGGTCAGTTCCGCCTCATCGATGAGGCTGAACTGAGATACCGGAATCGGGATTCGTTCGGCGGGCGAGCAGATAGCTGCGCACGGCGGGGTCGGCCGTGAGGTCGGCGGCGCGGGTGAAGGCGGCGGATGCCTCGGCCAGGCGTCCGGCGCGGGCGAGCAGGTCGGCGCAGGCGGCCCACCAGGGCTGGAACGCGGATGCCTCGGGCTCGGGCGGCAGCGCCGCGAGGCCGGCGTCTGGTCCGTCGAGGCGGCCGATGACCGCGGCGAGCGCGACGCGGGCGCCGAGGCTCGGGGCGACGGAGTTTAGCGCGAGGTAGAGGGTGCGGAGGGCCGCCCAGTCGGTGACGCCAGTGCGGCGCCGGTCGCAGTGCACGGCATCGATCGCGGCCTCGAGCTGGAAGCGGCCCGGCGGTCGCCCCGGTGCGGAGGCGCGGCGCAGGTACTCCTCGCCCTCGGCGATCAGCGCGGCATCCCACGCCGTCGGGTCCTGCTCGTCGAGCGGGACGAACGTGGGCGGGGCGGCCGCAGCGTCGGCATCGGCATCGGCACCGGCACCGGCGCCGGTCCCGTCTGCAGCTGCGACCGCCGGCCGACCGGCCGCCGCCGGGCGTCGCGCGAGCGACAGCGTCACGAGCGCGGCGAGCCCCCACGCCTCGGTCTCGTGCTCGAGCAGTGCGGCGAGCGTGACCGCGAGGAACTGCGCCTCGCCGGCCATCGATGCGGGCGCGCTGCTGTCACCGGAGGCGCCACGGGCGTCGGCCGCATCGCGCCACGTGATGGCGTGGCATCCGTAGACCGCCTCGAGCACGGCGGGCAGGCGCTCGGGCATCGCGCGACGGTCGGGCACGACGAAACCGATGCGGGCGTCGCGGATGCGGCGCTTCGCGCGCACGAGTCGCTGCGCCATCGCCGCCGGCGGCACCGCGAACGCCGTCGCGATCTGCGCGGACTCGAACCCGAGCACGACCTGCAGCATGAGCGGCGTGCGCACGGCGGCGTCGATCGCCGGGTGCGCGCACACGAACAGCAGCTCGAGGCGTTTGTCGGGAATCGCGAACGGGTCGAACTCGGCCAGCGGGTCGACGGATGCCGCGGCCGGCGCATCCGCGAATCCGTCGCCGTCGTCGGCGGTCCGCGCCACGAGCGGGGTCGTGAAGCGGCGCTCCCCCGACTTCCACGCGTCGCGCTGGCGATTGCGGGCCACGGTCAACAGCCACCCCTCGGGATTGTCGGGCACACCGGCATCCGGCCACCGCAGGAGCGCCTGCTCGAACGCGCCCGCCAGCGCATCTTCAGCGAGCGCGAGGTCGCCGGTCGATGCGGCGAGCAGGGCGATCAAGCGGCCGTAGGAGGCGCGGGCGGCCAGCTCGACCGAGGCCGAGACGGAGGCCGCGGCTGAGTCCGAAGCCGAGTCGGACGCCGAGTCGGATGCCGCGGCATCCGTCGTCGAAGCCGAAGCCGAAGCCGCAGCCGAAGCCGCAGCCGCAACCGCCCGCGCCCCGTCAACGCTCACGCGTTGGCGGTCCACACGCCGTCGACCGTGTACACCGCGCCCGGGCGCACCTCGACGCCGCCGGCGCCGTAGCCCATCGACGGCGCCTGCTTCGCCCACTCGATCGCGGTGTCGAGGTCGGGCACGTCGATGACGAACGTGCCGCCGAGCTGATCCTTCGTGTCGGCGAACGGGCCGTCCTGCACCTGCACGGGGGCGCCGCCGCCCGCACTGCGCAGGGTCGTCGTGTTCGACGACGGTTGCAGCACCTCGGATGCGATCAGCACGCCCGCCGAGTGCAGCGTCGCCGCATAGCTCGTGAAGGCCTGCTGGCCCTGCTCGAGCGCCTCGGGGCCGAGGTCGTCAGCGGTCATCTCGGGGTAGTGCAGCAGCAGTGTGTAGCGCATGGCGTTCCTCCTCCGGCCCCGTCCAGCGTCAGGGTACTCGCGCACCACCGATGCCGCCCGGGTCTCGTTCTCGTACTCCACGATCGGAGTGGGCCGGATGTCGGCCCTTACCTTGATGACGACCCGGTCGAGGTCCGATCGACACGTGCCCGGCATCTCGGCACGCGGGCACTCCGGCACTCCGGCACTCCGGCACTCCGGCACTCCGGCACTCCGGCACTCCGGCACTCCGGCACCGGGATTCGGGGAGAGCACCGCGGCCCCGCGGCATCCGCCCCACTCAGGCGCGCCTCAGAACGCGAGGTCGAGGTGGAAGTGCGTCACGAGCGGACCGTGCCAGTTGATGTTCGTGATGTCGCCCGCGCGGTTGCGGCTCGTGTTGGCGACCTCGATGATGCGGCGCTGGCCGAGACGCTCATTGACGGCGCGGGCGACCGAGAAGTCGTCGTAGATCACGCGCCACTCGACGCCGATCGCCGAGGCCGCCCGGTCGATCGCGAGGGCGAAGCTGATCGCCTGCGGCCCGTCGAAGAACCCGTCGGCACGTCGCTGCGGAATGGTGAGGTCGACCGAACGCCCGCGCCCCTCGAACCCGCCGCCGCCATGACCCCCGTAGTTGCTGGCCGTGAAGCCCGTGCCGTAGGCGTCGATGAGCCACAGCACGAAGATCGCCGTGGTCGTCATGGCGCCGAGGCTGCTGCGTTCCCAGACCGGGCCCCACGCGGGTCGGCCGTTCTGGTCGAGTTCGTGCACGTTCTCCCATCCGCGTTCCTCGATCGCGATCGCGGCCGTGCGAACGGCGGCGTCGACCGCACCCTGTCCGCCGAACTTGCGGGTCTCGGCGGCGACGATCGCCTGCTCCTGCGCCGCGGCATCCAGCGTCGCCTTCGGATCGCGCAACCGCCGCCGCAACGCCGACTCGGCCTGCGCGATCGCCTGCGCGCGCTCCCGGTCGCTGAGCGTGCGGTTGCGCGCCGCGAGCTGCCCGCGCACGAGCGCGACCGCATCGACGTTGGGCAGCGCGCCCGGCGCGAAGTTGCGCAACTCGCGCACCCCGCGCTGCGTCGTGGTGACGAAGTCGAGGTGCTCGCGGCGTTCGAGCATCCACCCCCAGGCGCCCTGCGTGAGATGCGAGGCGACGCTGTCGATCAGGTACTGCCGATACACGACGAGCTCGGCCTCCAGCTGCGCACTGCGCTCGGCGGGCGTCAGCACGCGGCGCTTGCCGTTCTCGACGACCCGGCGCGCGGCGATCGCCCGCGTGAGCTTCGCCTTCTCGGCGTTGAGCTTGCGCAGCATCGCCGCGTCGATGCCCGCGAACGGCGTGCTGAAGCTGCTGCGGTTGTACCAGCCCTGCATGGTCTCGTCGAAGTCGGTGACGAACGAGGCGCGCGTCGACGCGACATCCGTCGTCTGCCCGGCCGCGGCGCGCCGAGCCCGCCAGCCGTCGACCAGCACGTCGACGTAGGTCGCGACCCCCGGAACGGCCCAGAACTCGACCGTCGTGTCGATGCCGTGGGCGGGCGCGACCTCGGCCGCAGGCGGAGCGGCCCCGGCGACGACGACCGGCGTGCCGCGCGTGACCGTGAGGCTCGGCCGCGCGGGCGGATACGCCACGTCGGTCGTGTCGGTGTCGACCGGCGCGGCCTGCGCCTGTCCGGGCCGCTGCGGGGTGGTCTGGGTGCCGGGCGTGGTCTGCGTGGTCTGGGGCGTCTGCGTGGTCTGGGTACCGGGCGTGGTCTGAGTACCGGGCGTCGTCTGCGGTGTCTGCGTGACGCCGGCGTCGGGGCCTGGGCCGGCATCCGTGTCCGCGTCGACGTCCGCGTCGACTCCGGCGTCGACCGGTTGGCGCTGCAACTGCACGAGCCCGTTCGTCAGCCCGTCGGAAGCCACGAGCTCCGCCGCCGCGCGATTGCCCGCCGTGCGCTGCACGTCGGCGAGGGTCACGGGCGCGTGATCCGAGGGCGGGGCGACGGATGCCGCGGGCAGCACGACCGGCGCCGGTCGGCCGTGTACGGGGTGCCGTCCGGCGTCGTCCGGGTCTTCGTCGCCGACCTTGCGATGCCGCATGCGTGCGCTCGCGCTGCGAACCAGGGTTCGCCCGCTCGCTCTCCTCTTCACGGCGAAACTAGTCCCGCGGCCGACCGGCCGACGCGCATCTGCCCGATCGGGCAGGCATCGCTGCGCCGACGGCGGCGTGTCTCGCGATGGTGTGCCCTGAACTGGGGCGGCGCCGCGGCGGGTGCGGTCGTACGCTTCGGGTAGCGCCGTCGGCGAGCAGGGCTGCGGGGGCAGTCACGCTCGCGCGAGGCGTCGCGACGGAGGGGGAATCCGATGAGCGATCCGACCAACACGCCCGCCGGCTGGTACGACGACGGCAGCGGACGACAGCGCTACTGGGACGGCCGGCAGTGGACCGACCAGTTCGCGCCCGCGGCGCCCGCGGCCGACGCCGCACCCGAACCGGTCGCGCCGCCGCCGGTCGAGCCGTTCGCACCGCCGGTCACCGAACCGCACGGGTCCGCCACCGGGGCTTCGGCGCCGACCAGCCCGTACGGCGCTCCAGACCCCGCACCGTACGGGTCCGCCGTCCAACCCGGAGCACCCGTCGGGGCCGCCTCCGTCGCGGGCGCGGGCGCGGGCGCGGGCTACGGCACCGCGAGCTCGACGCCCCCGCCGCCCGGCGCCAAGGGCAAGCCGCACGTGCTCGGCATCATCGCCCTCATCGTGGCCGCCGTCGGCTTCGTCTTCGCGTGCATCCCGTTCGCCTTCGTCGTCGGCTGGGTGCTGCTGCCCATCGCGTTCGTGCTCTCGATCGTCGCGCTGTTCATGCGCGGCGCGAAGTGGGCCGCGATCACCGGCCTCATCCTGTCGGTGCTCGGCACCATCGCCGGCTTCGTGGTGTTCTGGCTGGTCGCGTCGGTCGCCGTCAACCAGGCCATCGACGAACTGCCGAGCGCGATCGCGGAGGCATCCGAGGCAGCGGAGGACGCCGCGGACGAACCGGCCGACGACGAGGCCCCGCCCGCAGCGGAGACCCTCGCCTTCGGCGACACGATGGGCTGGGAGGACGGCCTCGAGCTGACCGTCGCCGCGCCGACGCCCTACACGCCGACCGAGTTCGCGGCGGGCGCCGATCAAGCCGCGAACCTCGTGTTCACGCTGACCATCACGAACAACTCGACCGAGAACTTCGAGCCGGCCGTCTACTCGCGCCTCTCGTCGGCCGGGCAGGAGTCCAGCCAGATCTTCGACGTGCCGGCAGACGGTTCGACGATCGGCATTCCGCCGACCACGGTCGTGCTGCCCGGCGAATCGGTGACGTGGCAGGAGGCCTGGTCGGTCACCGACGCGAACTCGCTGACCATGCAGATCTCGCCGAACTTCGACTACGAGGACGCGATCTACACGAACCTGCAGTGAGGTGGGCGC